>JAKVBA010000027.1:0-68297 GCA_022447525.1 Gammaproteobacteria bacterium
TGCGGCGTCCCGCGGAGCCCATTCATGGGCGGAGTGAAGTTGGGCAACTTGTTAACTGCCATTTAAAAAGCTTTTAAATATATTGTTGCTAACACGACAAATAAAAAACTAACTATAGCAATCACTGAAAGGAAATCTGATAGTTTGATAAAAGCATAGCGTAATTTTCCAGTTTTTGTTTCAAGTAGCTTTTCTCTTCTTTCAGTCTCTTTTTTGCCAATTTCTTGCCACGGCATTTTTATGAACGAATATATGAAAAAGACTATTAGAGGTACCAGAATAATTGCCGCAAACCAAGTTTTCCCTTTAGCTAAAAAGACTATACCGATTATTAAGAGGATCGTAGGACTAAGCGCTAAGACAATATCTTTTATTGTAAGATTATTGGGATCCATAGTGCAGTTAACAGCCTGATATACGGGACGCTGTCCCATATATCAATATTATCAGGAATCGTGTTTTTCTTTTTTCTATCAAAACTAGCGCCTTTGTAACTGTTTGTTCTTATTATCCTTTTTTCACTTCTGTTTGAAATGTTTTTTTGTTAACTGGGAAAGCATCCCAGTTAATACCCGACCAAGTAGAATCAACCCTAAGCTGCGTTAAAGTTGTTAGCGCATTATCATTGGTTGAGCTAAACGAGCACAGCAATGGCAAGACGTAACATCGTATTTGCAAGCGTAGTAGCTCAAATTACCCGCATTTGCTGTCGCCGCAGTTAAGACAGGTCATGCACCCATCCATCAATACCACAGCCTTAGTCGAGCACTTAGCACACACGGTGGCATTGTCTGGAAACTCACCGCTGCTTGATTCGGCTTTGGTCGCGCCTTGAGCGGCTTCAATTTCGGCCTTTTTCTTTTCTAGAAAGGCTTTTTGATGCTCATCCAAGTTATCCGCTTTGAGCATACCGATCATTTGCATGTGGCGTTCGATAGCGTGGCCGATCTCTGCTACCAATGAGGGCATGAAGATGCCTCCTGGCTTAAAGTATCCGCCTTTTGGGTCGAATACGGCTTTAAGTTCTTCAACCATGAAGGTGGTATCACCACCTTTGCGGAATACGGCTGAGATCAAACGCGTTAATGCGACCACCCATTGAAAATTGTCCATGTTTTTGGAGTTAATGAACACTTCAAACGGACGACGGGCTTCGTGTTCAGTGCCCTCGTTGAGAATAATGTCATTGATGGTGATGTACATTGCGTGTTCGGTAACCGGCGTTTTCACCTTGTAGGTTGACCCAACCAACATATCGGGTCGCTGCACCGACTCATGCATGCGCACCACTTCAGCTTTGTTTTGCTGCGCCTGCGATTCTTCTGGCGTGGCAACACGCATTTCTTCTTTCTCTACCTCTTCAGTTTTCACTTTGAAACTGGTGATTTTACTTTCTATCTTTTTAACCATGTTGGGTTCCTCGCGGTGCAGCGTCTGTTAACTGGGAACACTGCACATTTTTTCTTTCGTACTTTTTTGTATTTAATTCTTTTCTTTAGATCTTACGGCCTTCAAAAGAATTTGATGAGGGTCATTTTTTATCAGGCTAGGCGGAGAATGATCTTTAGTAAGGCGCGTGCTTTAGCACGTAACGAACTGACAATTATTCTCCGACCAAGCATGATAGAAAATAAATCCATCAAATTAGAATTTGCCGTAGTAACCCTCTTTTAGAGCATCAAAGAGGTTCGCTGCCGTATGCGTCTCACCGTCATATTCAACTTCTTCGTTGCCCTTGAGTTCCATCGTGCTGCCATCTTCTAGGGTGAATTGGTACACGGTGTTTTCCAGGTCATCTTCTTTGACCAATACACCTTGGAATGCTTCTGGGTTAAAGCGAAATGTAGTGCAGCCTTTCAAACCTTTCTCATATGCGTACATGTAGATGTCTTTGAAATCTTCATAAGGGTAATCGGTTGGTACGTTTGCTGTTTTTGAGATACTTGAATCAACCCACTTCTGCGCGGCAGCTTGAATATCAACGTGTTGTTTCGGCGTAATTGAATCCGAGGTCACAAAGTTAGCAGGCAGTTGCTCTTCTGGGTTTTCTGAGAACGGCATGGCGTTGGCATTAACCACTTCACGATAAGCCAATAACTCATATGAGAACACGTCTACTTTCTCTTTGGTTTTGCGACCTTCGCGGATCACATTTCGTGAGTAGTGGTGAGCAAAACTGGGTTCAATACCATTACTGGCGTTGTTGGCCATTGATAGTGAAATAGTCCCAGTTGGGGCGATTGAACTGTGGTGCGAAAAGCGTGCACCGATCTTAGCTAGCTCTTGCGTTAGCTCTGGGTCAATCTCACCAATCTGTTGCATATAGCGACTGTACTTGGCGTGCAGCTCAGCACCGGTAACTTTATCACCAACAGAATAGCCGTCTTTGGCCATTTCAGGGCGCATATTAAGCATTTCTTCGCTAACCGAGAACGTCTCTTGCATTATGGGGGCTGGACCTTTTTCTCTAGCCAACTCCAAGGCTTGATTCCAACCCGCCATCGCCATTTCACGAGCGATGTTTTCAGTAAATTCAATCGAGTCATCGTCACCGTATGTCATGCCAAGCATGGTCGCGGTTGAACCCAATCCTAAGAAGCCCATACCATGACGACGTTTGTACTCAATTTCAGCGCGTTGCCCGTCCAACGGCAGACCGTTGATTTCCACCACGTTGTCAAGCATACGAGTGAATACGCCCACAACTTCACGGTATTTGTCCCAGTCAAAGCGGGCTTGATCAGAGAACGGGTCGAGTACAAACTTAGTAAGATTTACCGAGCCCAATAGGCAGCTACCATACGGTGGCAGTGGTTGCTCGCCACAGGGGTTGGTAGCGCGAATATTCTCTACGAACCAGTTGTTGTTTTTGTTATTGACTTCGTCTATCAAGATGAATCCTGGCTCGGCAAAGTCATAAGTGGAGGTCATAATCATGTTCCACAAACGGTTAGCTGGGATAGTTTTGTATATCTTGCATGCGGTTAAGCCTTGTTCATTCTTAACATAACCGTTGTCTGCGGGGTAGCGACGCCAAATGATCTCGCTTGATGTATATACGTCAATGCCGTCTTCCTTTGCTTCTTTCTCAGTGATTGGGAAAGACAATTTCCAGTCGGCGTCGTTCTTTACCGCTTCGATAAATTCAGCCGTGATCAATAGAGATAAGTTGAACTGACGCAGTCGACCGTCTTCACGCTTGGCGCGAATAAACTCTTCGACGTCAGGATGGCTGACGTCAAATGTCGCCATTTGCGCACCTCGACGACCCCCGGCTGAAGACACGGTAAAACACATCTTGTCGAAGATATCCATAAACGACAATGGACCAGAGGTGTATGCGCCTGCACCAGAAACGTAAGCGCCTTTAGGTCTCAGTGTTGAGAATTCATAACCGATGCCACAGCCCGCTTTTAACGTCATTCCGGCTTCATGGTTCTTGTTAAGAATGTCGTCCATCGAGTCGGTAATGGTACCCGACACAGTACAGTTAATGGTAGACGTCGCTGGCTTGTACGCTTGTGCGCCAGCATTTGAAATGATTCGACCAGCTGGTAATGCGCCGTTTTCTAGAGCCCACAAGAAACGACCGTACCAGTGTTCTCTGAGTTCATCAGTGGCTTCCACACCAGACAGAGCTGAAGCAACGCGCTCAAGGGTATCTTTGGTATTGTCGTCTACTGGATTACCCGCTTTGTCTTTCAAACGATACTTTTTGTCCCATATATCTTCTGATGTTGATTGAAGCCCCATTTGCTTGAGCTTCTTTTCACCGCCCTTGCTGGCTGAGACGGTCAGGGTTTGGCTAACAGAGTTGAGTTCTTCAACGGGCTTGCCCATGGTTGGTTCCTCGGATTTTTAAATTAGGTATTTATTGTTTTAATGACCGCGCCCCTGCCAGTAACTAAACGTATCCTAGTTATTGGCCAGCCTTGCTTGGTTCTGGCTGATCAAGGGCACTAATTGTCAACTTACTCGCTCAAATTTGGTCCAGCTTGAACGAAGCTAGTGAGATTGCTAAACACAGTGTAGTTTGGGGTGCAAACCGTTGTTTGTTACTAAGTCCTTCCTAACCCAGTCTATCAATCTCGGTTACAGAAGGTGCTGCTAATAAATAGTCAACCTTAGTTAAAACCAACAATGCTAGACTGCAAACAGACTCAAACGCCATGCATCAGAGAACTCTCTTTGGTTATCTATTGCGCTGTCCAATCGGCGTTAGAACTCCAATCGCTCATTTTTGACTCTGCAACTCTTCACTCAAACTTCGAACTTAGCCACACCCTTGTGTAGCACACTGCTTTATTCCCATTTTGTCGGTTAACACGCGCCTTTTATTGACAACACACTTAAGCCAAATCAATCATCTATTTCAGAGCGCCTTTGGTATGAACTTGACCAGCCGGTAGCGCTGCTTGCTGCTCTGCAACGATGTTCCACTTATCTTGTGGTTTCGCTTTGTTGTGTACGCCGTTGGGCCGGGCTTTAAACCTAAAGTTTTTGACGATTTATTCGAAATGTTTGTTTTTGCTTGGGATTTTGTCCAAATAAATGCCTTTTTACTCTAGTTTGCCGCAAAATTAAAACCACTATATATTGTGGTCGGCCAACCAACAAAACCAAAGATAATGGGTTGGGGAAAAAATCGCAAGGACTTTATCAAGTTTTTTAAGGAAGATTTTTCTAAAAGTTTTCGCATACCCAATTCGGTCTAGCGTTCGTTATCGTAGACGGCCTTAAACTTCGATAACCAATTCTAGGGTAAGTAATATCTCTGACATCATGCGACATTGTCTGTTAGCTGCTATGATAGTTAGGTATGCGTAAAGCCTTGTTACTGAACGTTGATCAGAGGCCCGGCCACCGCAGGCTAACTAACATACAAATATCGACGCACTACCTGAATTATTACAACCCATGGGCAATTGGTTTAGACAACATTACGCGCACTCAGTTCTCAAGTTAAGGACCTCAGGTAAACGATCTGTATCAAAAGTAACTTGCCAATCCATGATAGTTGCCGCTACGGCTTTAGGAGCCGTCTCGTCTGCCGTCTTCCCGACTGTAGTGAGCAGCCAAACAGATTTCAATATTCAGGCAGACTCGGCAGATTTAAAGGCTGAATTTCAAAAGGAATTAGATAAATGGATGCTACGTGCCTACGAGGGAGACCGTGATGCGCAGTTTAAAGTCGGGGTGTTGTTTGCTAACGACCAATTTGGTCCGCCAGACCATGAACAGTCAGCGTATTGGTATCGCCAAGCGGCGAGACAGGGTCACCCGCTAGCGCAGTACAATCTAGGGCATCAGTTTTTAATGGGTAACGGCGTCAAACGAGACGAGCGCGCCGCGATGCAATGGTGGTTGAAAGCCGCTGAACAACAACATGCACTGGCTCAATTTAATGTAGGGCGCGCTTACTATCTAGGCATAGGTTTAAAGAAAGACTTAAACCAGGCTCGATTTTGGTTTGAGCGCGCATCACAAAATAATGAACCAAAGTCGACCGAGCTATTAAAGCAATTAGGCTGGTGGAATCCAGAGCCCGAAGATAACTTAGAACAACAGGTCACTAGCACGGCATCCTCCAACGATAGGCAAGAATCACAAGGGTTACAAGGATCAAACTCCAGTGGTTTTACCAGTAAGATTGAACCCATCAAGGAGATACCCAGCGATGTAAGTGCTACCCCCGAAAGGCAAAACGAGGTGGTGGTTGATGTGGAGCTGGATACCTCTAATCAGCCGGATAAATGGGTAACAACGCAGAATGCCAACCTCAAGAGTATTAACCCCGACCAAAACAAGATCGAAGTTCAAGACCCACCTAAAGACACGACTGCGGATTCACAAGATCAAGCTACTGCTGCCCCCAATTTATCGATTGCTGTCTTTACCAACCCAGCGGTGCGTAGTGTACTGATCACTATCTTAGATGATGTCAGCAGCATTACGACCATAGAGAGAGGGAATCGATGGACCATGATTACCTCATCGCGAGGATTCCCAGTTTGGGTGAGCAGTAACTTCGTCAGAGTTAATGGTGATAGAGGTGTGATTAGCGCCACTTCGGTTAACGCTCGATCAGTGCCGCTGGTCACACAAGGCAGTGTTGTCGGCCGTTTTAATCGAGGTGAAAAAGTCGAAATCCTTGATTCAAGAAATAATTGGTATCGAGTGTATTCACCAGAGCGGTTTAGAGGCTGGGTCAAAACTGAAGACTTTGAAAAAGTTCAGCAAACCATTGCCAAAATGTCACCTCCGCCCTCCAGAGAGACTAACGAAGTAGGCGACCAAAACTCTGCATCTACAACCTCAGGAATAAGCCAGACTAATTCTACCGAGGGCAGAGGAAGCCAAACAATTGAACGCAATCCAAACAACTTAAGTCTGGGCACCGGTCAATCAGTTGACGATAATGAGTGGTTGTTTGCGCAAAACCAAGATCACTACACTTTGCAACTCGCGAGTTTCAGTGACTTTGGATCGGTGAATCGTTTTCTCAACACGCTGCCTTTCAAAGATTCAAATCAACTGCGCTTATACAATTCGCGTTCAAATAACGATGTGCAGTGGACCTACATCACTTATGGGGCGTACACTGATAAAGAGCGAGCGAGGAATGAGAGTGAACGGCTTGGTCAGGGGCGAGCTTGGATCAGGCGGCTGGGCATATTACAGGATAAGCGCTGCTTAGCATGGAAGAAGCAGGTGCCAGCGCCGAGTGAACTTAATCAGTTTTGTATTTAGGAATCAGCCAGAGGGTATACACAATGGATAAAAGCAATGTTATCTCCCCATTTCACGGTGACCATGACCACAGTCATTGTCAGGCTCAAGCCATTGAATCGGCCATTGAAGAATGTAATCGTAAAGGCTTACGGCTGACTAAGTTAAGACAGCAAGTTTTGGAAATTATTTGGACTTCACACTGCCCGATCGGAGCTTACGATGTGTTGCAAAAGCTACAAGAAGCGGGGCACAAACCAGCACCTCCAACCGCGTATCGCGCATTAGACTTTTTAGTGTCGGCTTCTTTGATTCACCGCATCGAGTCGCTCAATGCCTACATTGGATGCCCTTCTCCTGGAGGCCAACATCAATGTCAGTTCTACATTTGTAGCGAGTGTCACACTGTGGCTGAAACTAACAATGTTAATGTTAGCGAGGCGTTGCAGACCGCAGCGGACGAGATCGGTTTTCACAGCACAGCACCCGTCATTGAGATTCATGGCGTGTGCAAAGATTGTCAAAATACAAGCGACTGAGTTGCGATTCAAGCAGATGGGTTAATCGCGCCCGCTGAAATCGGCGGGTGAAAAATTACCTGAAGCACCGTGCCCTCGGGGTCATAACAGTAAAAACTCCGAGCGCCATCCCTGTGAGTCTTGGGTTTAGTCGCCATTTTTACCTTATGTTGAGTTAAAAAGTCATACCAATCATCGACGCCACTCATGTCATCAACAATGATGCCGATGTGATCAAGGGTCTGCGACTTACCACCGGTATCTCTGACTACATGCAAGGCAAGGTTATCCACCCCACTACATAGATAAACATTCTCATCATCTGGGCGCCACTCAACTTCAAATCCTAGAAGGTCAACGTAGAAGCTTTCCATAATGGCTAAGTTGATTACATTGAGGGCTACGTGTCGCAGACCAGCGTGCTTTGGGCGTGGGAGTAAATTTGACATGATAATTTTAAGTTCAGGTTTACTACTAGCAAGTCTAGCCGATGATCTCGAAAGAATGAGTGATGTCAGCGGTTTTACCCAGCATAATCGAGGCCGAGCAGTATTTTTCTGCTGATAATTGCACAGCCTTGCCCACAGCTTTATCGGTGAGCCCTTCGCCTGAGACTTTAAAATGCAAATGAATTTTAGTGAACACTTTAGGCTCGGAATCAGCCCTCTCAGCCTCGATTTCTGCAATACAATCAACTACGCTCAGTCGACGTTTACGAAGAATATAAACAACATCAAAAGAGGCACATCCGCCCATTCCGGCGAGCAACGTTTCCATTGGTCGAGCGCCTTGATTGTCGCCACCAAGGTCAGGAGGGCCGTCCATCATGATGTCATGCCCAGACCCCGTAGTGGCTTTGAAATGAACGTTCTGTTGTAAAGCGACACTTACTTTCATGCTGTTACCTTTTTGTTGATTTTGAAGCTACCTTGTTCATTGTGCTCTTTCTGCCCACGCGATATTTTGCTGGGTCTTTTTCTTTACTTACGTTTACTTGCGTCTACCGGCAAATCTCAATAATTTGGATTTAATGAGCTAGAAAAACAACTCAGCTAGCTTATCGCCTGGATTATGTGCTCGCATAAACGCCTCGCCAACCAAAAATGTGTTGACCGAATGCTCCCTCATTAAAGCAACATCGTCTTGTGTGTGAATCCCACTCTCAGTCACTACTATGGTGCTATCGGGGATGTCGCCAAGTAAATTGATGGTGGTATCTAAAGAGGTATCAAAGTTTCTCAAGTTACGATTATTAATACCGATCATGGGCATGTCTAATTTGAGCCCACGCTCCAACTCTTCGGCGTTGTGCACCTCGACTAGCACGTCCATACCGAGTTCCTGCGAACGGCCTGCCAAATCCTGCATCAATCCATCCTCCAATGCAGCGACGATCAATAAAATACAATCCGCCCCCATGGCGCGCGCTTCGAAGACTTGATAGTCATCTAACATAAAGTCTTTTCGTAACATTGGAATGGTGCACGCTGAACGAGCTTGCGCAAAATAATCAGCACTGCCCTTGAAAAATTCTTCATCAGTTAACACCGACAGGCAACTAGCCCCGGCTTGTTGATAACTTTCAGCAATATGTGCGGGCTCGAAGTCTGCTCTGATAATGCCTTTACTGGGGCTCGCTTTTTTGACCTCAGCGATTACCGCTGAGCGCCCCACAGTCAAACACGAAGAGAGCGCTTGTACAAACCCTCTGGTTGGCTCGGTATCATCGGCCTTGGCTTTCACATCAGCTAAGCTTATTGCGCGTTTTGCTCTCGCAACTTCGTCCGCCTTGTGCGCCATAATTTTATCCAGCACATCGGAGCCGGTGGACATTACAGCATGCATATTAGAATTCCTTGTTTGTGGCTTTCACATAAGCGTCCATTGCCGCCTTAGCTTTGCCTGAATCGATGGATTGAGCAGCGGCTTGAACTCCTGCGCTCATCGTGTCTACCAAACCAGCGATGTAAATGGCTGCGCCTGCGTTGAGCAATACTATATCTCTGGCAGCACTCTGTTCACCATTGAGCACAGCTTCAATCATCGCTAAGGATTCTGCCGAGTTACTGACAACAATACTGGCTAACGAAGCGCGGCTGAGACCATAGTCTTCGGGGGTAATCGTGTACGATTCTATGGTGCCGTTTTTTAGTTCACTGACCTGAGTTGGCGCGGCTATACTTATTTCGTCCATGCCGTCATCTGAGTGAACGACCATCGTATGCTCACTACCTAATTGTTTGAAAACATCGGCCAAAGTAGTAGTCAGATCTCGGTCAAAAACTCCTACCAATTGACGCTTCACATTTGCAGGATTGGTCAACGGACCTAAGACGTTGAAAATAGTCCTGACTGCCATTTCTTTGCGTGGGCCGATAGCGTGCTTCATAGCACTGTGGTGCATGGGTGCAAACATAAACCCTGCCCCTGCCTGCTCAATAACATTCGCAACTTCTTCGCTGGCTAACGACAAGTTAGCGCCGGCTTGCTCCAATAAATCCGCGCTACCAGATTTACTAGAGACCGATCGGTTGCCGTGTTTAGCGACCTTAGCACCTGCGCCTGCGGCCACAAACGACGATACCGTTGATACATTGAACGTACTGGTTCCGTCGCCGCCTGTTCCTACAATATCAATCAATGGGCTCGCTTTGACATTGACGTGACTTGCTAACGAGGCCATAACTTCTGCAGCAGCGGTTATTTCTTCAACCGTTTCCCCTTTGACACGCAGTCCGATCAGTAATCCGCCTATCTGAGCATCGGTACACTCGCCGGTCATGATTTGCTGCATAACCTGTTGCATGTCCGACCGCGGCAAATCGTTGCCCGCGATCACATGAGCTATCGCCTGCTGAATATTCATAGTAATTTTGCCTACAATTTTCTCATTTCTTTAAAATCAGGTCGAGTCGTGCGCATGTCAAGAAAGTTCTTTAACAGTTCGTGACCATGCTCGGTCAGAATGGATTCTGGGTGGAACTGCACGCCTTCTATCGGCAACTCTTTGTGCCTTAATCCCATTATTTCGCCGTCACTAGTCCAAGCCGTTATCTCAAAACAACTCGGCAGGGACTCCCGCTCCACCACCAATGAGTGATAACGAGTCACCCGATACGGGTTCGGTAAACCATGAAAAACACCTTGGCCGGTATGTGTTAATTTTGAAGTTTTGCCGTGCATGATTTGTTGTGCGCGTATTATTTTACCGCCAAAGGCTTGCCCAATACTTTGATGACCAAGGCATACCCCTAATATCGGCACTTTGCCCTTAAAGTAATTAATCACATCCAACGAAATTCCAGCCTCATTCGGGGTGCATGGCCCAGGCGAAATCATGATGCGATCGGGCCGCATTGCCGCGATCTCACGGATACTTATTTCGTCATTTCGAAATGTCCGTACTGGTTCACCTAATTCGCCTAGATACTGCACTAGGTTGTAGGTAAATGAATCATAGTTATCGATCATTACTAACATAGTGCGCCTCCTAAAAATCGAATCCTGTTGTCGCTAGCTCTACGGCTTTCACCATGGCTCTTGCTTTATTACGAGTTTCCTTCCACTCATATTTTGGTATTGAATCCGCCACGATTCCAGCACCAGCCTGAATGCTTAATTGACCATCTTTGATCACAGCCGTTCGTATGGCTATGGCAGTGTCCATATTACCATTCCAACCCAAGTATCCAACCGCACCACTGTAGACACCTCGCTTGATAGGTTCCAACTCGTGAATAATTTCCATTGCTCGTATTTTGGGTGCACCGCTAACCGTACCGGCAGGGAAAGTCGCTTTCAACACATCAATTGCATCCATGTCGGCTTTAACTTGACCTTCTACATTAGAAACGATGTGCATTACATGGGAATAACGCTCGATAATCATTTTATCCGTGAGCTCAACGGAGCCGGTTTTGGCAATTCGACCCACATCATTGCGACCAAGATCGATCAACATAAGATGCTCAGCCAACTCTTTTTCATCAGCCAATAATTCTTGCTCTAAAGCAACGTCTTGCTCAGAAGTTCGCCCTCGCTTCCGTGTGCCAGCGATCGGTCTCACGGTGACCACGCCGTCCTCCATACGAACTAGAATTTCAGGCGAAGAACCGACAATATGGAAATCACCAGCGTGCATAAAGTACATATAAGGCGACGGGTTTATCGTACGAAGGGCACGATAAAGATCTATGGGTTCTGCATCAAAAGGCGTGGATAATCGCTGCGATAAAACCACCTGCATAATGTCGCCGGCCTTGATGTACTCTCGACATTTTTCTACGGCACTCTCGAAATCCGCTTGTTCAAAGTGCAGTTGATAATCGTCTTCGCCCACACTTTGAGCTGCCCTCTTACTTTTGGGAGCGGCAAAACTTGAACCCAGCCCTCTCTCGCATTGGTCGATTTGACGTTGTGCTTCTTGATAGGCATCTGCTTGCGATAAATCAGCAACGGCTACGATAAAAATGCGACTGGCGAGGTTGTCAAACACCAATACATTTAGCGACTCCATCAATAAGATATCGGGCGTATTAATCTCATCCTGCTTGTCATCGAATGCCAAGCGACTCTCTATATAGCCGATCGTTTCATAGCCGAAGTATCCGACCAATCCACCGATCATGTCCGGCAGACCGTCGTATTGCTTAACCTTGTATTCGGCCTGAGTCCTGCGAACATCCTCTAAAACCTCATCTACCTCCACACTGACAATCTCGCGACCGCCTTGCAGAACGATTTTTTTATTACCCAGATATTTAATGACTTTATCGCAGGATAGGCCAATGATTGAGTAACGGCCCCACTTATCGCCGCCCTGAACCGATTCAAAGAGGTATGTGTAAGGTCCATTTGCGAGCTTTAAATAGGTGCTAACAGGAGTATCCAGATCAGCGAGTGTTTCACGAACGACGGGGATATGTGTGAAGCCTTGCTCAATTAGCGGGGCAACGTAAGCGTCAAACTCTTGTTGGCTTGAGAATGGTGAAATTGGCATTGTTATCAATATTACTGATTTCGAGAAGCAGACATCGATTTGTTAGATCGAGGTTTACAGGCTTCGCTTGGCTAAAAGTTCAAAAGTGGTTTTTGGGGCACAGCATTGTGTGACCACGAGCAAATTTACTGGCTTCGCCAGCGCCACCAACAAGTTGAATTCTTTAGCCGTAAGTAATAGTGCATTTTCAGAAAAGAGGTAAGACCCTCGGTAGCCGTATCATTGCCGAGGACGCTCTCGCGGTCAAGCCCTCGCTGCATTTAGATGTAAATAATCAGAACTCAATAAAAGAATCGCCTTATTTGGCGCAAGCCTTGGCGATGCTATCACGCATCTGCGTGATTACTTGCTGATAGTCATTTTGATTAAATATAGCTGAGCCGGCCACGAAAGTGTCGGCACCAAGCGCTGCTAATTCACCAATATTATTTGCTTTTACGCCGCCATCTACTTCTAAACGGATGTCGCGCCCACTGGCATCAATAATTTTACGGGCCTCCACGATTTTATCCTTGATGTAAGGAATAAAAGATTGGCCACCAAAACCAGGATTTACCGACATCAGTAGAATCATATCAACCTTATCAATAGCCCATTCCAGAATTGACAATGGTGTTGCTGGGTTGAACACCAAACCAGCTTGGCAACCCTCATCCTTTATCAACTGCAAGCTCCGATCAACGTGCTTACTTGCTTCGGGATGAAAAGTAATCATGCTGGCCCCGGCTTTGGCAAAATCTGGGATAATTCGATCCACCGGTTCGACCATAAGGTGTACATCTATGGGTGCAGTCACCCCATGGCTGCGTAATGCTTGGCAGACCATTGGACCGATAGTGAGGTTCGGCACATAGTGATTGTCCATTACATCAAAATGCACCCAATCTGCTCCGGCCGCAATTACCTGATCCACCTCCTCTCCAAGTTTGGCAAAATTCGCTGAAAGAATCGATGGTGCAATAATGTAATCAGTCATAATGGTCGGTCTAGATTGCGTAGATCCAAAGTTAAACTGGATTATAACGTTAGCTTACACAAGTAATACAGAGCCTAAGGTCACTAACTGCCGAACAATCCATCTAAGAGTTTATTCTTAAGATCTTCCTTGAGCTGATCCTCGGCCGATTTAGACTGTTCCTGCGACGGTTTAGTTGATTCACCACTACTATCATCGGCCTCACTGTTTTCGCCTCGCTCGGTAAGGGGACGTTCTTGAGCCGGCTGATCTTTCTTTAGCTTTTTATCCAGCCTGTCACTTAATAGGTCTCTTAACACAGTTTTGGTTGAGCGGTTTTCACCGTCTTCAATGCCGAGCTTTTGTTGTAAAAATTCACCTTTTTTACGATCCAGCTCGCGCTTTACAAGTGATCGATAAAGTTGCTTTAAATCAATTGAATAACTCGGTGCCGTCAAGTCTCCTGAGAGGCGAATTGGAATTGGAATACCAGCTAAGTCATCGATTGATTTGCCACCCTGGCCATCGGTACTCGACACTAATTTAAGTTCCACCAAATAGTCTAGACTTTGCTTCGCGACATCGATAATTCCACCGCCGGCCACGCGAAATAACGGGGCTTTTAAACTAAAGTCGTCGTTGCTGATCACATTATTATTTATATTAAATGTACCGAAGACTTCCGCAAATCGAGTCTCATCACTGACATCAGAATCGCCCTCAGCCTCCTGAGTTGGTTCCTCACCTCGTAGCGAACGATATTGAGTGTAAGCGCTATCAACTATCCCTTTTACGTCCACACCACGAATTGCACCGTCTTTCGCCTGTAACTTAATGATACCTCTGTTGGTTTGCACCCCTTCTTTCTCGGTAAACACCAAATCAATCAAGATAGATCCCAGGCCAGAGAATTGATCCGTTACCTGCGCTGCATTTAATAGTTCGCCCAACTGCACCAGATCTACTTGGTTTGTGACTGACAAGCTTGACATTCCATTGTCGTCGGAAAACGCTATTTGCCCACCTATTGAGCCCTCATACAACGACGCCGTTGGCTTAATCGTGACCTTTCCGGGACTCGAGCTGACTTGCACGTCGATATTAGTTAGCTCGACCCCACCAGAAACGAATTTCTTGGCCTTGAATTGGCCGTTTGCTTGTAACTCCCTAAAGACCTCCATCGGCACTGAAAGGGCATCAGCGCCGCCGGCTGTCGGCTCAGACACGGCCTCTTCTTGATTATTCACTGGCAAGTAGTCGTCCAAATTAAGCTCATCGAGCACCAAATCAAAAGTAACCTCTGGCTGGTCAAAGCTAACCACACCAGCAACCCCTTGTAAGCTACTTTTATCCAATCTAATCGATAGATCTTTGATTTCTGCTCTCTCAAGATTTGCTAGCAAACTGGCTTCAAGGCTCACGCTTTGCAAACTATTGGGATTTGCCGCTTGATAGTCAACTTCAAACTCTTGCAAAAGCGTTTTCGCGTTAAACGCTGGAATGACTACGTTGCCAGAGACACTTGGGGCGTCAATAAAATTTGATGCCACCAAATCAGACATGTTTACCACAAGCTCACCCGAGTTTAATTCAATAAGGGGGATATCCGCTCGCTGAGAGTCTAAATCTGCGACCAAAGACGGTAGGGTAACGTTGGCCTTAAAAGATCCATGCAGACTAGCAGTTAACCCTTTTAGCTCAACTGTCGATTGCTCGGAAAATCTGATAGTAGCGAGTTCAATATTCGCCTTTTCAGATCCGCTGGCAACAGTAGCCGTAAGATCTTTAAACTGAACAAGCAGCGTCTCGGTATTTATATTTGCTAACCCTTTGAGATCAAATAATACCGGGGCGGAACCGTTTGAGGATATTAAACTACCGTTGGCGTCGAGCGTTGCAAAGTCGTTACCCAACAAATTACCCGTTGCGAGGTTAACCGCAGCTAGTTCAGTGATACTTTGCTGGGAACGATCATCTATAAGAACCCTACCGTCGGTGACTTCAAGGCCCTGCAAAACGATGGCGACTCCAGCATCAGGGCTCGTGCCCGGCTGAGAATTCTGAGTCTCTTTAGTTTCTGCAGCCGCCTGTTCGTTGGTCAACCCATAAAAGCTGTCCAATCCATTGCTTAAGGTAACAAGTCGAATTTCAGGTTTCTCCAGGACGACAGTGTCGACGTGTACTTTACGGCGTAACAGCGGAGCAAATTTAACTCGCAATTGTGCTGTGTTTACTCGGATCATATCCCCACCGATTTCTATCGGCTGAGACAGGCGTAAGCCGCTGGTTCGAATACCTAACCAGGGAAAGACGGAAATATCGAGCTCGCCATCAAGAATTAAATCACGACCAATCTGCTGTTTAACTAATGCAGTGATATCGTTGCGATAGTCGTTGGGGTCAAACACCATCGGCACGATAATTACGGCTAATAAAATCAGCGTAACCAAAGTTATCACAAAGCCAAGCAGCCACTTAAGCAATCTAAACATCGATGTCTTCCCTAAAATTGAGTTTCTACGAATATATTAACAATCCAAGTCAGCTTACACGATGAGCATGAGTTGAAAATTAACGTAGATTTACGATTGCACCAACCATGGCGCATAAATCGATGAGTTTAACCGTGAATCATTGCCTCATATGCGTCCATTAGCAAGCGTGCTGTACTTTCTGGCTTGTGGGCATTTTCACTTAGATGTCTACGAAACAGCCTCGATCGAGGTTCACCATGATAGAGCCCAACCACATGGCGAGACATATGATTTAATCGAACTCCATTCGACAGGTTTCTTTCAACGTACGCCGTATAATGAGCTAACACCTGATCTCGATCCAACGGCTGCCCTTGTTCTGCGTATAGCTCTTGGTCTACTCGGGACATAATGTAAGGGTTTGAATAGGCCTCTCTTCCCATCATGACGCCGTCTACATAATTAAGATGCTCTTTGCACGCTTCGATGGTATTGATTCCGCCATTAACGACGATTTCGAGTTCTGGAAAGTCTTCCTTTAATCGATATACCAATGGGTAGTCTAGAGGCGGGATATCTCTATTTTCCTTGGGACTTAAGCCCTTCAACCAGGCTTTTCTTGCATGGACTAAAAAGGTGGTACAACCGGCATCTGCACAAGACTCAACTAAATTCCATAAGGCAATTTCTGGGTCTTGATCGTCAACACCAATGCGACATTTTACCGTCACCGGAATATCTACTGCCGCTTGCATTTGCTTAACGTTTTGTGCGACTAGATCTGGTGTTTGCATCAAACATGCGCCAAAACTACCTGATTGCACTCGATCACTTGGACAGCCAACATTGATATTGACTTCGTCATAGCCCCATTCTTGAACCAACTCAGCGCATTGAGTCATGGCGTCGGGTTCCGAACCGCCCAATTGTAAGGCCACCGGATGCTCACTTGCATCAAACGCCAAGAACTTTTGACGATCGCCAAAAATAAGGGCGCCTGTCGTTATCATTTCTGTATACAGAACAGCTCGTTTGGTAATCAAACGAGCTAAAAAGCGCTCGTGCCGATCAGTACAATCAAGCATGGGAGCAACACAAAAAGTTCGGTCAATTGAGGTGGCTGGTTTCATGGGCATGAGTTTACCAATCTGGTGATTTTTCTCCAGCTGGTAGAGACTTCCTGGCCTAACCAATTAATCTATAGATGACCCAATCAGTTGAGCGAGAGTTTCTTTTTTAGTGTCTCCTTGTAACAGTGAAGCCTGTGCCTCATGCCATTCATATTACGAACGGAATCCGCCTTAAAATAAGCCCTTTCGTCTTTGCTTGAACTGGGTCTCCAGGTTTTAGGATTGCCGATATAAAAATGGGTGACCTGAGAGTGTCGTGTGAGGCTCAAATCGTGCTGCTTGGCGCCGCCATGTAACGTATTGGCCGCCCATATAACGGCTTGCCCCTTTTTAATAGTGGCATGCCTCTCTTCAAAACCATTTTGCTCAATTAACGATTCTACTGCCGATAGATACTTTGGATATTCAGCAGGGTCTGGGGCCAATCCAAAGTCGGTATAGTTCATTTCAGGCAGTGCATTACTTCCTGGGTATATACGTAATGGTCCCTGATCAGGGCCGATGTCTTCAAATGCAACCCAGACTCCACACATCGCGCCAAAAGGCTCTGAATTAAAGTGAATGGTATCAGCGTGAGTAGGCTGTTGAGTGCCATTCTTAAAATTGAGTGTCTGAAAAGCCCTGGGAGTTTGACCGTATAGATGCTTTAGTACGGCATGCACTCTCTTCGATGTCGCTACTTTCCAAACAGCCTTATTAATGTACCAAGCATCTTGAATCCGATTGTAATCTGAGAATGGAACTCTGGGAGGTATCTCCCTGTCATGGCCAAAGTAGGATTTCAGCGCATGAGTAATTTGATCGAATAGTCTATGATCGAGCTGCGTATCTATGACCACGTATCCGTTCTCGGCGTAATAGGACTTGAGCTGAGATTCCGGCGTTAATTCCATAATTGCATCTAATATTAATAGTACCAAACTCCATTATACTTGATTTTTATTAAAAAAATGGCACAAAAAAGCCGCCATATGGCGGCTTTTCCGGAGCAATCTAAATAGCAACTAGATCGACGATTTAATTCCATCTACGCTGTCTTTGGCATCTCCAAATAACATTCTCGTGTTATCTCGGAAGAACAGCGGATTTTCAACTCCTGCGTAGCCCGTTGCCATCGATCGCTTAGACACTATGACCGTCTTAGCATTCCAAACTTCCAATACTGGCATTCCCGCGATTGGACTATTAGGATTTTCCATGGCGGATGGGTTTACGATATCGTTAGCACCGATCACCATCACCACATCGACGTCACCTAGCTCATCGTTGATCTCATCCATTTCAAGTACAACGTCATATGGGACATTGGCTTCAGCCAGTAATACGTTCATATGGCCTGGCATACGACCAGCAACAGGATGAATCGCGAATTGCACATCAACTCCTTTATCACGAAGCTGTTTAGTCAAGTCTGAGACTGCGTGTTGCGCATTGGCTACCGCCATACCGTAACCGGGCACTATGACCACTCGGCTTGCATCGCCCATCAAGTGAGCAACTTCCTCTGCTTGAATAGCAATCGCTTCGCCCTGTTCCTGATCACCATCATCACTGCTTGCAGTTGTGCCAAAACCACCCATGATGACTGAGACAAAGTTTCGATTCATCGCCCGACACATAATGTAGCTGAGGATCGCGCCAGAGCTACCAACCAAAGCACCAACAACGATCAGTAAATCGTTCGACAACATAAAGCCTGTTGCAGCCGCAGCCCAACCTGAATAACTATTAAGCATCGAGATAACCACTGGCATGTCAGCTCCACCAATAGCCATCACCATGTGCACACCAAAGGCAAAGGCCAATAGAGTCATAATGATTAGCGGCAAGGTGCCGCCGTCATGACCAACACTCAAAAACCACCAACCTAATAAGATTGACAAGCCAAGTAAGCCCAAGTTTAGTTGATGTCGAATCGGCAACAGTAAAGGCTTACTACCGATTTTTCCATTCAACTTACCGAACGCTACGACCGAACCAGTGAAGGTCACAGCACCAATTAAAATGCCAAGGTAAACCTCAACGTTATGAATGGTTGCTTCTGTACCTGTTAGCGTATTCGCTGGGTCGAAAAAGCTCGCAAAACCAACCAATACAGCGGCCATGCCCACGAAACTGTGCAGTATTGCGACCAGTTCTGGCATTTGCGTCATTTCAACTTTTGCGGCTAATCGTGCACCGATGGCGCCACCGATTAGGGTTGCCAGAATCAGCCAGCCGTAAGCGTCAACGCTTTTGTTCAAGATAGTGGCAATAACCGCAATGGCCATACCGATGATGCCGTACCAATTACCCCTTCGAGAGGTTTCTTGGTTGCTCAGTCCAGCAAGACTCAAAATAAAAAGAATCGCCGAGGCTATGTAAGCGGCTGAAATAGTTCCCATTTCCATGATGTCGCCCTCTTAACCTTTATTAAACATTTTCAGCATTCGCTGAGTTACTAAAAACCCACCAGCAATATTGATCGAAGCAATCAAGACAGCAATAAAGGCGAGAAATACGACTAATCCGGACGTGGACGATATTTGCAACAAAGCGCCAACAACAATGATTCCAGAGATGGCGTTAGTCACACTCATCAAAGGCGTATGCAATGCAGGAGTCACACTCCAAATCACTTGATAGCCGATGAAACATGACAATACAAATACCGTAAAGTGACTCATAAATTCTGGTGGAGCGACGCTGCCCACACCAAGCAAAGCTAGCAGGCCTGCCGCCATGGCACCAAACGTCATCTTCGCTTTTTGAGCCGTGCTGAGCTCTGGCTCAGGGTCTACTACAGGAGCAGGTTTAGGCGCAGCTTGAGGTGCTGCCGATAATTTTGGAGGCTCCGAAGGCCATACCACCTCGCCTTCGTAAGCAACCGTAGAACAGCGCGTTACATCGTCTTCCATATCAAACACGAGTTGACCGTCTTTCTCCGGAGTAAGGTCGGTCAACATATGCCGAAGGTTGGTCGAGTAAAGTTGCGAAGACTGAGTAGCCAAACGACTTGGCAAGTCAGTGTAGCCGATGATTTTCACGCCTTTGTATGTAACGATCTTATCGGCTTTGGACAATTTACAGTTGCCGCCTTGTTCAGCGGCCAAGTCAACGATCACACTGCCCGACTTCATGCTCTCCACCATGTCTTTGGTAATCAACTCTGGCGCCGGCTTACCAGGAATAAGTGCGGTAGTGATGATAATATCGACTTCTTTTGCCTGCTCCGCGAACATGGCCATTTCGGCATCGATGAATTCTTTACTCATGGTCTTTGCGTAGCCACCGTCGCCCGAGCCGTCTTCTTCAAACTCAAGCACTAAGAATTCACCACCGAGGCTTTCAACTTGCTCTTTCGCCTCCAAACGGGTGTCGAAGGCGCGTACAATTGCGCCCATACTTTTGGCTGCGCCTATTGCAGCCAGCCCGGCCACCCCGGCACCGATAACAAGCACTTTCGCTGGCGGCACTTTGCCCGCAGCGGTCACTTGACCCGTGAAAAATCGTCCAAACTGCGTAGCGGCTTCAACTACCGCACGATAACCGCCAATATTGGCCATGGAGCTAAGCGCATCCATTTTCTGCGATCGTGACAAACGAGGGACACAGTCCATCGCTATCACATTAATCTTTTTATCAGCTAATTGCTTTAGCAAATCCTCGTTCTGCGCGGGCCAGAAAAAGCTAATTAAAGTGGTGCCTGCTGAAATATTTGTGGCTTCTTCTTCACTGACACCCCTGACCTTCATGATAACGTCAGTGTCGCCCCAAATGGCATTGCCTTTTACTACCGTGACGCCGGCTTCTTTGTAGTCAGCGTCGGAAAATTCCGCTAGCTTTCCAGCGCCTGACTGGATCCGTAGCTCATGGCCAAGCTTTTGAATATGCTTGGCGGATTCAGGAGTCAAAGCAACACGCTTTTCGCCCTTGAATGACTCCTTAGGAATACTAATGATCATGTTTCATAGCTCCACTTCAATCTAGTTTTTGTGTATTAGCCCGTGTTTTGGCCAAAGATCGGCTCAAACACGGCCAATCAGTGTATACGAGCAAGCTGGTTAAATGCCAGACCTTAGTAGAATATGCGCCTCGAATTACAGGATGGCTGATATAGAATCAGTGAATACTGAATTGCATTCAGCTCAAGGCATGAATTCCAATGCACGCAAATTCAAACCATGAAAGCTATGTTTGACCAAACTTCATTAGCCGAACTTTCTTGTTTTTAGCAACAAATTAAAGTGACTGGCTCACTGGCAAGTCCCTTACTCTCTTGCCGATAGCGTGAAAGACAGCATTAGTGATGCTAGGCAAAATTGGCGGTAAACCTGGCTCCCCAACACCACCAGGCGCATAATCGGAATCGATAATGTGAACAAACATTGGTGGCACCTGATTCATCCTTGATGAGGGATAGTCGTAAAAATTGTTTTGCACTATTGCGCCATCTTTGACGGTAATCTCGCTCTCGAGCGTCATTGATAACCCCATTATCATTGCGCCCTCCATTTGCGAGCGAACACGGTCGGGAGTGATGACAAGACCGCAATCAATCGCCGTGTGCATCTCAAGTGGCGTCACCTGCGAGCCTGTGACTCTCACTTTAGTAGCCGCGGCCACGTATGAGTTAAAACTGTACCCCACGCTGATACCCCAACCCTCGCCAGCAGGCAATTCTTGCGAGATGTTGGCTTCTTCGGCGACTCGGTTAAGGACTCTCTTGAATCTAGCGATTTCCAACACGTAGTCCGTATTATCTTTATCAACCGTTTGACCATAGTGCGTATATCCCTCAAACCCTTGTTCGCGCGGATTAAACTGCCGGTCCTCCCCCAAAAGGTTCATCCACATTTCAATGGTCGAGATACCCGCTTTATCCGCCAACTCATCGACAAAGCTGCCAAGAGCGAATTGGTTATTTAAGTTACCTACGGCTCGCACCCAACCTGTGCGTACGTGCGTTGAGACCTCTTGATTTTCAAACGACATATTTTGCACAGCAAACGGCACATCAGCGAAACCTAATGATAAATCGCTATTTTCTAGGTAAGTGCTATCGTTATTGAATATCCAAGCGATCGGAGGCGCTGCTACTCGTTGTACCCAATAATCACAGCTATTCTTATCGTTTAGCTCAGCCTTCATGTAATTAGCCGCAATAGAATGATAGAAACCGTGTTTAACATCATCTTCACGAGTCCAAACCACTTTGACCGGTTTGCCAGTCGCTTTTGAGAGCTCAACAGCTTCAAGCGTGTAGTCGTTTTTACTTTTGCGACCGAAAGCCCCTCCCATAAGTGTCGTATTAAATCGTACCTTCGCTTGATCTTTCTCTGGATCCAAACCCAATTCTTGAAGCGCTAAACTTTTACCCCATTGCGGCGATTGAGTACCACTCCAAATATCCGCCTCACCATTTTTGACCAATGCCGTTGCCGAGGGCGTCTCCATGGACATATGGTGGTGATAAGGCATTGTGTAAACAGCCTCTAAGGTATTTCGTTGGTTGAATTTATGGCTATCAACTTGTCCTACCGACCTTATTTTTTTCGCTGGCGAACTGACTTTTCTTTTCAGCTCTTTCTTGTATTCGTCGGAGTTGTGAGTCTGATTGGCACCCAAGTCCCATTCTACCTTTAACTTTTTGCGCCCTTCTTGCGCAGCCCAAGTGTTGGTCGCTAATACCGCAACACCTGATTTTGGTTGCACCTGAACGGGATAGCTCCTGTCTTTTAGACGAATCACATCAACAACCCCGGCCACCTTTTTAGCCTCTGATGCGTCATAAGATTTTACTCGACCACCAACAACTGGCGGCCTTTCGATGCTGGCTATCAACATGCCTGGAAGCTGAATATCGTGAGCATAAATTGCTTTGGCAGTAACAATATCCTTCACGCCTTGAAGAGCCACATCTTTTCCTATTATCGAGAAATCGTCCGTTTTCTTGAGGCTGACATTAGTCTTATCTGGCACCGGAAGTATGGCGGCGGCTTCGGCTAATTCGCCAAAACCCAATGCCTCGCCAGTGATCATGTTTCGTACTGTGTGGTTTTCAGCCTTGACGTCGGTTAACTCTACTGCCCATTTTTGTGCCGCCGCCTGCTCGAGCATCGTTCTGGCAACCGCACCCATGCGCCGTGTATGGTCAAAGTGTAATCTAATCGAGGCTGATCCTCCGGTACCTTGCCGACCGTAGGCAGAGTTGGCCTCGCCAAGTACCGCCGTGACCTTACTCCAGTCAGCACCAAGCTCATCTGCAATGATTTGGGGAGTGGAGGTTAATATGCCTTGCCCCATTTCCATGCGATGGCAAACAATTTTCACCTCGCCGGAAGGAGCAATAGACACAAAAACATTTAAATGCGCGGCATCTATCTCTGTGGCTGCATTGGTGGGTTTGTCTGTTGTATTAGCTGTTGTATTAGCTGTCAGTAATAAACCAGCTCCAGTAGCACCGGTGATAGCGAAAAACTCACGGCGAGACACTTTTCTGACAGTGCTGCTTTGGCGATCGACTGCCAATTCTGTCTCTGTTTTGGTTGTTAATATGGTGTTATTCATGACGACACCTGCGACTCTTGCTCAGAGTAAGCTGATGCCGAGGTTAGGCTGTCAGCCCTCGCTTCTTTTGCAGCCTCCTTGATCGCCTTTTTAATTCTTGGGTAAGTTCCACATCGACAGATATTGCCCTGCATTGCCGTATCGATCTCACTATCTGTTGGTGCTGTGTTACTCGCTATCAATGCGGCAGCACTCATCATTTGGCCGCTCTGACAATAGCCACACTGAGGTACTTTATTGGCTATCCACGCTTTTTGAACAGGGTGCAGCTGCTCATCGTTACTCAGCCCTTCTACCGTGGTGATCGACTTACCTTCTGCAGCGGCGGCTGTGGTAACACAAGAACGAACAGCTTGTCCATCTAGGTGCACAGTGCAGGCCCCGCAGAGTCCTAAGCCACAACCAAACTTGGTTCCCGTTAGTTGCGCAATATCACGAATAGCGTATAGCAGAGGCATAGACGAGTCTACGTCTAGTTCTACCTGTTTTCCGTTCAAAGACATCTTTATCATATTCCTACTGCTCCTTTTTTCTCTGGTAGTCACAGCAGCCAAATGCATACTGCAACAAACCGGTTGGTGGATAGGCTCATTGACGTTAGCATAACCTATCTTCGAAAAGATGAAGATTTAAGGAAAAACGTCGCGCTAATTGCCCGCCGGTGAGGTTCCAGTATAATGCCGAGCATGGACATATTGGCAATACTGGCTCCTTTGAGTCAATTTGATTTAGTTACGACCACGGTGAGTGCGTTGTTATTCTTTGCCGCACAACCAATTTGTAATTTGCTTAATAATGGTGAGGGGGTCGCCAACCGCGCCAGCATGATGCGCGTTCTAAACGCGCTTATTATCCTGGCTGTGCTTATCGACGCATATCTGCTGCAACACAAAAACGAATTCGCGTCTAATTTTACCCGCACATTAATGGTGCTTTATTTTGCCGTAGTAACCACTCAAATAATCAATTACTTTGTTCGCCAACGATTTGGGAAACTGCGCACATCCAACGACAAAACAACGATTGCAGACACCTATTCTAGTCGTGGCTTAAGCTTGATCGTTGCTACGGTTATTGCCCTCATTGCAATCATATCCTGCCTCAGAATATTGGGTTTTAATTCCCTGCTTGAGGCTGGCGGAGCACTTGGCATTGCAGGCCTTGCCTTAGCAATGACGCAAGCAGCTTGGGCTCCTGACATCATCGCTGGCCTAATCATTCTAAACAGCAGGCTCTGCGAGGAGGGTGATGTTATTCAATTCAATATGGAAGGCGAAAAAGTTGTTGCCAGTGTTTTTCGTACAAAGCTATTTCACACTGAATTATTAGATCTAGCCAATAACCATCGCCTTATGGTTAGAAACAATCGCTTACGGGATCATGGTCTGCAAAATTTATCAAGGTTCGCTTCGGCCAAAGGCCTACGGGAATGCATGTTCTTCAACATCGGATACGAGCATAATGAGCACGAAGTTACAGCGATGATTCAACGAGCCTTTCAAGCAATTGACCAATCGGAAGGGTTTCGTGAAGAACAATATGAACCTGAAATACGTGTTCATGATACCGGCGATTATGCGGTAACTTGGGCCGTGTACTACTACATCAAAGACGTCAAACGTTTGCTTTCTATTAAACAAATATTCAGGGGGTATATATTGCAGGAATCAATAAAATCGAATATTTCCCTTGCGACTCCAGACCTCCATAACGCTAAAGTTGATGTTGGTCGTCAATCGTGAAAATTTCCTTATAAGCCACCTAAGCAAACGATATAATAGTCCGCTTACGGACTTATAATTCACCACGAATTACGTTTCACACAGTACAAGAATTCTACAACATAGAATTAAACTAATCGCATAATCGAAAATGAGCAAAAATCATTTTTTACGCAGCATTGCTGAGAACGACATAAAAAACGGTAAACACGATTACGTGTACACCCGTTTTCCTCCTGAGCCAAACGGTTATTTGCATCTGGGACATGCCAAATCAATCTGTTTAAATTTTGGTATGGCTTCAGATCTTGGCGGCAAGTGTAACCTAAGGTTTGATGATACCAACCCTGAGAAAGAAGACGAAGAGTATGCCGAGTCCATACGCCAATCAGTTGAGTGGCTTGGGTTCCAATGGGATAAGCTGTGCTATGCGTCGGATTATTATGATCAACTTTATACCTTTGCGGTGCAACTTATCTCAAAGGGCGTCGCCTACGTTGATGAGCTTAACGCAGAGCAAATGCGCGAATATCGTGGTACGTTAACCGAACCAGGTAAAAATAGCCCATACCGAGATCGCTCCATTGAAGAAAACCTCGATCTCTTCACACGCATGAAAGCCGGTGAATTTGAGGAAGGAAAGTACACCCTCAGAGCGAAGATCGATATGTCGTCACCAAACATTACACTGCGTGACCCAATCTTATACCGTATTCGCTACGCGACTCACTATCGCGCTGGTGATAAGTGGTGCATTTACCCAATGTACGACTTCACACACTGTATTTCTGATGCACTTGAAGGCATCACCCATTCTTTTTGTACGCTGGAGTTCCAAGATAACCGCGCACTATATGACTGGGTCCTAGAGCACATAGATCTGCAAGAAAACCTCAATGGCGAGAAAGGTAAATTAATGCCTCGACAAATTGAGTTTGGTCGATCTAATCTAGAGTACACGATCGCTAGTAAACGAAAACTCATCCAACTAGTTAACGAGGGCCATGTATCAGGTTGGGATGACCCCAGATTGACTACGCTTGTTGGCTTGAAACGACGCGGTTATACACCTAAGTCTATCCGAGATTTCTGTGAGGAAATTGGCGTCACTAAGAAAGACAGCGTCATAGAAATGACCGTGCTGGAAAATGCGATCAGGCACGACTTGGAGGCCAGCGCAAAACGGGTATTCGGCGTACTAAAGCCATTAAAAGTTGTGATCACCAACTACCCAAAAGGTGAGTCAGAGACCTTCACCGTCAAAAACCACCCTAAAGACGACGACATGGGAACTAGAGAGATCCCCTTCGCAAGAGAGGTGTACATTGATCATGATGACTTCATGATGGACCCACCCAAGAAATTTTTTCGTCTGGGTCCTGGGCGTGAAGTGCGACTCCGTTATGGCTACGCCATTACTTGCAATGAAGTCATTCAAGATGACCAAGGCAATGTGCTTGAACTGCGCTGCACCTACGACCCATTAACCGCTAAAGGGCAAACTGCTGATGGTAGAAAAATAAAGGGTATTATCCATTGGGTGAGTGCAGACCATGCCTTGGACGCTGAGGTGCGCGTATACGATCGGCTCTACACGGACCCAAACCCCGGGGCGAGTGACGACTTTATATCGCTACTCAACCCAGACTCATTAAAGGTTTACCCAGACGCAAAACTAGAGCCTAGTCTGGCAGAGGGCAGGCAAAATGATCGCTATCAGTTTGAGCGAGTAGGCTATTTTTGTTTTGACGAGAAAGACAACTCGGCTAGCAAATTAGTCATGAATCGAACGGTTAGCCTACGGGATACCTGGGCCAAAGTCAGTAAATAAAGTTACACTGCATGAATGTCATATAACATGGGAGTACGTCGATCGACTTATTCCCATGTTAGTTGGCTCAGCAATCGATAACCGGCTGGTTCTCGCTCTAAAATGATGACCTATTGACTGTCCGTTGTCTTGTCTTCATCGCCACCATGACCCTGTTCTAAGCCCTCTTCTACACCCTGTTCTACGCTCTTATTGAGAAGGTCTAAGGCCTCGGTAAGGCTACGCAAAAAAGCTTCGCCCGACTGCTGTTCAGACTGTGACTTATTCTCTAGATTTCTGGCAAAACGTTCCAATTCAACCATAAGTTCAGCGCCACTTTTGGAGAGTTCCCGAACCATTGGAGCCATCTCTTCTCCCACTTCTTGTACCACCTCGGCTAGTTCTTGCTCCGATAGCTCAACCTCCGAGATTACCTCGGCTAGCACTTGCTCTGCTTCACCCACACTATCCTTCGCCGCTTTCAGTCCTTGATCGATTGCAATCCCAACTTCAGCTTTTTCTCGCTGAAAATCTTCGCTTTGAAGATATTCTCGAAACTCAGAGAGACTTTCAGCACCAGCAGCCACAGTTCCGGACATTCCCCAGCCAAGCAACTGCATCATCGAATCTAACGCTTCAATTTGCTGACCATCCTCTATGTGTTTTTTTAATGCTCCTGGTGGGTTATGCAATTCTAGAGGAGCACCGTGTCGCAGACGATTTACCACCACGGCGGCCCTGTGACTAACCTTAGTAGCCAGCTCATTATCTAACGACAGTTGTACGACGGAGCCATATTGAGTTTTTGAGATATCACTAACCGAACCAATAACACTATCACCTAAATATACAGTGGCACCCTCTTCCACGTCTTGAGTGTTGGAAAATTTTGCGGTGACTTGCAGTTGATCATGGCTGCATGCCACTAAGATCAGCGATAAAAACACCCAAAAAAGAGATAATCGAACTCGGTTCATAGCTCTAACCACATTAGTATTCTAGCCCCTTAGCCTATCACTATGTGTCACCAAGTACAGGTTTTGTTGAAACTTATTTAACGGTATGAAGTTCAAAAATTGGACTTACTAAGAAAAAACTATCGACTTCTAAAATAGTTGGCTTTAATTAGTCTTGTTAGCTCACTTGGATCGTCGATAAACGGATTACGATTTCCTTGAATGTTTTCTATGATGTCGTTGCGACGGACTTCTTCTCGACTAGGTGGATCCTGAAGATGCCAATCGTAAAGAAGTTTCCTTTGTTTAGTAAACAGACGCAGCCCCAACTTTCGATACTCAAAAGCCATGTAAAACATGGCTCGAGCCACATCGCCTCTAACCGACTCGGCTGGCTCAGCGACTCGGCTGCGGTAGTTGACTTCAAAGTCACAATCGCCAAAGACTCGTCGTTCTCCGTTAACAATACCAAAGGCATAACTCGAGCGCTCTTTATTTACATCAGCCCTAGTAGGATAAAGGTTATGTAAATCTGCCTCCACAAAATTAAATTGAACTGACGATTTTCGACACTGCTTTCGTTTCCCACAGCGCATTGAAGTGGCAACCCATGACATTGGAAATACATGTTCTACATTATATCCCCGACGCTCGTGACTACTAAATGAGTCACCACAGTACAATGAACTTACTCTACCTCTGTAAAGCTTACTCCAAAATATCTCTCTGGCTGTTTCGTAATCCTTAATTGAGGTTTTATTTGAAGTATTGGGAGCGGTATTCAACTCCCCGCCACACGCAAACAGAAAACCAGCAATCGTAAAAACTGCGGCGAGTTTTATCCGATACATGATGCCTGCAGTCTCAGTATTTTGCTGTACCCGGCCCGCTATACATGGCTTCTATTTCTCCTGCGAAGTGCTCCAGTAGCTTATTTCTCTTGGTCTTGAGTGTTGGGGTTATTAGACCAGATTCAACCGTCCATTCCTCCGGGCAAATGTGAATCTTTCTTATCCGAGCATAACCAGGAAAACGCCCCATTTGCCGGGTAACAAGTTTGTTTATGTGTGAGGTCAGCTGCTTGGAGTTTAGATCAGTATGGTCCCAGCCATGCTCATTACAAAGCTCTTTCAACAAAACTTTATCAAGGACAACCAAGGCTGATAAAAATGATCTAGCTTCTCCGAGAACCATAACCTGCTCAAAAATGGGGTTCTCGAGAATAGCCGATTCAATATCCGTGGGCGGCACATTCTCGCCGTTGGCCATGACCAAGATATCTTTAATGCGTCCGACGATACGAATAAATCCATGCTCATCAATTGACGCTCTATCGCCGCTACGCAGCCAGCGCCCTGTTTCGTCCTCCACAATCACGCTTTTAGTGGCTTCATCATTGCCCCAGTAACCTAACATGACATTGTCGCCCTGAATCCAGAGCTCATCATTTTCCTCAAGCTTGATAGTCACACCACGCAACGGAAGCCCTATCGAATCTGGTCGACAAGCTTCCGGGGTATTTACACTAACCACAGGGCTAGATTCAGTTAGACCAAAGCCTTGCAACAACGGCACTCCAAGTGAAATAAAGGTCTTTGCCACTTCTAAAGATAGCGGTGCTCCACCAATAACCACATAGTTTATCTGCCCACCGAGACGCTCTCGGACTTTACTGCCAACTAAGTTGTCCAAGAGACCAGCCACTAATAACCATGGGCTCCAAGGCGATATACCTTGTTGATATTTAAACTTTGCCCAACCAGCGGTGATGGCGTACTGAAACATCCGTTGCTTAATGGCCTTTTCCTTTTTTAAACCACTGAGTATTTGGTTGTTTACACGTTCGAAGATCCGAGGCACGGATATCATCACCGTGGGTTTAACCGACTTCAAATCACTGGCCATTTCTGCAATGGAACGATTAAAGCTCACTTGTGAGCCTGCCATCATCGCTGAATAGTAACCCACGGTTCTTTCAAAGGTATGAGACAGAGGTAAAAAACTAAGCAATCGGTCCGTCGGTTTTAACGCGACACTGCGCATACCACAATAAGCGTTTGACAGCATATTCTTGTGAGAGAGCATCACGCCTTTGGGATGCCCAGTAGTGCCCGAGGTGTATACGATCGAAGCAAGATCATCTGGCTCGGACATTCCTCGCTCTAAATGCGCTCCTTGATCGGGCAAAAAATCACTGATATTAGAGACAATTCCCTCACTGTTACCTTTGACTACGACAACCGTTTCGACACAGGACGTATCAATTTCACTATCGCGCACCTTTGCCCACGAGCCATTGTCAGCGAATAGGGACAATTTCACGCCTGCATTCGCAATTACAAAAGCCATATTATCGGCTCTGTCTGCCGTATAAAGCGGCACTAAAACTAGCCCTAATCGAAGTGCAGCTTGATCGAAAACCACCCATTCAATGCTATTTTTGTAACAAATTGAGACTCTGTCTCCCTTTTGGAGACCCAGATCGCTGAAAGCTATCTGCCATTTACCGACCTGCTGAGCGATTTGAGCCCAAGTCCAGTCTATCCATTGTTTCTTGTCCGTATCAAACTGGCGATAAGCAACAGCATCACTGCTTCGCCGCACTCGTTCTCGGAACAATTCATCAAGAGTATGGGCCTCTTGAAGATTTATCATATCTATACCCGGAGTCGTCAGCAACGCATCCTGAGGGTAGTTAGTGGCAATTTTTTTCTTCGAATTAGTTTGCACTTTGATTTATTCAGGCTTTTATTTCTTTGGTAATTCCATTAGCCCGAACTAGAGCGAGCTTCAGGGGCTTGTAGCGTGTCTTACTTACGCCTCAGCAATATACTGATTGCAAACGAATAGTGTATCTTCTCAGAACTAATAGGTCACCATTAATCATGTTGCTTGCACACTAATTCGACAATAAGCACCAAAATCCATCGTTTTGTAGAATTAACTGTTCTCTAAACAGCGCAAGCAGGCCAAGGTCTCGCATAAATGTGCATCAATCTGAAAAATGACCATCATCTGCACTTGGGGATTACCCTTTATTTATGCTAAATTACGCGGCTATTTCAAAGTGCGCGCGTATGTCACGCACCACTCACCACGCTCACGAATGGTCCAGAAGCTTTCATGCGAGAGGTTTTGGATCAGTTTAGTGAGAAAATTCAGGCGAATATTATGCGATTGATTCTTTTAGGCGGCCCTGGCGCGGGCAAAGGTACTCAAGCGACCTTTATTACTGAAAAATACGGCATCCCTCAAATCTCCACTGGGGACATGTTGCGCGCAGCCGTTAAAGCGGGCACACCTCTTGGTCTCGAAGCAAAAAAAATAATGGATCAAGGCGGATTGATATCTGACGAAATCATCACTGGAATGGTCAAAGAGCGCGTTCAAGAACAAGATTGTAAAAAGGGTTATTTACTCGATGGTTTTCCGCGCACTATTCCACAAGCTGACGCGATGAGAGAATTTGGTATCGACGTCGACTACGTTTTGGAGATAAGCGTAGACGACAATGAAATCATCAAACGAATGAGCGGCCGCAGAGCTCACCTTGCCTCAGGACGTACCTACCACATTATTTACAACCCTCCCAAAGTAGAGGGAAAAGACGACGTTACCGGGGAAGACCTCGTACAGCGCGACGACGATAAAGAAGAAACCGTTAAAAAGCGTCTAGACGTATACCATCAACAAACTGAGCCCCTAATTGATTATTACAAGGCTTTTTCGGCTAGCAGTGAGAGCAATGCACCGAAATACGCCAAGATCGATGGGATTGGTTCTGTCGACGACATCAAAGACAAAGTCTTCGACGCCTTAGAAAGCCAGTAAAGAAAAAAGTTTAAAGTAAATAGTTAGCGCTATAGCGCTGGGCTTTGCATAAGTCACAAAAAAGCCCCTATCTAACAAAGTTAGATAGGGGCTTTTTGATGTTTAACCACTCTGCTCGTTATTTGTTACGGTTCTTATTTATGCTGCTAGATCTAACATGCTAACGATTTGAAGCCATCAGCAGATGGGAGCAAGTCGCGAATCGTCGTCACTGACAATATCTCACTGACAATAGCTCACTAACAATATCTCACTGACAATGTCTTTAGACTCGGGCGCCCGCGTTGCTGACGAAGGCGACCGATAGGCCTATCAAATTTTAGACAAATATTGGATTATGTCGTCTGACTCATACATCCATTGCACGTTCCCAATCCCATCGTCGATTCTGAGACATGGTACCTGGGTCTTGCCACCACCTTTTATAAGCTCGGCATGATTTTGCCGATCCGAGGTGTTGCGCAACTCTAAATCAAGATCACTTCTGTCGCGCAGACTCATAAGAACCTTTTGGCAAAAATAGCAATACTTGCTGTAATAAAGAGCGTAGGTTGTAGCCATTATAAAAATTCAGCCTGAAATATTAGGAGGGCTTTTTGTTACTAACTTCTTCATCGCCCAACACTTCGATCAACTCTACTTCAAAGATCAAAGCTTGATTTGGACCGATTGAAGCAGGAGCGTTTTCACCATAGGCTTGATCAGCGGGAATATATAAAGTGTACTTTGCGCCTTCTTTCATCGCCATTAAACCCTCACTGAAACCGGGAATTACGCCTCGCACTGGAAAATCGGCCGGCTGCCCACGATCATAGGAACTATCAAACTTAGTTCCATCAGCAAGCTTGCCTTCATAGTGCACTTTCACCGTGTCTGTCTCAGCAGGCTGTTTACCTTTGCCTTCTCTGACAACCTTATACTGCAAGCCACTATCAGTCGTTACAATGCCAGACTTTTTGCCATTTTCAGCCATAAAAGCAGCACTCGCGTCCGCGTTTGCTTTGACCTTGGCCGCATATTCGTCTTGCAGCTTTTGCTGGTACTTTTGCTGAGCCATTTGCATCGCTTCAGGTGTCATACGCAAATCCGTACCACTAAATACATCGTCAAACGCAGCTTTCATCGCAGCCAAGTCAACCGCTGACTGAAGGTTTGATCGCTTCATGTCTTGCGCAATCTGCGCGCCAATTGCATACCCTAACTGAGCTTCATCAGTAGTAAAATCAGGAGCTCCACCGCCAGCGGTCATCATCTTATCTTCAGCAACGGCCTTATGCTCTGTTGTCACCGTACCAAATCCAACGTAAGCGGCTCCCACCAGGACCACCATGCCGCCAACAGCAGCTAACTTCTTTGTAAAAGTCATTTTTTTCTCCACTTGGGGTTATGTTTTTAATATTGATGAGGAAAAGTCTCTAGCAACGAACAATACACGCACTGCCTCTGCTGCCACGAAACCTCGCCAATTTGTAACTATTTTTTACTACGCTGTCAGCTCCAGCATCTGTTTTTCATCGGTTTCGGTTTGAAACTGGTCGATGAAGTCTTCTAAAGGCATCACCGTTTGTGCCTTACTACCAAACCGTCGCACTGCTACCGTGCCTTCTTCTGCTTCGCGCTTTCCGATACATAGTATCGCAGGGATTTTTTGCAAGCTGTGCTGACGAACTTTATAACCTATTTTTTCGTTTCTTAGATCTACCTCTGTTCTGATTCCAGCATTTCGTAGAGCTTTGACGACTTCTTCGGCATAGTCATTCGCATCGGTGACGATTGTAGCGACCATGACTTGCTGTGGTGCTAACCACGCCGGCAAAGCCCCCGCATGCTGCTCGATTAGTATTCCCAGAAAACGCTCGATAGACCCCAAAATTGCTCGATGCAACATCACGGGTACTTGTTTCGAACCATCTTCGGCGATGTACTCAGCACCAAGGCGGCCTGGCATAGAGAAATCCACTTGAACCGTCCCGCATTGCCATACTCGACCAATGCAGTCTTTGAGTGAAAACTCTATTTTTGGACCGTAGAAAGCACCTTCGCCGGGCTGGAGCTCCCAATCAAGGTCATTATCATTGAGCGCTTGCTCCAACGCTTGCTCAGCTCGATCCCATTCTTCATCTGTTCCCACGCGTTGTTCTGGACGAGTTGAAAGTTTGTAGATCACCTCATCGAAGCCAAAGTCGGCGTATACGTCGTGAAGAAAGTTGATAAACTCTTTAACCTCCTCCTGTATTTGTGCTTCGGTGCAAAAAATATGACCGTCATCCTGCACAAAGCTCCTAACCCGCATGATTCCATGCAATGCACCCGACATTTCATTTCGATGACATGAGCCAAACTCAGCTAAACGTAGCGGCAAGTCTCGATAACTTTTCAAGCCCTGGTTAAATACCTGAACATGGCAAGGACAATTCATAGGTTTGATTGCATACTCTCGATCGTCGTTTACTAGGGTAAACATATCATCGCCAAACTTTGACGCATGCCCAGACTTTTCCCAAAGTGAAATATCAACAACCTGTGGTGTTTTTATTTCTTGATAACCCCGCGCATACTGCTTCTCCGCCATGTACTGTTGCACAGCCTGATAGATCGCCCAACCCTTGGGATGCCAGAATACGCTTCCCGGTGCTTCATCTTGAAGATGAAAAAGATCAAGCGTCTTACCCAATTTCCGATGATCGCGCTTTTCGGCCTCCTCCATTCTTTTAAGGTAAGCTTTGAGTTGTTTTTTATCCGACCAAGCCGTGCCATAAATGCGTTGTAGTTGAGCATTATTGGAATCACCTCGCCAGTAAGATCCAGCCAGTTTAGTCAATTTAAAACCATCTCTGAGTAAACCCGTGCTTGGCAAATGCGGACCTCGGCATAGATCAAGAAAATCGCCTTGACGGTAAACCGTTATGGTTTCGTTTTCCGGGAGGTCTTGAATAATTTCAGCCTTGTATTCTTCGCCCAGACCACGAAAATATTCGATTGCTTCATTACGATCCCAAACCTCACGTTGAATCGTCTCATTACGTTTGACGATTTCCTTCATGCGAGTTTCGATCTTGTCTAAATCTTCGGGGGTAAATGCTTCTTCGCGAGCAAAATCGTAGTAAAAGCCGTTTTCTATTGAAGGACCAATAGTCACTTGGGTCTCAGGGTAAAGCTCTTTTACCGCCTCAGCCATAACATGTGCAGCATCGTGTCTTAGCACCTCCAGGCCTGGTTCCGAGTCTCTGGTGATAATATCAACGGTAGCGTCTTCGGTTATTTCGCGACTCAGATCCCACAGTTCACCATTGACTAAAATGGCTACGGCATTGCGGCGCAGCCCACTACTGATCCCGTTGGCGATATCAGTGCCAGTTATTGGCGCATCAAGCTGTTTTACTGCGCCGTCAGGGAATGTGATATTTATCGACATGATTAGAATTTAAAAAAACTGTTCGGTTAATTTGCTTAGCGAGCAAGCCATAGTGAGCCCTACTCTGCTAAAATGCCAAGCCTCTTATTGTATCTCAACTAACAAAAAACAAAACCTTGTTAGCGACTTATTGTGAGTGAAATCTTTAGTAATAACTAACCAACACTAGCCCGATACTTTTAGTAAACCCCATGAATGAACTAATACTCACTCAACCAGACGACTGGCACCTTCATTTTCGCGACGGTGATATGCTCAAAGAAACGGTGCCGGCCACCGATCGTTGTTTTAAACGAGCCATCGTTATGCCGAATCTAGTGCCGCCGGTAACTAACAAGAAACAAGCACTGGCGTATCGTGATCGAATTCTCAGTGCCGCATCGGATACCAGCTTTAATCCATTGATGACCCTTTATCTAACCAATAAGACGACACCAGCAACGATCCGCGAGGCCATTAGTGAGAAAATACCAGCCGCAAAGCTATACCCGGCTGGCGCAACCACCAACTCCGAAGCTGCGGTAAAAGGCATCGAGTCTTTGTATCCGGTATTTGAAACCATGAGTGAAGTTGGCATGCTGCTGCTAATACATGGCGAAGTAACGCATTCGGAGATTGATATCTTTGATCGAGAGAAGGTTTTTATCGACCAACACATGGAACCTCTAAGACGACGGTTTCCAAATCTGAAGATTGTGTTTGAACATATAACCACGGCTGATGCCGCTGACTTTGTCCTCGAATCAGGCGAAAGAATAGCAGCAACCATTACACCCCAACATCTTCTGTTAAACAGAAACGATTTATTAGTTGGCGGTGTTCGCCCACACAATTATTGCCTGCCAGTGTTAAAGCGCAACGTACATCAGCAACGATTGCGAGAGGTTGTGGCATCAGGGTCGCAAAAGTTCTTTTTGGGTACAGATTCAGCACCCCACGCCAAACACGCAAAAGAAAGTGCATGCGGTTGCGCCGGCTGTTACTCGGCCTGGAGTGCGATTGAGTTATATGCGCAGGTGTTCGAAGATTTAGGAGCTCTCGATAAACTGGAGGGATTCGCTAGTTTTTATGGGCCAGATTTTTACGGTGTAGCGCGTAACACAGATAAAATACGTCTGATAAAGGAGAAGTGGACGATACCCGACCAAATTGATCTGCCGGTTGGTGAAAAAATAGTACCGTTTTTTGCCGGCCACGAGGTCAATTGGAAATTGGCTAGGTAATAAGGATAAAAATCAATCACACCCTAGCTGTTTAGTATTTCAGTGGATCGGCAGTAAGCTTAAATTAGATCATCGATCGAGCAATAAATAGCCTCTCAATAGCTTATCTGAGGTAATTTTGGTCGGTCTAGGTATCCACACCAACGTAATAGGAAGCAAACTCACCGCTCTCTTCATAATAGATGTTTTTTATGTTTTGGGGCATCAGGAAACTCAGCGGCAAGAAAATCCACAAAGGGCCAGCAAACCCAATATCAAGAACGACTTTTATAATATCTTGGTTTCGATGTCTTAAAACATAGTTTATCTCTACCCAGTTTTCCTTACAGATAGCGCTATCGTTGGCAACGGTAAATAAAAAAACCAATAGAATTTAGGTGGCTTGGTACAAATTTGTCGTAACCAAGCAAAAAAGTAGGCAAATAACATTAATATGTCTATCAGCAGTCTGCTCATTCACGATTCACGGTGCTATGATTAACGGACGATTAATAAAAACTACAAGTAAAAGGTTGGAGGCAAAATGTCTGAACAGGCAACTTCACCATCTGTGTTACTCATATCAGATGACTCGAATGTAGTGGAAGCCATAATCAACGGCAACACTACAGATCTTACGATCAATGCACGTGAAAGTGTTGGGGATGTACTTAAGAATCAGGAACTGCTAGAAAACAACGCCATCGTAATCTTAGATTGTGATAGTTGTGGTAGCAATATCGATAAAGCTATCAGTCAAGCAATCGATCTGAAAAAGGCCGATCCAACTCAAGTTCTGATGCTAACGGGGCAAAAAGAATTTCTCGCAGAAATCTTAAAATCAAATATTCAACCGATCGTTTATCGTGCTTTTAACAAACCTATCGGTGGCAATCAGGTATTCCTAGCATTTAAGTCGGCTCTCTCCGTTCATGATGAATTGGTGGCCAAGAAAGAAGCTGGCGAAGACATCATGTTAGTTGGTCCAGCCGAGAATAGAGCTAATCTAGATCAACTGGCCGCACAGCAAAAAACCAACCCGGCCATCTATGCGGCGCTTGGCATCGTAGTTCTTGCATTGGTCGCATTTTTGTTCCTTGGCGGTGATGAAGAGCCCCAGCCACAAATAGTAGTGGATAATTCTTTAGACATTCAACAAGCAGCTGAGGAAGAGATTAATCAGGCTGTAAGTAGAACTAACGAACTCAATCAATTGGCAACTAACGCCATTCTAGACGGTAGATATATTCAACCAGCCGGTGACAACGCACTTGAGTACTACAATCAAGCTTTGGAAATAGACCCCTATGACACAGTAGCCTACGAGGGAAAGAAAACAATCGCTGCGGCAGTTCGTACTAGTTATGATACCTATGTGGCTGACAAACAGTTTGATAAAGCACTGGGGGCAATCAACGCCTTAAGACAAATTGAACCACTAAATCTTGAAAATGATCTATTAGCTGAAAGCTTAGGTAAAGAAGCGAGTAACTATGTGAAACAAGTGCAAGCCACCGGCACAAAAGAAGAAGTCGATGCGATGGCCGCAGTAATCTCCAAACTCGGAGAGCTAGATGGAGATAATAGTGCCTCTAAAGCTTTGGAGGCGGAACAAGATTTGTTAGCCAAGATAGATGAGGCCATAGCTTCCGGCAATTTAGTTCCTCCGAAGAAAGGCAATGCCTATCAAATGGTGTCTTCCGCATTGAAAGGAAATAAAATTAGCCGCGCGAATTCAGAGCCTAGGGTTGAATTGCTAAGTGGGAAATTACTTGCGCTCGCAAACACAAACTTGGGTAACGATAAACTTGACGAAGCTGTAAAACTCTCAGCTCTGGTCAAAAGAATCAATCTAAGCAGTGAAGAAAATGAGGGTCTAAGTAAACTAAATGCGGACATTAAGACCAAACAAGAAGAAATCGCTGCAGCTAATGCCAAATCGGATTCGAAGACAGAAGATGGTAAAGCCGCCCCGGCAGAACAAGTGGCTAAGGTGGAAACCAAACCAGAACCACCTAAAATCATACCTGCTAAGGTAATTAAGCGTGCGGCGCCGCGTTACCCGAGTCGTGCTCTTAAAAAAGGTACTGAAGGCTGGGTAAAAGTAAGCTTTGGAATAACCAAAGAAGGTGTGCCAGTGGATATAAAAGTTGTTGAATCTGAGCCGGTTAAGGTCTTTGATGATGCTGCAATAAAATCCGTTAAAAAGTGGAGATTTTCACCTGCCAGAAATCAAAGAACGGGCATGCCTGTTGACAGTAAAAATATCTCTACCAAAGTACAATTTCGTTTGAACTAAATTAGTAGAGCGTCAAAAAAGCCGATTGGATTAACTTCAATTCCAATCGGCTTTTTATTTATCTGTAGTCTATCGAGCTTGTTAAAGCCAGATAGGAAACCCCATCAAGAAACTGAGGTAGCTGAGATCCGACTATTTCAGCAACGGGTTTTTCATGACTTATACATGATGAGTGCCGTATCCAACATCCGATTAGAAAAACCCCACTCATTGTCATACCACGCCTGCACTTTATATAAACTTCCAACCTGCCGAGTCTGCTCTAAGTCCACAATACATGAGGCTGGATTGTGGTTGTAATCAATACTTACTAATGGCTGAGAGCTTAATTCAAAAACCTTTTTTCTACCTTGCGCGTATTGTTTAAAAAGACCGTGAATTTCATCTATTGAGCTTTGAGTTTCAGGCAGGAAGGTAAAGTCCAAGAGTGAAACATTTAATGTAGGCACTCTTACTGCTACCGCATCAAGCCTCCCCTTTACCGCAGGAATAACACTGGAGATTGCTTTTGCCGATCCCGTAGAGGTTGGAATCAGCGAATAGGCAGCAGCCCTGCCTCGTCTTTTGTCCTTGTGGAAGGAATCCAGCAAGTTCTGAGTGTTTGTGTAGGCATGCACTGTGGTTACAAGGCCAGACTCTATACCTACAGCGTCGTGCAGGGCTTTAACTATGTGAGCCAAACAGTTGGTGGTGCAAGACGCGTTGGAGACTAGGGTATCATTGGCGTCTATCTCCCCATGATTCACTCCATATACGATTGTTTTGTCTAGTTTTTTTCCTGGGGCAGATACCAATACTTTCTTTGCGCCAGCCTTTATATGTAAACCAGCTCCGTCGCGAGTTCGAAAAAAGCCCGTGCACTCAAAGACCACATCGACATTCAGCGATCTCCAGGGGAGTTCTTCAGGATTTCTCTGAGAGAATACCGGGATGGTGTCTCCGTTAATGGTAATAGTATCATCGTCATACTCTAGCTGTTCAGTAAAGCGTCCATGCGTAGTATCAAAAGCGAGTAGATGAGCATTGTTTTCTGTTGGCGCTAAATCATTAATTGCGACAACTTGCACTCTGTCTGAATACCCCCCTTCATATATTGCTCTTAAAATATTTCGGCCGATTCGACCAAATCCGTTTATGGCTATTTTCATTCTGGCTACCTCTCTTTACAACATAATCTATATTCGCTTAAGTAGATCATATCAATCACGACTTAAGCATTGGTTCTTGTGCTTGGTTTCCCGGATTTACCGTTAGCCAACGCGTCGCTGCCTTAAGAAAGATTGAAACAATAAAAAAGCACGCCAATGGGCGTGCTTTTTTATTAAGATTACAAGAGCAATCAATTCTTAGCTAGCGATATCGTCGGAGCCTGTACACCAGCTGCTTTGATACCATCCACTACAGCAATGATGGCTTTAGTCTTAGCCTTCTTTTCAGCCTTAATGACTACCGACGCCTCAGGTCGCTCGGCTTTTAAACGAGTTACTGTTGCCTTAATCGCTCGTTTATCCAGCAAACGGTTATCTATTCTTATTTCACTGAGATTGTTAATCTCAACCACAATAGGTCTCGGCGAATCCGGATCCGGTGGAGTGTCTGTTACTGGCGGTTTGTTAAGATCCAAACCAGACTCCTTCACGAAACTTGCGGTAACAATAAAGAAGATAAGCATGATGAACACCACGTCAAGCATAGGGGTGATGTCAATATCAGCTTCTTCTTCGTTTTGTTGCTTACCTAATCTTTTCATTATTTATTCCTCGGATAGAAGCTTTGTTAGCTTTGTGACTCGTACTTCAAGGCGACAAGTCCAGCGGCTTGCTCTTCTAAAATACCTTCTATGTTCTTAGCTTTATTTGAAACCAACCAATGAGCAAACACTGATGGGATTGCAACAACTAAGCCAAGCACTGTAGTGACCAGAGCCTGAGAAATACCACCGGCCATGGTTTGTGGATCACCGGCACCATACAAAGTGATTGCTTGGAAGGTTTGAATCATACCAGTTACAGTACCCAATAATCCCAATAATGGAGCCACTACCGCAATAATTTTGATAAACATCACCCAACGATTTATTTTCGGCGATTCTTTTAACATTGCCTCGCCCAAACGGAGTTCGAGAGATTCCGGATCGGACTTTGGGTTGTCTTGGTAGACCTTGAGAACACGACCAAGAGGGTTGTTCAATGAAGGTCTCTTCATATCACGCGACTGCTTCTTAACGGCAGATTGAACACCCATCAGCATTAGATACCTTACAGCAGCTATCACCAGTGCGATTAAACCTAAGGCCATGATCACGTAGCCTACAATACCACCTTCCTCTGCTTTTTCATTGAGAGAGGGTTTTTGAACGAGAGCCTGTAACAAGCCACCACGTGCAGGATCGATCATAAACGATGACGTACCCGCGGATAATTCTTGCAGAGCATTAGAGGCCTTGTCGTAGTCTCCTCCCATTTGTCGCTCTAGGGCTACGAAGCCTTGACCGTCTTTGTAAATAAGGTTGTCATCACCGGTTATGGCGTTAAAAACACCTATTCTAGTGACAGGTTTCTCGACAACCTCGTAGATTGCCCTTTCCTCACCAGTTGGCTTACCGTTTTCATCAACCACTGGGTCGCCATTTTCGTCCAGTACCAGCTCATACCCGGTGACGAAATTAACAGGAGCATTATAAGTAACAATCTTACCTTGCTCTGTCATCTCATTCTGCAATTGAACCCACAGATCTTCTATTTCGTCAATGGATACCAGCTCGGTTAGACTGGCCATTTTTTCTACCATTAGACGTAGATTTTCGGCTCTCTCAGGGTATTGGGCGCTTATTAGCGATGTTTTGTAATCTTCTTGTGCCTCGGAGGCTGATAACTGGATCACACCAAACAGCTGCTTTAAGTCGCCTAGCTCACGACGCAAGTCTTCTTGTAATTTGAGAATCTTAGCGTCATTTTGATCGAAACGCGCTTCTAACTCTTTAGAAATTCGTTCTTGTCGGATTCTCTCGTTAGTCATCGACGTCAAACGACCCTGTTCTCTGTTTTTGTCGGCACGAAATCGGTTCTCGCGAGCTCTCTCAGCATTTCGATCTTTAGTTGCACCCGACTGAGCAGCGCGTAAAACCTCATCAATATTGATGGCTTGCGCTGACGCTTGAAAAGTAGTCGCCGCATAAGATGCTACGATCACACTACTGACAGCAGCGACTTTTAATACATTTAACATTTTATATCTTCTCCGGCGCAGCAATTGGTAGAGTCATAAGATCTTTTGGAGCCTTTCCGACACTGATACGAATCGCTTGGCTTATACCCTCATTGTGAGCCACATCGAGTATTTTCCACTGCTTGTCGCCCTTATCCCAAAAGCCGGACTCCGTTCCATCGATTGTTTGGTAATAAAGTCCCGCTCGGCCCACTTGTAGAATATTGACGGTTCGTTTGCTTCCGTCAAGATCAAGCTCTTCGGTGTAAACATCAACAGTCTTGCCGTAAGTGTTCTCTGTGGCATAGGCATCTAACACCTGACGAAATCTTTCGGCAGCGGCAATATTAGCGTTGGTTAAATAACCTTTGATACGCTGAACTCGCGCTTTTCGCTCATCCAGTTTAAAAGGAATATCAGCCTCAATAAAAGACTCCAATCCGCTAATCATACGCAGCATTAAAGGAACAATTTGGCGCTCGATCAAAGAGGCATCTTCAATTGAACGCTCTAATTTTGCCATGGCGACTTCTTGCGCTTGTAAAGTTCTTCTTAGTCGATCGTTAAATTTCTTCAACACCTCAACGCTTTTTCGCTGCTGGTGATATTTGGATATCACTTTTTCGGTGTCTTCAGAAATCTTATTGATTCGGTTTTGAGATGCTACCGCCGACTTTCCTCGCTGAACGCCAGCCCGAACTATGTCGTCGGTTGCGTCCGCCCAGGCTGTGGTCGGAACTAATGCAATCAATGTAAACCCGATCACTCCTGCTTTAATTTTAGACTTAAGTACTGATGTACTCATACTTAACCTCTTGTTAATCTATATCGCTTGGGCCTTAAACCAAAATCGATATTTATTTTTGTGTTCTCTTAAGAGCTACGCTCAACTCTGTTTTTATGTGTCAGCCGGTTCTACGTCTGTATTGATGACAATTTCTTTCTTCAATTCAGCTTCACGAGCCATTTCAGCTTTAACATACGTAATCCAGTTGTTAGCCGTCTTTGTCACTTTGTCATAGCGAAGCGCCTTGTTAAAAGTACCTAATGCTTGCTTGGGTCTCTTTAATTCAAACTGAACCAAGCCTAAACTAAGAGTGGTTTGCCCAACGTCTCGCAATCCACCCTTGTTCAACGCCCGTTTGAGAGCACTTTCCGCGTTTCGCCATTGATTTAAGTTAATATAGGCTTGACCAAGTTGGTCATCGAGCTTGCCGTCTTTCGAGAGCTTTGCCGCTTGTGAAAGCGGCGCGAGAGCCTTCTCAAATTCTCTGGCGGCATAGAGAGCTTGGGAATAGGTACGATAGTTCTTTAATGTTTTCTTTAATACACCGTCGTTAAAACCCTTTTCCATAACCTGAGATGCTTTAAAAGGATTTTCTAAATTCATCATCAATGAAGAGACGGTATTTATTTCTGATTCAGAAGAGAGCATACCTTGGTCGTACATGGCTAAATAAATCGCGGCCATGCTGTTGAGATCATCCAACTCGTTGAATACGTATCCCATCGACAACAAATAGTTTTTCTTTGGGTAATGAGTAACCAGCTGCTTCAAAACCGGCAACATTTTTCTGTACTGCTTCTTTTCTCTGTAAATACCACTCAGTAGGTTCAACCATCCTTCCTTCGGGATACTTCCAGCTTCGCGGTACTTATTAATGCCTTGTTGCACCATTGGTAAGGCTTGATCGTACTCTTTTAGCTGATAATGAGCTTGACCAATCAACATATATGCGTCCGCTGACGGGTCCTCTTGAGTCTTAAACCAACGTCGTGCGTATTGCAGCGCCTCTCGGTATTTTTCTTGCAAAAACAATACTTGGGCGACTTGGTAAAACATCTGATTTTGAAATGCTTCAGAGATACCCTCATTAATGTTGGCAACTCGTTTGAAGTTATTCAACGCACAATTTAGATTATCTTGCGTTAAGCAAATGCTGCCGCGAAAGTTCCATAGATAGGCACTTTCGATATTATTGAGGTCTTCCTGAGCAGCAAGTCTATTCAATTGGGCTGTAGCCGTGGCTATGTCGTTAGCATCCAAAGCCTCGCTCGCTTTCTCAAATACCTTTACGTTTTTGGCTCGAATCGACTCCACTCGCCTTGCTTTACGTTTCGGCTGCTCGCTCTGTGCATATGCCGTTTGCGAGTCGGAAAGTACGACCTCAAACGACGCCGTTAGCGGCAGGACAAAGGCAGCTAACGCTACTGCCTTAATCGCGCCTTTGATCGCTTTGTTAATACTAGTGATGCTAGTCATATTACTTCACCTTTTAATTTTATTTTGGATAGGTCAACCGCCCCCATCCTAAAACAGCTTTTCAGCCCCTACTGCTGTCTAGTAAAGGCCGAAAACTTAGCAGTTTCCACCGTCCATCTCGAACTTGATTCGGATTGGCACGTTGGGAACATCAACGGCTTTTCCACCCACTTGACGTGGTTTGTACTTATACTTTTCCGCTGCCTTTATCGCCGCTCTTTCAAACATCTTTGATGAGCTTGCGGTTACCACCGCGTCTTTAGTACCACCAGCAGCCGTTACCGTATATTTCAATTCAACCCATCCACAAAGGCCACGTTCAGCAGCTCTTCGAGGGTAGACTGGAGGTGCACGAAAAATAGGCAGGTACTCGCCATCATTGGAGTTAAAGCCTTTTGTGCTCGTATTGATACCGATCTTGACAGCCCCCAAAGCCAAACTGGCATCAATATCTACCTGGTCAGGTACGATATCGCTTTCAGGCAAGTCGGGAGCCTCTTGGACCTCATCTGGACGTTCAGGTTTGGCCGTAATTGTTTCCACGTCTTCGTTTTTTGGGATAAACGAAAACTCAGGCAACTTTATCGCTTTTGAGTCGCCCAAATCCGGTTCTTTCATTTTGATCAGGGCATACATACCACTGATCAGACCGAGAGTTATGAGCCCGGAAAGTAGAAATGAAGATAACTTTTGAACCATAATTTACTCCGACTTGGTAGAAATGCGCGTCACTTGAATGCCGGCATCTCTCAATTTATCGACCACCTCTAGAACCGCTTCGGCCTCAGAGTTGATATCGGCTTGAACCATGATCTCGCCTTCTGGGTTTTCGGCTCGCAAACGCCCTAAATTCGCCTTGATAGCTCTGGGGTCAATTTGCTGACGATCCAGCCATATATCATTATTTTCATCGATAGCTAACAAAATACTAGCGCGCGGGCGTTTTTCACCATTAACCGCTTCTGGCTTGATTACTTTGGCCCCGCTCTCTTTAATAAAGCTGGCTGTTACGATAAAAAAGATAAGCATGATGAACACTACGTCCAACATCGGGGTGATGTCGATTTTAGCGTCTTCATCCTGCCTGCTTCTTAATGCTCGTCTCATTTTTTTCTCCTATCTTGGGGTAAGCAATGTCTATCAATGACTTACGCCCAACTCATAATAAGGATGTTTTGGTCACCGCATTTCGATGATCTATCTCATCTCAATGCTTAGTGATCAAGTGTCAAGTGCTCGTTGATAAGCTCTCTCTCTTGCTCTGTTTTACGCTGCAACCAGAAGCTCAAAAAGAGCCCTGAGAGAGCCGCAACCATTCCCGCCATTGTTGGAACGGTCGCTCTTGATACACCCCCGGCCATTGCTCTGGCATTACTGGTACCAGTAACAGCCATTACTTGGAACACTTCGATCATACCTGTAACGGTTCCCAGCAGCCCAAACAGTGGAGCTAAGGCAACACAAGCCTGTATCATCGACAGGTTTTCCCGTAGCTTTGAACCTACGTTTGAAACCAATTGCTCTCGAACTTGATGCGCCGCCCATGAGCTGCGCTCAGAACGTGCTTCCCATTCATCGATAGCGGATTTTACCGCCTCTTTATGCGGGCCGTTGATATACATAATTCTCTCTAGAATCATGTACCACATCACAACCAGTAGTGCAGCTATCAAATAGAGTACCGGGCCACCGAGCTCCATAAAGTCGCGGATGTACTCGAAGAAGGCTTTTATATCCATCTTACTGAACCTCTGTCTCTTTAGTTATCAGCATAAGCAACCGTATTTGTCTACAGTCGCTTATGCATTTACCAGAGACCGAAAGCGTTTTAGCCTTCGATCTTACGCGCCACCATACCAGCGGACTGCTCTTCAAGAATTTCTTCAACACGCTTTGCTTTAGACGCAGCGGCTGTATGAAGCAATACGATCGGAATCGCCACTACCAAACCACATACTGTGGTTACAAGTGCCTCTGAGATACCGCCAGCCATCAACTTGGGATCTCCAGCGCCAAACAGGGTGATCGATTGGAAAGTGGTGATCATACCGAGAACGGTACCGAGCAGGCCACCCAGTGGAGCAACCACAGAGACAATCTTCAAGAACATTAACCAAGAAGTAAGCTTGGGGGTTTCTTTCATAATAGCTTCAGACAATCTCAGCTCGACGGCTTCAGTGTCGTTACTCTTGGTATCTGCGGCAGCTTGCAAAACTCTGCCTAATGGATTTTTATCATCTGGAGATTCAGGATCAGCAGCTTGCTTCTTAACTGCCGCTGCAACTCCAAATAAAGTAATAATCTTAATGATCGCCACAATGGCTGCAAACGCACCCACACTCAAAATTATGTAACCAACGGTGCCACCTTGAGCAACACGGTCACCCAGACTTGGGCTTTCAACCGCCGCTTCTAGTAACGTACCCAAAGTTGGGTCAAGTGCAAATTCAGCGGTACCTGATCCATTAAAAAGATTGGTGGCTTGAGCCAAGTAACGACCGTCAGGTTGCTTTGGTAAATCAGCTACACCGCCAGCGCCGTAAGTTAGGAACTTACCGTCTCCTATCAAGTTGAAGGTTCCAACACGAACAACTTCTTGCTCTTCACGCGCGCCACCAGCAGTGGCTACAGAAGCGTTAAACTTAGCCACCTTGCCTTGCTGGACCATCTCGTTAAACATCGCCTTCCACAACGACTCGATTTCTGCCGCAGACACTAACTCATTTGATTGATTAGATACTTTTTTAGAAATCTCAGCGAAACCCGCTGTGCGGTTTGGAAATTGAGCTGAAATAATCGACCCGTCGAATGTTGCCTCTGCTTCGCCAACCACCTGTTGAACTGCGCCAAACAACTCTTTGAGGTCGCCAAGTGAACGTTCTCGAGCGACACGCACCGCATTCAGCGCCACACTATTTTGCTCATACTGGTTCTCGAGGGTTTCGCTGGTTGCCTCTAAACTTGCACGTTGCGCTCTAATTTGCTGGAGCAAATTAATTTTACCAGCACCCGCGGCCGCAAACTGATTTTCGAGCGCTATCGCTTCTTCGCTTTTTTCGAAAGAGCCGCTTCTAACTTGTTCTAATAGCTGGTCTACAGTCTGAGACTGCGCAGGCACAGCGATAAATGCTGCCGCAAGAGCAACGATTGATAATAAACGCTTCATGTTATGAGCCCTCCGGAGCGTTGATAGTCAAGCTCAACAATTCTGGTGCAACCGTTTTCGCCGCCACCTTGATGGCTTTGCGCACATCACGATTAGTGCTTTCAGGAAGAATCTTCCACTCTTTGTTGACATTGTCAAACATGGCGGATGTCTTCTGATCTAAAGTTTGATAATAGAGCCCGACTCGACCGATACGCAGCATTTGTACGGGCTGATCGTCGATTACCGAGTCATATGCTTCATAAGTTGTTCCGTACTCCATCTCAGCTGAGTAGATGTCCATGATTTGGCGATAACGAACTGACGTACTCGCCGTGGGATCCAACATTAACTGCTTCAAACGCGACAAGCTGTCTTGACGCTCTTCTAGCCTGAAAGGAAGATCCGCTTTAACAAAAGCATCGAGTGCGGCTAACATTTTTTCTAGTAAGGGAGCCACTTGTGGCTCAAGACCCTTTGCGGATTCTATCGACGCTTGGATTTCGTCTCTGGCTTGGGTTTGGGCTGCCAATTGATCGCTCAACTGAGCGTTGTAAACTTTCAAAGCTTCGACCAACTTCAGCTCACGAGCAAACTCGCTATCGACCGACTGGCCGCCTGCTGACTGCGCCCACACAGTGGTTGCAGCGATCGTTGAGATAGCAACACCCGCTATCGCACGACCAATCCAATTCAACACAGATTTTTTCATTTTAGACTTAACCTCTTGTAATGAAATCTATTTAGCTAGATTCTATTTGCCGACCGACCTTAATCGGCCGACCAATTTTAAAATTAACAGCATTCTGACTAGCACATAGCCGGCTTACTCAGGGCAAGCTCGAGAATCAAAAACCTACGTACCAATAAGGGTTGCTGTAAATTCAATCTTTTCTTTTTATTATTTGTTTTACTGCACTGCCGGCAGGCCAAAGCAGGCCGCTAAGGAACACAAAGTAAAACGTCCGCCTTTTGTGTCATGTATGGAGGGGGCGGACCCCCATAGTAAACACTACTGAGAAGCAATTCACAACAGTCAATACCAGACAAAAAAGACAAATCAACAACATTTCCGCGAGAATTATGCGCATGGCATAAAACTAATAACAAATACCGTTAGCTAACGAACAGAGATAACTAACAGTGTGTCAAGCTTTAAACGAAGGTTTGTTTCTTAAAACCAAGACCTACACTTAAAACGACGACTTACTATGGGAAAAAGACAGGGCGACTAATGAACCCCCTAATGAACTATTCCTCCGGTTACCTCAAGCTAAACGGGCCACTCACTGACTCAAATCAATTCAATGCTTTGTAGTGAAGGAAGATCCAGAACCTCATGGGCTCCAACCCCCGCTTTAGCAGCTGTATAACTGTCGTTTTTATTTATTATTCTTTTGCAAATATTGTCCGATTTTCAGCGGATCGCCAATTCTAGCAGCCCTCAACACACACGTCACGACTCTTTAAAATTTATTCATGGATGTTAATAATAATCAACAAGCCAAATGGATGCGCCGAATTGCAGCTGAGTTTCAATCAGACAATTTGTCTGAAAATGCAATCAAACCCGCTTCTAATCGCTGCAGAGAAACTTCTCTTCCAAGCACTGCGAGAGTTTGATCAATCGATGGAGACATTGTTCCACCAGTCACCGCTATTCTAATTGGCTGCGCAACTTTAGCAAATCCGACCCCATGCTCGTCTACCACAGACTGCACACAACCTTGAATACTCTCTGGCAGCCAGTCGTCTAACGAATTTAGCTGATCGATAAATGCAGATAAGTAGATATCTGAGTTTGGCTTTATCCACTTTTTCATTGCAGCCGAATCGTATTCGTTTACATTACTGAAGAACCAACGCGATTGTTCCACTACATCAATTAAAGTTTTGCATCTTTCTTTAATTAGCGCTAGAGCTTTAAAAGCATACTCCCCAGGCTCGACAGTCAACCCCGCTTTTTCAAAATGCCATTGAGACGCTTTTAACAAGGCTTCTGCGCTCAAGGCCTTTATTTTTTCTTGATTAACCCACAATAACTTTTCAGGATTGAAAGTCGATGGCGCCCTGCTCACATCCTCAATTTTAAACAGCTCCAAGAGCTCCTGCATTGAAAATAATTCTTGATCTCCATGGGACCAACCAAGTCTAACAAGATAGTTGAGCAACGCCTCAGGTAGAAACCCATCATCCCTATACTGCATTACCCCAACAGCGCCATGACGCTTCGACATCCTTGCGCCGTCTTGCCCCAAGATCATAGGTACATGACCATATAAGGGCAATTCGGCATTTAGCGCCGCTAAAATATTAATTTGACGGGGAGTATTGTTGATATGGTCATCCCCACGAATCACATGCGTAATGCCCATATCCATATCATCAACTACCACGGTAAGATTGTAGGTTGGCACTCCGCCTGATCGAGCAATAACCAGATCATCAAGCTCCTGATTAGCAATGGCGATATTGCCCTTAACCATATCTTTGATAACAACGTTCCCATCAAGAGGATTCTTGAAACGCACCACCGTGCCATCAGATGCTGCGAGACCTTTTTCTCTGCATCGACCATCGTATTTGGGCTTCAGACCGGCTGCACGTTGCTCCTCGCGCATCTCATCCAAGCGCTCTTTGGAGCATTCACAATGATAAGCTTTATCTTCTACCAGCAACTGCTCGATGACTTCTTTGTAGCGATCGAATCGATGAGTCTGATAGTAAGGACCCTCATCGTAATCTAGTCCCAACCACTGCATACCATCGAATATTGCTTGCACTGATTCTTGCGTTGAACGCTCTAAATCTGTGTCTTCAATACGAAGCACAAAACGGCCTCCAGCTTGCCTTGCATGCAACCAAGAATAAAGAGCGGTGCGCGCACCACCAATATGTAGATAACCAGTCGGACTTGGGGGGAAACGAGTGACAGTCATAATTTAACTAACCTAAATACTGAGACATAAATTTGTAACTGGCGAATTGTAGTATAATTTAACCAATCTTTATGAACCATTTAGAGTAATGCCACGTCTTTTCGTAAACAACCTCACTGTGATCGACTGCTCAATATTGGATCCGAAGCGCGGTTTGATTGGCGCAAGCTGGGCTGTTGACATTGTACTATCGGGTGATCTTGATGCTCAGAGTATGGTTTTTGACTTTGCTAAAGTCAAAAAGACCATAAAACAAATTATCGATCATCATGTCGATCACAAACTGATCGTCCCAATGAATTATTCCGGTCTAAAGACGCGCAGCAATACGTTACGCTTTGAGACCAAGGATGGGGACTGGATAGAGCACACCTCACCCAAATCTGCGCTGTGTGAAATTGACTGCAAAAAGATTTCCAAGAAGCGAGTTGGTTTATATTTAAAGACACTCTTGCTAGAAGCACTCCCCGACAATGTGACAGACTTGGAAATTAACTTATCCAAAGAGCTAAGTCTCGGCGCGTTCTATACCTATAGCCATGGCTTGAAAAAACACGATGGAAATTGTCAAAGGATCGCACATGGCCACCGATCAACCATCAAAATATGGAAAAACGACCGCCGTAATCGAAAGCTTGAAAAGCTTCTAGCAAAACAGTGGACCGATATTTATTTGGGCACAAACGAAGACGTTGTATCGCTGGAAGGCGGCAGGATTGAGTTTGCTTACACCAGCGACCAGGGGGCCTTTAGGCTCAACCTTAACGAGGAGCGCGTCCATCTAATGAACAGCGATTCGACGGTGGAGTGCATCGCTGACCACATACTAACCTTGCTTGAAGAACAGTCGGACGATCAATATAGAGTTTACGCCTTTGAAGGCATTGGCAAGGGTGCAATCGCTGAGAGCCAAAAAGCATCATTTAAATAAGACACGCAATCACATTGGACGATCTTAAAACTGTCAGATCTCTCGTGTCGACCTAAACTCTACATCAGGCCAGCGCTCCATTGTTAGCTGAAGATTGACCATGTTTGGAGCTATATAAGTGAGCTCTTCAGCACCATCTAGAGCGATGTTTTGCTCATTTTTACGCCGAAACTCGTCTTCCATTTTTGCATCAGGAAAATGCAACCACCTTGCTGTTGCTACCTGCACGGCCTCGAAACTGCACTCTACGTTGTACTCGGCCTTCAGACGATGGGCAACAACGTCAAACTGCAACACACCTACGGCACCCAAAATCATGTCATTGTTCTGCAGCGGACGAAAAACTTGGGTGGCACCCTCCTCACTTAATTGTATCAACCCTTTTTGCAAGGCCTTGGCACGCAAAGGATCACGCAGCCTTACTCTTCTAAACAATTCTGGGGCGAAATTTGGAATACCGGTAAACTTTAACTCTTCTCCCTCGGTGAAGGTATCTCCTATTTGGATTGTGCCGTGATTGTGAACACCAAGAATATCGCCAGCCCAAGCCTCTTCTGCTGTGTCTCGCTTACTGGCCATAAACGAGCTGGCATTATTGATTGCCATATCTCGCTTTAGTCGAACGTGTTTTAATTTCTTACCCTTGGTAAATTGACCTGAAGTAATGCGCATAAAGGCAATCCGATCATGGTGTGCAGGATCCATATTGGCTTGGATTTTAAACACAAAGCCAGTGAACTTTTGTTCGGCAGAGCTCACCTCCCTTGTTTCCGCTTCCCTACCTTGGGGTGCTGGCGCATAACGAGCAAAATTCTCCATCAACTCATCGATACCCAAAGTAGCAATGGCAGACCCAAAAAAGACTGGTGTCAGATCTCCACTCAAATACAACTCTAAATCAAATTCGTTACTTGCGCCTTGAACTAACTCGAGTTCTTCACGCAGATACTCGGCATCTGAACCCAATACAGCCTCAAGCTCTGGGTTATCTAGCCCATCAATAAATTGATCTTCATCTGGATTATTGCCAGGTCTACCAGCAAACAAGTGAATTGTGTCGTCATAAATTCGATAAACACCACGGAAAAGTTTGCCCGTGCCGATTGGCCAAGTCATGGGCGCACACAATATGTCCAAGACCGACTCGACCTCATCCATAACTTCGATCGGATCGCGCCCTTCGCGATCCATCTTGTTAACAAAAGTCATGATGGGAGTTGTCCTCAATCGACATACATCCATCAGCTTGATAGTTCGCTCCTCGACACCTTTGGCGATATCAATCACCATGAGCGCTGAATCAACCGCCGTTAGCGTTCTGTAAGTATCCTCCGAGAAATCGGCGTGACCGGGGGTATCAAGCAAATTGATGACTTTGTCGTCATACTCAAATTGCATAACCGAGGACGTTACCGAGATACCTCTTTGCTTCTCCAACTCCATCCAATCTGAGGTCGCATGACGCCCTGTTTTGCGGGCCTTGACGTTGCCGGCCATTTGTATAGCACCCCCAGATAACAACAACCTTTCTGTCAGTGTTGTTTTACCAGCATCTGGGTGTGAAATAATGGCGAAGGTCCGGCGCTTAGACACTTCAGCGGGTAGTTGACTCATAGGAAGACTCTATTGAAATTAAAGCATGAGAAGAATTTAGCCTGACAGGGCGTTTGATCTCTTCAAAACCAAAGTTTGCGGATTATACCCAAAGATAGAATAACTGTAAGTGATTAGACAACGATGGTAAAACTTGGCGAGAAAACCGGGCTAATTTAAAGAACAGCAGAGCTAAAGAACAGCCAAATAAATACAGGAACCCAATCAAAACTTATGGCGTACGAGTCAAAAGCTCTCCTCGAAAATTAAGCACAACGGCATTGGGCTTAATCTCATCGACTCTTAACCCAGCCCGCACAAAGTCATTTTCACGATATATCTTGCCATCAAGCATAACGAATCGCTGACTTGAATCTAGTGAGTAAGAAACCACATTGACCACCACATCAGCGAGGTCAGCCTCGACAATCTGTTGATTTGCTGCGTCACTTTTTATTAAAGGCTTCGCCTCGTCAGCTTGCGGGACCGATCGGTTGGGGCCATACCAATTAGCAATCAATACGCCAACTAGGCAGGCAAGAGTCAAGCTGAGGGCGGCGATCACATACAGGGGCCAACGCGCACTCTCCTCGGGAACCGGCATATCAGATAAGGTGGGTACGTGATTCTTTTTACGTTCCTGTTCTGACTTTTTTAAGGCATCTAATATAGTAGACATAAAAGTATCCTAGATCCGATTCCGCCGGGTTAACGTGGGAACAGCGTCCGGCTTCAATATCTCATTGATCAATAAATAGGTCTCTCGACCAATCTTACCATCGGCTAAAATCCCAAACTTGCGCTGTAATTCGCTTACTCCAGCGGCCAGCTCGGCGTCAAAAAAATCAGATTTCAAATTTCCGATCGAGTCTAGGCCAAGAGAAACAAGCATGTCATCTAACTTTTTTCGTACGGCGGGCAAGGCTGAACTCTTGTCTCCCAATTGCAGAAACTCTTGACCCACTTCAGAGGGTCGCCAGAACAGTAATGCATTTGTAGACCACCTATCTCTCAACTCAGATATGGGAACCTGATAAGACTGATCGCCCACCAACACACTCGCCATATCCTCAACCAGGCGATAAAGTATGACCCGGTGCTGTGTGCCTTTATGATCTAGTACCATTATGGTCGGCCGATTAAGTCGATTTAAAGTTGACCAATTAGACACAGACATACAGGCAATACCATCGATTTCTAATTCTTCGCACAAAGGGCGAAGTATCACGTCGGGCAACTCAGCGTCCCATGCAGCCGCCAAATTTCGAAATGCCGCCACTCGTCCAGTACGATCAGAGGATACCTCAAGAACTCTTCCAAACGCGCTGTTAGCGAGGTAAGCTGGCGGTTCAATATTACGTACTAAGGCGACTTTACCCAAATCAGTAGAAGCGTTATCGAGAGTCTGATCAATGGGCTTCGAATCCAAAAAATCGTCCGAAAAAACCACCGATCCTGGTTCGATATCAGCATCAAATGAAGGTTCCACTGGCATCGCATCCACCTCCGCCAGTTTACTCAGATCTATAGTCTTGCTGCCAGTGGACTCGCTTAACGACAACGCTTCTAATTTCTGTTCGGGCGCCTCAATAGTCAAATCTTCAGCCTTCGGCTGCGCACTTGGTTTAGCATTTAGGCGCTCCTCTTTTAATTTGACCCCATTAACGACAGCTTGATTTTGTGTTGGTTTTGAGCCAAATAGCCACCATGAGCCGACATTAGTAATGAGCAGTAGCACGGCCAAAGTAAACCACAGCCTCTTACCTTTGAAGACACTATCAACGAGAGCGTACTCCTTTTTAGCAAACACATCGCCAGCGGCTGATTTTAGCGTCTTGGTATCAACAACCAACTGGGACTTTGCATAGGCGCCAAGTAAAGCTTGATCAGCAAGTACATTTATTTTTCTTGGTATACCCTCACTTAACTGATGCAGAAGCTTTAATGCCTGAGCGCTGAACAACGGCTTTTTGCAACCGGCCACTTCAAGACGATAATTGACGTAGTCCTGAATCTCATTTTTGGCAAGGGCTGGCAAGTGATAGCGGGCAGTTACCCTCTGCGCTAATTGACGTAAATCATTACGAGCTAGTACTTCATTGAGTTCCGGCTGACCAATTAAGATAATTTGCAGTAACTTTGCTTTGGTCGTTTCCAAGTTGGTTAATAGTCGGACTTGCTCAAGCACCGAGGGACTAAGCAGCTGGGCTTCGTCTATGATTAGAACCGTATGCTTGTTTTCAGCATAGGTGGTCAACAAATGATTGTTGATTGAATCTAGTAACTTTTTTTTCGACTGTTTCTCTGGATAAGAAATCTGTAATTCATCGCATACTGTTTCTAGAAGCTCTCTTCGATTGATATTCGGATTAAGAATCAAAGCAACATCTACATTATCCGGCAGATCAGCCAAAAGGTTGCGGCAAAGTGTTGTTTTGCCAGTACCAACTTCACCCGTGAGCACAATAAAGCACCCACCCTGCGACAATCCGTAGCTCAAATGAGCCATTGCCTCACGGTGCTTTGCACTCATATATAGGTATTGAGGGTCCGGCGCTATCGAAAAAGGTCGCTCAGCCAGACCGAAATAATTTAGGTACATGCGCCTACTACGGTCAATGGTTACACAGTTAACTGTGGTTTCAGCGCACGATAATTACAGATGATGGTTTATTGCGCAAGAGAGCGCTGTGCAGAGTTAATCAAACGTTCAAATAAACCGTCACCTCGACCACCCATAATCTGACCAATTTGCTGCAACCCTTGTACCTCGGCAGCTTTACGTCTAAGAAGATCTGGGGTCACCTGAACTGGTGCTTGATACTCAACCGTTGCCAATTGCTTTGACAGAAAAGCCTGATCTTTGTGCTCTCTGAGCTTGGCCGCCAAGGTCTTCGCTCCGCGAACTTTAAGATATTTCACCTCTTCGAGTTTTTGATAAAGCTCTTCGATACTGCCGAAATTCTGCAACAAAGCTGAGGCTGTTTTCGGACCAATCCCAGGCACACCTGGAATGTTATCTACCGCATCCCCACAAAGCCCTAGATAATCGTGTATCGCTTGCGGCCCAACTCCAAACTTGTCTACGACCATTGATGAATCTAACTGAATATTCTTGGCGAAGTCCCACCAAAAATCGTTTCCTCGCAACACCTGAGCCAGATCCTTATCACCACTTACCACGCCAATTCGATAACCCTGCTCACGCATACGCAATGCAGCGGTAGCGATCAAATCATCAGCCTCATAACGATCATGTGCCATACAGTACAGTCCAGCAGCCTCGACAAGCCTCTTACACCAAACAAATTGATCTGCCAGTTCTTTAGGCGGCAACTCTCTATTCATTTTATATTGAGGGTAAATTTCATTCCTAAACGAGCTGGTTAAGCTTTCGTCAAAGGCAATGGCAATGTAGTCAGCCTGACTGCGCTCGACAAATTCAGTCAAAAACTTACAAAATCCGTATACCGCGTTAACCGGCTGAGCATTCTCACCGCGCATCGAATCTGGTACTGAAAACCACGCTCGAAAAATGTAAATGCTGGCGTCAATGAGATACGCAGTTTGTGCTCCTCTTACAGGCGGCTGAATCATTTAGTAAATCCTTGTGATAAGGTTGTGATGTGCAATACAGAGTCTATGGCTCAACAATTTGATCAAGTTTAGTTACGCGCACCAAATGAATTCGGCGCGAATCCGCATGAATAATCTCAAATCTTATTCTATCTATCTCTACTTCTTCGCCGGGCTGAGGGATGTGCCCTAGAGTCTGTGAGATTAACCCACCAATGGTGTCACTGCCACTCTGGCTCATATAAGCTCGGAAATACTCATTAAACTCATCAATTGGTAACAACGCTTTTACCATCGACTGACCGTTCGACATAGTGCGGATAAAGTCGTCTTCCTCGTCGATGTCGTGTTCGTCCTCGATATCACCAACTATTTGCTCCAATACGTCTTCAATAGTAACGACACCAGCGACGGCACCGAACTCATCGGCGACTAACGCCATATGATTACGATACGTACGAAATTCACTGAGTAATACGTTTAGTCTCTTACTCTCCGGAACAAAAACTACCGGTCTAATTAAATCGCGCAGATGAAATCGTTGCTTGTTGTCCTCATCAAAAAACCTAAGTAAGTCTTTTGCTAACAAAATACCGACGAACTGATCTTTTTCATTATCATAGATTGGAAATCTGGAATGACCGCTTTCGATCATAACGTCCAAACAATCGTCAAGTGATGCTTCCCTCTCTACTTGAGCAATGGAACTTCTCGGAATCATTACATCACGAACTCTCATGTCAGAGACATAAAGAATACGCTGAATCATGTCATAGGAATCGCTTGCAACAATGCCATCCTCTTCTGCTTGTTGAAGGCTTTCTAATACGTCATCGCGAGAGGCAGCCCGCTTTGTCGGAAAGAGATTTGAAATCGCAGCGCCAATACGCTGCAATATCGACGGAGGTTTATCTTGACTATTCATTCAAATAGGAAGGTGATTAAAATTAAATGGTATACGGATTGGGCAGATCTATCGAGGACAATATATCAATTTCTAACGATTCCATTTCGTCAGCTTCGCCAGGCTCTTGGTGATCGTAACCGCAAAGATGCAAAATACCATGCGTGACCATGTGAGCATAGTGTTGATATGCGCTCTTACCTTGAGACTCAGCTTCTGCAATCACTACCTGGTGACAAATAACAATATCGCCGAGCAACTCCATGTCCACCCCTTCGGGCACCTCGAACGGAAAAGACAAAACATTGGTTGGCTTATTTTTACCGCGATAACGCTCATTAAGCTCTTGTATTTCGGCTGCATCAACAAGTCTCAACGTAACTTCGTTATTATCAGATAAGCTCTTACGGCTATTTACATGATAGTAAGCAAGCCGCGCCCATTGTTCTAACTGACACTCACTAGGCACTTTTTCACCTACTAAGGTATCAGTAAGAGCAATCTGTATGTCTACATGCAGCTCCTGCTTGTCTGGTAAATCTGTACTTTGCACTGGCTGAACTGACGAGTCGTCATCAGTCATGACGATCATGTTTTTCATAGGCCTCTACAATCCTTTGTACCAATGGATGACGAACTATATCTTTACCGGTAAATCTGGTCACATTAATCCCTCTAACCCCCTTCAAAATGGTCAAAGCGTGCTTCAAACCGGAATAAGTACCTTTGGGTAGATCGAGCTGCGAAAGGTCACCAGTCAGCACGACCTTTGAACCAAAACCGGTTCGAGTCAAAAGCATTTTCATTTGCGCCACCGTGGTATTCTGAGCTTCATCCATGATCACAAACGCATCAGATAATGTACGACCTCGCATATAGGCTAAAGGAGCAAGCTCAATCACCTTGCGCTCCATCAAATTCTGTACTTTTTCTGGACCAAGCAATTCATAAAGAGCATCATAGAGTGGCCTCAAGTAAGGGTCTATTTTTTGACCAATATCACCAGGCAAAAAGCCCAAGTGCTCGCCGGCCTCCACAACTGGGCGAATAAGGATGATTCGTTTGACCTCTTCATTGACCAGAGCTTCGACCGCTTTAGCTACGGCAATGTAGGTCTTACCGGTGCCAGCCGGGCCGACTCCGAAAACAACGTCATGCTTTGCAATTGCCTGCATGTAATCACTTTGAGTTTTTGATTTTGCAACGACTTGTTTCAGAGGCGATCTAACTCTCTCAAACTCTAGATCAGCAGAGCCGGATTCAGACATATTATTTATAACTTGATAGATTTGAGATTCTTCCAAGGCCGCACCTTTATTTGTGGTTTGATATAGTTTTTTAAGTACTTGATAAGCTACCTTAACGTTCTCTGATGCGCCTTGGATGACGAAGTCGCCGCCTTGTTGATAACATTTTACTGATAGCTCCTGCTCGATAATTTGAATATTTGCGTGCCGTTCACCGCACAAAACAGAGAGCCTGTGGTTATCGATTGGTGACTCTGGAGAGTCTAAAGAAAGAGTTTTTGCTGGTAAGGCTTGATTCAAAAGGGTATTCCTCGTTTTACAACAAACAATGATGACCAACCATTCAGAAAATGGATGATAAAAAAGCTTTCGGGAGGGTAAGTTCTCTTCAATGAGTGAGCAAACTCAGAAAACGCAGCGTTCACCATATGCCGCAACCAATGTCGACTTTTAGCGACTAAGGTCAATGCGCAAATTCCTATGAACAACAAAGATATGCATACAAGTTTTATAAAACACAAAGCGCAAGAAAACAAGGAAATTTATTTTCTTGCGCATTTTATTCGACGATTTGCAGCAAACTTTTTGACTAATTATTGGGTACCTCTGACTTTCGGATTCTTTTGCAATCGAGGTATTGGTCAAAGACAAAACTAGTCACGCCAAAAAAATAATAAAAATGTCCAATCGTTAAACGCGTTCAGGCCTTACAGAGGAGATCTAGACTTAGTTAGAGGTTCTCGAGCGCTACGAAACAATACACCCTCGTAGCGAGTTTGGCAGTGCTTCGGTGATTTTTACGTCGACAAATTGACCAATAAGCGCATGATCACCATCAAAATTAACGACCCGATTATTTTCTGTTCTGCCTGAAATTTGATTTGGATCTTTTCTGGCAGGTCTATCAACCAAAACGGTTTGTACAGTTCCAACCATACTCTGACTAATATCATTAGCCATTTCCGTAATCCTGGCTTGCAATTTAGCTAATCTAGCCTTTTTAACCTCCATCGGCACATCGTCATCTAAGTCTGAAGCTGGTGTACCAGGTCGGGTACTGTAGATAAAACTAAAAGATAAGTCATAGCCGATGGTTTCGATCAGATTCATCGTATCCTCAAAATCCTGATCCGTCTCCCCGGGAAAGCCAATAATAAAATCAGAAGACATGCTGATGTTCGGACGTACTTTGCGTATTTTTTTGATAATTTCAATGTAGTCCTGGGCTTTGTAACGACGCTTCATAGCGGCCAATATTCGATCCGAGCCGGACTGCACTGGCAAGTGTAAGTGGTCCACTAACTTTGGCACATCAGCATAAACATTGATCAAGCTATCGGTAAACTCTAGAGGGTGCGATGTGGTGTACCTGATACGTTCTATCCCCTCGATCTCAGCAACGTAGCGAATTAATAGCGCAAAATCGGCCATTGACCCATCGTGCATTGGCCCCCAGTATGCATTCACATTCTGTCCTAACAGGGTGACCTCGCGAATACCTTGTTGGGCTAGCTCGTAGACCTCGGCAATCACATCGTCGAATGGACGCGAGAACTCTTCACCTCGCGTATACGGTACAACGCAGAAAGAACAATACTTACTGCAGCCCTCCATAATTGACACAAACGCGGTCACTCCCTCTACTTTTGGGGCGGGTAATTTATCGAACTTTTCTATTTCTGGGAAGGTGATATCGACCTGTGACTCTTGTGTGCCGATCGCATCATCGACCATTGTTGGCAACCGATGCAGTGTTTGCGGGCCAAAAACCATATCGACATAAGGAGCACGTTTCATAATATTGTCGCCCTCTTGAGAGGCAACACATCCACCCACGCCGATCACTAAATCAGGATTTTGGTCTTTTAGATTTTTCCAACGTCCTAGCTGAGAAAACACCTTTTCTTGTGCCTTTTCTCTGACTGAACAAGTATTGAGCAAAATGATATCAGCTTCCGCTTCGTTATCAGTTTTAACCGCGTTATGCGAATCATTTAATGAATCCAACATACGATTGGAATCGTACTCATTCATCTGACACCCAAAGGTTTTAATAAATACCTTTTTGTGCGGCTGACTGTGTCTTGATTTTTCGCCAGAAGGTTTACGCGCAGCTTGTTCCGACTGCTTTCTGAGATCGCTTGCTTTGCCGATACTGCTCGGCTCGATAGTAAATTGTTGGCTCATAATGTGCCTCTATGTGTTTGTGCTCGTTACTGTTGTTTAATCAGGGGATCACAACAAAAGGGCACGTATTTTAACGATTTAAATCATAGATACCTAGCAACATAACTAAAAAACTCGGCAGAATGGAGGTAAATTCGCTTTCTGTGCCACTTAGCAAACTTATTGCTTGAGCTAACAACTGGGTCTAGAGGCACACAATAGCAAAACCACCGTTCTGTGCTGGGATAGGAAAACAAATCTCATCCGTCGAATCCAGAGAAAAATTAACGGCTGGACAAAACTCCGTTGATCGTGGTGTGAAAGAAGGTAACAGCAGATCTATTGCCACAGAGTAATCAAATGTATCCGGACTACAGTTTTGAACTGGTATAGAGTCAGCTAAACCCAACGCTGATTGTAGTGCGGCGAACATGTTCACCCTGCCATACCCATAAAAATCTGACCTAAAGCCACCGGCGCCATCGGGAAGGTATGCAGACGCACCGCGTCGCCCAATTTTGTCGGCGGTAGCGCGCAGCGTCTGCTCTACATCACGTGCCGTCAAACCAGTATTACTAGCCAATAGCGCCGCCGCAATACCTGAAACTATCGGTGCTGATGCCGATGTCCCACCGAAATCTTGTGTATACCGGCCCGGGCTGAGTTCATTTCCAATAGCCGTTGAGTGGTTATATCCGGCTGACAAACCATACCGGTCAGTTGTGACCACACCCAAGTGCTGATCATTACCTGGTGCCAAAACGTCTAACTCAGCACCGTATTGACTGTAGGAGGCTCTGTCTTGCGCAAGCAAACTTTCACTACTCACACCTGTTAGGTCGCCAGAATTACTTGCGCCGACGGCAATGACTTTGTTCAAGCTAGCAGGATAAGACACGCCATTATCAACAAATTTAGCCGCATCGCCAAAGCTAATAGACTCTTTTCCATCGATTAAGAACTCCACTTTATCGGCAAACTGTTGAAGATCAGTAGAAACCCAAATCCAAAAAGAGATGTCACCGGCTGGGCCATTTTTAACAACCCGAAGGTAGTTATAGTTACACGGAGAAGTGTTTGCACTGTGATCTATCATTGCCGAGTTACCAGACCTAGAAAAATCCGGATCAGTATTCACTTCCCAAGAAATACACTCTTCACCTGGCAAAAATGAAAAACCGTTGCAATCAGAGTTACATTTGTTTATTTCGCACCCCAGCTCAAAACCGTCTTCCCCTCGCGGAATGCCTGATTCGAATTGCTCCACACTTCCATCTGGAAAATTAATATCGTCCAACCATGCTTTATCGTCCAGTGAAAGCTCAATGGGGATGGCTCCACCAACATCCAACCTTCTTAAAAAGCGCCACTCGTAAGTATGCTCACCGGCACTGACGGGCACGGTTACTTTGACCCATCCGGATGCATCGTTTCCTGCCGAAAATACCACCGGAGAACCGAGATTGGGACGTTTAGAGATATTTACGATACTTTGTTGAGTTAGCTCATTGGATGAATCAACTGAGTTTTGCGTAAGCAAACCATCGACAACCAATTCGATAACGGTGTCTAAGGCCGGGCAGGTTCCGGCCTGCATCGACCAGCTATTATTGATGACATCGGCATATCGACCAGCATAAGCGAACGCCTCTGCAGCTCTGGCACAAAAATCATCTTGGGGATCACCATCAAAATCCGAAACTAGCCGAATAGGTAATATTTCAGCAGCATAAGCTGTTCCCACCACACCCAATCCATTGTCGCCTCTAGCGGCTGCCAAACCCGCCACGGCAGTGCCATGATCATCTTGCTCTACTGTCACCTGATCATTGAAATCAAGGCATGTTGAGGTATTTTGGGGACCGGGGTTGCCATCTGGACCCAAGTTACCATCATTATCTTGACAGCGACATTTCACACCAAAACTATCAACAGGATCGCCGCCAGCAATCAGAGCCTGAGTACAAAAGGTTAGATCCGCAAGTGGATTTAAGAGGGCAGAGAGAGAGTCATCTACGAAGTCACAGCCATTTACATCGTCTATACAGCCGTTACCATCGTCATCAACGCCGTTACTCTCTTTTCCGCCTCCTATCTCTCCTGGATTTACCCAGATACGCAGATCTTCGTGATCTAACTGGACTCCATCATCAATTACTGCGATTACCATGCCCGCGCCGGAAAGTGAAGCAGCGCCCTCAGTGCCGGCAGCAACGCCAATTCCCCAAGCAGCATCTGCATCACAATCGGCATCACAACGAGCACCCCTCAGCCCTGTGTTGCTGAGGTGCCACTGACGATCAAACAGCGGATCATCGGGTCGAAAGGACCTCTTCTTTGGCCTAGATTTAAATACCGGCTGTGCCCATGCCACCCTATCATCAAGAGCGATTTGTCTAACTATTGAAAAGCGCTGCCCCACATCAGCGTTAGCTGAATTTAATGATTCCAGTTGGTACATGGCACCGGGAGCCTTGAGTCGGCGCAACAGGCGTAAATTAAACCTTTGCGCAACCGCGAGTATAGTTTCTTTGGAAGCGTGTGCATCGCTTAATTGCAAAATCACTTTGCCGGTGACAACGGCGCCTTGCTCTCCTTTCTCATTGACCAGGTAAGGTTGGACCTCAAGCACAGAGGAGTGTGAACTTTTGATTGCCCACGCGTCTATCGGACGAACAGACCTCGCTTTAGCTTGCCCTTTATTGATTTTAATTATTTGCCGTTGACTGTAATGATCAAAACCAACGACCTCTACCTTCTGCCCAAAATTCTGCCGAAGCCCCTCAGCTAAGGACAACTCCTTTGTTTTCGTTGACGGTTGCTGAGCAAGCAAAACTGAGTAAACATCAGACCGTCGATAAAATCTAACTTTAGTACCGTCAGGATGAAAAAAATAATCGCCTTTGTATTCGACAGGACCAAAATCAACCGCTTGAATCGATCGAGCCATCACGCTCTCAATGCCTAAACCAACGAGGCAAAATATGGACGTGACAATGGTTCCTAGCTTTAGGCGATCTAACATTTCGATTTAAAAACCCAGTTCTAGATTTTATAGCATGGGGTAATCGGATTACCCCGGACTCATAAATACTATAAAACTAGAGCAGGCTCGAAAGTGTAAAATCCTGTGAAAATGTTCCGCTAATGGCCGCTGCGCAGGTTGCTGTTACGGTAAAAATTATCTCCTCTTGAGGAGTGACTGGCACACAAAACGGCGCCTCAAGAGCTGGACCTCTCCACACCACGCGAGGACCTGTTGAGTCGGTAGCGGGTCCCGGCGGATCGATAGTAACCGAAACATTCGCCGGTAAAGCACTTGTGGTCACACTTACAATATCCAGGCTCATACCTGCGGTGCCACTAAGCACATCAAATGTCACTTGGCAAACAGGTGGGACCGGAGATCCTGAAACAGGACCAGTTACCACGTTACCCAAAGTAATCATTGCACAAACCGACATTTGCGCATGAGCTGGAAGCACTACCGCATCTAATATGGGTTTTTTCCAAACTAATGCAGCACCGCCAGTACCTAAACCTAATAATAATCGACGTCGATTCGATGTGTCATTTTTAGCCATACTTAAATCCTTCCCCTTAACTGATTTGCAAACTTCTTGTTATTTCTTCTACTTCTATTCACTAGTTGACCAGCAACTCTGGAAATCCTAACACCATCCAGCCAAGCAAGACATCTAAATCTTTCGGATTTTGCTTGGCATAGATTTGTTTAGCCAAGGTCACCGCGTCACCGATACGTCGCCCCTTGACAAGTTCTGCAAACACTAGGTCGGCTAATTCCCGTTCACTGTTCGCGCTAGTGAGCGTGCTGGCTCCCATTACCGCTACTGCCCCCTGTTCACCATCCATCATAAAACGGTGCCCCATACTGTCTTCTTCTGGACTTACATAATACGTATTCCAACACCCCCATTGCATCACAACGGTTGGACGACCAGCATTGTCAAACCGTGATGCATCATTACCCGTTAGCAGGCCTTCGAAGCTCCACTGGTTAGTAGAGCTATGACCAAAAAATGCCATCAAGCTTACACCTTTATTGATTTGCCTTGTCACGATTCGCCGTGCAGCACTGGCACCAATATCATCAATATAGGCTTTTTCCACGTCAAACTCTTGCAGATATTTGCTCTCTATCATATCTGCGTCTGTCGTAAAATTGTATTGTTGGCTGACGTCGAATCGGTCAGCGACTAATAACGCAGTACCAGTATAGTTACGATCTAGATAAGACTGTCTCTTCTTGAAAAGCGAACGAAGTTGAGACGTAGTACGGACCGGCAAGCGCCCGATCGAAATATCCGGAACATCGTTTCCTGTTATATCAGCGTACTTCGCATCAACTGGGGCAAAAGAAACATTGTTTCCGGTAGATGCATATAAACTTGGAATAAAACTTCTAGCTCCTTGCTTAAGAAAATTACGATAATCGTAGACATCACCACCAACTAAAAGTACGTACTTCGTGCCCATATTGTTGACCGCATATCGAATGTAGTCACGGATGGCGTTTGGATCAAAAAGATGGTGACCGAACCGAGCGTATATCGCCTCAACATCTACCACTTTAGAGGAACCCATCTCACTTGCTTGTGCATAGGCAAAGCTCTCTAGAAGATTATCTCCATCTCTCCCGATAAAGTCTGGGTGACTAATAATCAAATATACCGCATTACCACTGGTGATATTTTGCTCAATTGGGAGTGCATCGAGCTCTGGGCTATAAGCAGCGGTCTTAGCACTAACATAGTAGTGAGCTGGTCTCCCGCTGCCTGCCATGGTTACCAGACAACCAACACGACAAAATACGCTTCGAGTCTGCACGAAGTTCAAACCCTGCGCATCCTCGCGCAAGACCAAAAGATCGCTTCCATCTTTCGATAAGTTATTAAACCCACTGATACGAAATCGATTGAAACTGGATGTGAAATCCAAACGATTATCGATCGCCACAAATTTACGCGGATATTTAACCTCAACTGAGTTTAAGTTTACGACATCGTATGGTTTTCCAGTGTCCATTGGTAAGGCTACTGTTACTACGTTGCTACCATGGCGCACTTGCTCGAGTTCTGTATCCACTGTTTCTGCACGCAACCCGTCAAACTGATTGGATGCCACCTCACGGTTGTTGAAGTAGACTTTATAGGAGTGATCATTCCCAGGGCCAGGCAGATCTGTACTGCCCCAAAGCTTCACATTTAGCTTTGGTTTGGTGGCACCACGATTGCCTCCCTCAGCAACATTATCTAGCTGCAGAGCAACCCGCTCTTGATTAGATTTGCCTATGGCGACAATTCGCTTGGCGTACCAAGGATCATTACTGTCAGGAGAGGTAAACGAATAGCGATTTTGTGGCGAAAAACGTTTAGTCGCAAGATAACTGTTCGCGAATGCTCCTTGAGGCATACCTCTCACGTCAATACCAATTCTCCTGGCTTGGTCAACATCAGAGCGGAGGGTGTACACATTGGTGTGCGTGTAAAGCGTATCAATTTGCTTTGCAAGAAATCGAATCACTGAACCGGGCCCGAACAATGAGGGATCACTGCTGCTACCTGTCACTTGGATCTGCTGGGGCGCACCCTGATTGATCAATGCAATATTACTAATCGGCTCACCCTGTAAGTCTAAGCCATAGTTAAAGAGGGAATCATAAGAGACTTGATGAATACCCGCTTCAGTTGTTTTTAGATTAATCAGGTCTCTTCCATCGGCGAGAGCATCACTGATGAACAACAACCATAAAGATAAAGCGATTATGTTTTGTAATAATTTCATGACCTACTCCCCCCCTTTTATAACGTTACTGAACTTCTGTTGTCTCACGGCTTGCTGAGCCTTTTTCGCTGCCTGCCGTTTAAGCCGTTTACGCTCCCTTTCAGCGTATTCAGCTTGCCAATCAATCACTCTACGTTCTCCCATCAAGCCGTATGTTTGACCCAAAATAAAGGGACCATGCAACGTTTCTTTGCCCGACATATCTATATCACTTAATGCGAACACTTTGGCATTAACATTAAAGATAGCGGAGTAATCTTGCACCTTAATTGAGTCACCCTGACCAATCACAACTTCGGGATTTAATTGTCGCCACTCGCCGTTTAACTTAGCGTATATGTTGAAACCAATATTCGCTATTTCAGTCTGAGTTTGCCACTTAACTTCGACCCCAACATCGACGGCTCGTGCGATGAATGAACCGAGCGTAATTGGATTGGTAATAGTTGGCATGTATCCAAAATCCGCGGTGGTGTCCATGACGGGTGTCGGTATAGCTCCAGCCGAATCAAGATCTACGATATAACCAGTATCATCTTTACTAGTTGAATCACTTTTATCACTGGTACCATTCGGTGAGTCAGTATGCTCGAAACCATTGAGAATATTGTGGTCATCAGTAACCACTACCATGTACTGGCCATCGGGTAAATTATTAAACATAAAACCCCCTGAACTATCGGTTTCTGCTCGACCTATCACATTGCCGTCAAGATCTTTCAGCTCTAACGTAACCCCCTCATACCGGCCTGATTCGGTCAGTTGACCATCGCCATCGGTATCAGGCCAAATGGTTCCACTAATGCTATTGTTGTCGTCTGAAATATAGCCGAAGTCCTGATCTAGGTCGGTCGTGTTTCCTACCGAAAGGGTAGTAACACTGGAATGATTGCCTGAACCTGCCGGACTATCTGGGTCTATGGAATTTGTCCAGCCAGCACCACTATTGGGCAAAGACGAAACATCCACCTCAACACGGTAGTCGGTACCTGGGTTAGGACCCGAGTCATTAATGTCCAAACCCGTAAATAGGTAATAGCCATTTTCATTAGTTGTCTGAACTCCTAAAAGTTCATCATCACTATTGCCGATAATTCCGTCAGAACCTGGACCAAATAGCTGTACGGTAACGCCCTCTAAGCCTTCTCCAGAATCAAAAGTGCCGGAGCCATTCTCATCAAAGAAAACTGCGTCGCCGATAATTCCATCCCCTAAACCGATCAATCGATCAACATAGCCAAAATCCTGGTTGAGGTCAGTGTCTGGAATATTAATCCCAACACCAAGGTCTATTAACATCGATTCAGAGGGTGTTATCGGCGTGTACACCCCTGGCGCAGCTGGGTCGTCTCCATCAAATGTCTGGTCCATCCCATCAAGCACGTTATTTTGATCGGTAACCACAATTCGATAAGTTCCATCGGGAATTCCAGAAAACAGATACATGCCATCGAAATTGGTAATCGTGGTTGCGACCGCGTTACCAAGATTGTCATACAGGGTCAGCGTAACACCCGCGATTCTTGGCTCATCGGCATCAATTACACCGTCCTCATTGATGTCTCTCCAAACCGTATCACCGATAATATTATTTTGTGTGGTATCTGGTAAGTAGCCAAAATCAGCATCCAGCATGATATTGCTATCATTGGTCAAACTCACAATAGTGCTACTGTCTTGCTCTGCTGGGGTACTGAAACCATCGCGCACATCGGGATCTCCGAGGCCACTTACCGATGGCATGTAGCCCGAAGGCAGGGTCCTCAAATCCACAGAAACAATATAGTTTTGATCCAGCGGCAAATCAGTAAATAGATACTTACCATTCTCATCCGTAACTACTGAAACCGGTACTCCCAGACCGTTGCCCGCATCAACCGTAGGCGCAGGCGTCAAAGTCACGGTTACCCCTTGAATACCTGGTTCTCCAGGG
>JAKVBA010000027.1:68307-96783 GCA_022447525.1 Gammaproteobacteria bacterium
TCCATTATCAATCGCGTCCACCCAGACAGTATCGCCGATGACACCAAGTGTCGATGATGGAGCATAACCAAAATCAGCGGTCAAATGCTCTTCGCCTGGACTAAGATCAATAGGATCAGAGGTATGATCAAGAGTGCCTGTAATTCTAGATGGGCCTTCGTCATAGGTTTGCTCTAGACTCGTCGGTAGACTGGTGTCGTCTACCATCGTTGCGTACAACAACCCAGGCACTAGATTATGAAATAAATACTCTCCATTCGAACCCGTTACATGAGTCGCTACTGGCGTGGTTAATTCCAAGCCATCAAGTATTCCGTTCCCATTGGTGTCTGCCAAAAGAATAACCTTAACATTCGCAATACCATCCTCATTGGCATCTTGAACCCCATCACGATCTAAGTCTAGCCAAACATGGTTACCAATGCTTGCTGATTCAACGAAGGCAAAGTCAACCGACATATTACCGCTTTCATCACGAGCAACCGATGGCAAACCACCTACGTCTTGATTGTCACCTTTGACTGTGGAGGCTTCAACAGGCTCATTACCGCCTAGCAGGGTAAACACACCACTTTCATAACTGTTTGCAGTACGACCTGGGCCTGCAATATTTGAGTCAGTCTGGGACCGATCACCGTTTGCACTTGTCTGCACCGGACTTGGGATATAGCCAGGGGTAGGCGTCACCACGACTTTATAATCACCACTGGGTAGATTATCGAACTTATATGTGCCATTTACTGCTGATACTAGGACTGGCACCAAGGTGCCTTGCTGATCTTGAGCCGGACCGAATCCACCAATTCCATTTCTGACCAGCAAACTCACGGAGGCACCAGCAATCGGCGGCTCATTAGCGTCCTGCTGACCGTCACCATCAAGGTCGTTCCAAATAAAGCTGCCTATGCTTACAGGTTCAACATACCCGAAGTCTTGATCTAAGTTTTCAATCACCTGCGGGGTCCCACCTGGTCCAGTATTACTTAAAGACAAGGTTACCGTGCTTCTACCATCGAGCCGCATGTCAGGATCGCCGGTCTGTCTGTACTCAGGCAGTAAGCCTGCGACAACATCAACTTGGTAGTTACCAGGCGGTAATATTGAGAATAGGTAATTCCCGTTGGCGTCAGTCACTTGCGTTTGTGTGGCACCGCCTGGTAGCGTGAGTTGCACGGTCACACCAGGAATACCCAACTCACCTATATCTTGAATGCCATCAGCATTGGCATCGTACCAAATAGTGTCCCCAATTGACCCCAGTGGTACATAGCCAAAGTCTTGATCAAGATCATCAATAACCTCTCCGTTACCATCTAAATTTAAATCTGTGGTGCTGGTGTTGTCCGTGCCACCGTCGGGGTCATATGATACTTTGATATCGGTGCCTAACGTGCTTGGCAAAGTAGCGGTGTCCACGGTTACCACATAACCACTACCCGGTGGCAAACCTTCGAATAGGTAAGTACCATCTGTGGCCGTAACCGTTGTCAACGGCTGATCGATACCGTTGCCAAGGTCAACACCAATTGGAGGCTGTATGCTCACAGTGACTCCACCCAAACCAACGTCGCCGTCGCCCGCATCCAGCACACCGTCACCGTCGATATCAGCCAAAATCAGATCGCCGATTCTACCTGTTGGGACAAACCCCATATCCAGTGTCATATTGCCATTCTCGTCTAGATCGTTGACACCCTGACCAGGTTGGTCTACACCACCGGCTCCTCCCAAGGGATCACTCTCAAGAGTAGGCTCTTGACTGATACCGAGCACAATTACACCGCTTTGATACACACTATTAGTGATATCTTGGCCAGCTGCCGAGGTGTCAATATTTGAATCGGAGTTAGAATTATTATTTGGATCGACCACCTGAGTTGGGGATGGACGCAGCCTCGCTCCGTCGTAATTGGTTACTGTTGTTAGTTTCACACCGACTCGATAACTGCCAGCGAGTAAGTCGTTGAAGTTGTATTCACCGTTTGCGTTTGTGGTGGTCTGTACTCCTTGTATTCCTGGTGTTGTCGAATCGGCGTCATACTCGCTACCATTAGCATTCAATAGCGTTATCGTCGCGCCCCTCAATACGTCTTCGCCGGCATCCTGACTTCCATCGCGATCCAGATCAAACCAGAGTGTACTACCAAAGCTAACTCTCTCTACAAAACCAAAATCGATGGTAAGATCACTTGCAAGATCAGCCGTGCCGCTGGGATCGACCTCAATAACACCCGCCGGATCATCTTCAGCTGGTGAAACTGGTGCTTGGTCATATCTTGCTTTAATCACTGAACTCTGCCAAGAGCCACTTGGTGTCGTAGCAGTAAGATCTAGATTAGAATCTAAATTTACACCGTCATTTAACAACGCATTCTGATTATTCGTCGGCGAGAATCCACCATTTGGTACCACCCTAACGACATAATCGCCCCTCGGGAGTCCACTGAAGTTATAGCTTCCGTCCGGCACCGTAACTCCATTAATAAGAGCGCTTGTTGTCACACTAGCATCAGCAACAGTTGCACCAACTTGATTAAGATCATAAACGCCATTGGCATCCACTCTAACCGGTGTCAACGTCATACCATCATCCATGGTTACTAATAGGGTGACCGTTGCTCCATTGATACCGGGTTCTCCTTCATTCTGAATCCCATTTGCATCATTGGCATCGGGATGATTATCACCGTTATCATCGTTGAATACTATCGAACCGATAGACAACGGACGGACGAAACCAAAATCAATCGTCATATTACCCGATAGGTCACCCGGACTGCCTGTCATGCCATCTTGCGTGTCACCCTCTGCTGCGTTAATCTCACTTGGTTCCCCACCACTGATCAATGTAAACACGCCGCTGTCAAAGCTTCCAGCGGGAACACCAACCGCGCCTAGATCGATGTTCGAATCCAACTCATCGCCCACCATAGTGTCAGCATTGTCTGCTCCATCTTGTATTTCTGTGGGTGCAAAACCGAGCGGTGGTTCAACCCGGACTTTGTAATTTTCAGGCGCTAGATTTGCAAACAGATACAGACCATCAGCACCAGTTGTAATGCTGCCACCAGCACCAAAAACATTACCATTTTGATCAGCAATTACTTGAACGAAAGTACCCGGGGTAGTTTCACGATATAGGGTCGCTTGCGCGCCAGCGATAGGTGTTTCGACATCGTCTTGTATTCCGTCACCGTCCAAATCGTTCCACACATAACTACCAATACTAAGTGGAGTGTAGAAACCCATATCTATGGTCATATTGCCATTGGCATCAGGCTGAGCCAGGGTTTGATTAGGCTGATCCGCTACTAAAGTAGCAACACCAATTGCGTCAGTTTCAACTGTAGCCAATGGCTCACTTCCGACCGCGAGGGTAAACACGCCTGTCTGATAAATATTTGCTGTCGGATTATGGCCCGGTGCAGTGATATCGACATTTGAATCAGTATTACTGTCTTGTGAGGGACCAGCCGCATCTGGATCGGGAACCTGAATAGGAGTCGGTCTCAACGTAGTACCAACGTGGCTGGTAACCGTACTCAAATCGACTTCAACTCTGTAGTCACCCTCGGGAAGGTCATTGAAGTTGTACCCGCCTTGCGCGTTCGTCACAGCAGTCAGTGCATCCAGAGCTGCATTAGTCGGATCGCTGTCGAAAGCAGTGCCGTCGGCATTTAGTAAAGTAACTGTTGCACCCACAATTGCTGGTTCAAGCGCGGTTTGCAAACCATCACCATTGCTATCGAACCACAATTTACTTCCCACACTGACAGGTTCGATAAAACCAAAATCCACAGTCATATTCCCACTGTCATCGGGGTCATCAGCTGGCATTGCACCTTGATTTGGTTGATCCGCCGCATTAACGCCACCGGAACCAACGGAATCTAATTCCCCAGTAGGCTCTGTTCCAGCCAGTAGTGTAACAATCCCACTGGTAAAGACTTTGTCTAAAAAAGAATCGCCGGCGTTAACGCCAACCGCAGAACCAGCTACAGAAAGATCGATGTTTGAATCTGTGTTGCTGTCACGATCTGCTCCAACAGCATCTGGGTCTGGAACCTGAATTGGGGTAGGTATCAGAACAGAAGCATTGCTATTTATCGCGGTCGACAAATCCACTTTAACTCGATAATCGCCGGGTGGCAGTCCGTTGAAATTGTATTCTCCGTTTGTATTTGTGATGGCCGTCAAGGAATTAACTCCGGCAACATAAAGGTTACCATCGTAGCTAGTTCCATCAGCATTAAGGAGTGTAACTGTCGCGCCGACGATTGGTGTTTCACTGACATCTTGAGAGCCGTTTTCATTGTCGTCAATCCATAACGTGCTACCCAAACTAACCGCGGCGACAAAACCCATATCCAACGTCATATTACCTGAATTATCAGCCAATCCAATCTGATTCGGGCTGTCGGGATTAGTGGCAGACACCGCTATATCAGCATCGATAGGATCTTGTTCAGACGTCGGTTCTGCGCCAGAGCTAAGCGTTATTTGGGCGCTTATAAACGTTAAATCTGTCGCGTTCGGATCATTAACAAAATCGATGTTCGAGTCTAGATTCGAATTATTGTCGGCATTGCTTTGTTGATTTGGCGAAGGAACATAGCCTTCGATATACAGGACGGACGATGTCGAAATATCCACAGATACTCTGTATGTTCCAGGTGGTAGACCATTAAAATTGTACTCACCATCGGCGTTTGTCGTGGTTTGAACCACCATTCCAGCTGCATCGTTAATCGCAGTGCCCAATGAATCCAGCAGCGTGATCGTAGCGCCAGGTATCGGATTCTCACCGGGCTCCTGAATACCATCTGCATCCGCATCTATCCAAATAGTACTGCCTAGACTAACAGCTGGAGTTAAACCAAAATCGGCTGTCAAAAACGAATTGCTATCAGAGAACGCAAAATTCGCGTCCAAATTGGCTCCTAGCTCTGCATTTGCATCATCGTTGTTTGTGGCACTGCTTCCATTCTCACCATTTTGCGAGGTATCACTTTCACCAGTCTGCGCGGCGCCCACCGTCAATGCATACAAGGGAGAAACAGAAGCATAGTGTACTGGAGTCGTTGACCCGAAAGTGCCAGCGTCGCCATCATCATTATTGTCGTTGCCGAGCGCACTCGCCGGCATCGAGGTAAAAGTTGACGAGGCGAGTTGGTCAGTTGAATAGGTTGTACTGCCGGCGGTCAGGCCAGCTTGACCGGCCGGGATAACGACGAAGTAGTTACCGGCATCTAAGCCATCAAATACATACTGCCCGTTACTGTCGGTGGTGACCGCAGCAGAAGGCATATCAGTGTCTGGGTCAAAATTACCATCGCCGTTGTCTATAAATAACTGAACTTGTAGACCTTCGATAGCCGGTTCATTGCTGTCGGCATTACCGTCATTGTTTGAGTCTAGCCAAACATGATTACCCAAACGCAGTTGATAGAAACCGAAATCAACGCTGATATTCGAGTCATCGTCATCGAAAAAGTCATCATCATCATCGGCTAAGTCATTTTTTCTGCGAGTTTCGTTTGTAGGCTCTGTATCGAGTGTTAGATTAATCGTGCCAGAGTAGATACCATCAAAACCAACGGGTAACGGCGTTATCAAATCATCGCTGTCGAATGCACCATTGTCATCATTATCTATGTTAGTGTCCGGATTTGGTTCATCGTTGGTAGATGAGAAGTTTTCACCCAGAATGAATGAGCCAGTCTGCGCTCTCGGAATGACAACGTAATAGTCTCCAGCAGGAATACCCAATCCATCTCGATTTGTAAGGTCCGCGTCATCGAATAGGTAGTGACCCTCAGCTTCAGTTTGGGTCGTGTCGTAAAGAGTATCGTCCGCTGATGGTCCGTTTCCGGTAATGTCATTCCAAAGCTGAACGGTAACATCGAAAATGCCTTGCTCATTGTCTTGGGCAATACCGTCGTTGTTATTGTCGAACCAGACTAGGTTACCGACTCTTAGACCAGTCGACATCAATGGGTATTCAGCAGGCATTACGATACCGCTTTTAAAAGCCTCCGACGCCAGCAATCTACGACCGGTCGATAAGTCTGTCGCTCTGTGAGCGATATTATTCCACGCAATTTGTAGCGATGGATTAGGCAATGCTTCATAGTCAGAGGGCGGTGCCGTGGCGTCGGCGCGCATTTCCAGATCGACTATAATGTCCTCTTGATCAGAATCGTTCGGATCAGCAATTGGCCAACCTGCGGCAAAGGGCACATTCATACGCCAAGCGCGCACGCTTGCATAACCATTTGGGAACGTCGTCGAATCAGCGAGTGGTATGGTCGTCCAATCGTCAACGCAGGCTCCAGCTTGCCAATCTCCACCTCGCGTATCATCGGCGATTGACAACTCTGGTCGGCATGGATTGGTAGACGCCGAATACTCGATTACGGCATTGGCCGCTAACTCAGCCGCTACCGTTGGATTAGTGCTGGAAACCATCACTGGGCCATTTAGTATGGCAACCCAAGATGATCCACGGACTACCCCAACCTGAGATTCGGATATACCAGTGTCTGACCCGGCGGTGTCTGTATTAGGGAGAATATCGTAAACGATATAATCTGTGAGTAATACGTTACCGTCGTTACTGAGGCGAATACGATAGTTAAACGGCTGATCTTTCATAGCCTGGGCCACACATGGCGCTCGCGTGCGACCACTATCATCAGATGGGCAGTTGGCAGGAGTTACGATACCAGTACTGGCAGCCGCGGTGTTATCGACAGGAGAATTAAGTGGATCAAAATTTGGCAATCCCGGGAAGCTCTGAATAAATTTATTTCCGCCAAAGGCTGCCGAGCTCAAAACATTATAATTCTCCGTTCGAGTACATAAAGGATCTGCAACACCAGTGATACCATCTCCATCAATATCATTGTTATCCGGATTAATGCGTTTCAACGAATTCGTGCACCGAAAATCCGGATTTTGTGGCATTGCCTCTAACACATTTGAAAGCCCATTTTGTTGGAGCACACCAGCTTTTACTCTAAAAGTGGTGTCTAAGCGAATACGGACATATAGACCTAAATCACCACTCGCGTCGCCCACATTATCTCTCGGCGAATTGTCACGACGAATGGGAAATGTAAACGGATTGTTCACGCCTGGGGTCCCATCGAGGCGCACTGAACCCGCAGGAGCGGTTGTCTGCCAACTCCAACGAACCATGGTTCTGGTCGCGTCAGCACAGGTGTTACCAGCTGCTCCTGGTGCAAGCACCTCTAAATTCGGCTCTACCGCCAAAGGTAGAGAATTAGTTGTATTGAGCCGAGCTCTTGGGTCATCCAGACCAGAATAAACAATGTTGTCCCAGGACACGAATTCTAGTTCGTTCGGTACGCAGTCGGCTATCACTGGGTTTACCGCACCAACAGAGCTAGTGTCATCATGGACGAACTGAAATCGCGTTGTAAAGGTTGAGCCTGGGCCGACACGAGCCGGCATATCTTTGGTTATATTAAGATCGCTAGTCGGGTTTATCACATCCACATCTCGGCATGCTCGACGAGGGCCACCAGGAATACTCGGAGTAGTCACAGTCACACAATTTCGAGTGGTATCGCCTGCAACAAGAGCTGAGTCGAGTCGAAAATCAAGTTCGAAACGCCCGCCATTGAAACCGGGTGGCACCGGTGTATTAAATTCAACTCGAAAGCCCGTCGCGTTAGCGGCTAATGGTCTGTCGAAGTTTGTAGTGCCATCATAAGCAGCTTCGAGTACCGTCATGGTGGGTAACTCTATGATTCTGGCAGTGACATTTTCATCGCTCCAGTTTCTTCGGTGCCGGATCCGACTAGGATCTATATCAACGGGAAAAATATCCTCGATAACAACATTATCGAGTACGACGTTAGAGGATCTTGTATCAAAATTGATGGAATAACGATTAAAGGCACCCGGACCGACCTCGTTTCTTTTCGCTGTTTTGCTTATGTTTGCGTCGGGATTAGGCGTTGACAATGTGCTTGTGACCTCATCATCGCAATTATTTGGACAAGTGGCCGCTCCAATGTTGTCGCCGTCTAATTGAACTCCGTTGGTGACCATAGTACCTACGGTAAAACTGGCGCTAGGGTACTGAAGAGTCAACTTAATCTCTTGGCAACCGTCTGCGGGGCTAAAGGTTGCAGGCATTGGAATATCCACAGAGGGGCATGCACCTGTTGGAATCACCGGTACGCCATTCAAAGTTGCACCAACCACTGTTGCTCCCGCAGGACAAATATCAGTGATGCTTGGATTTTCAATAATAACCGTACCCGTCCCCAAACCTGCGGGCCCCTGCGGACATGCTTCAATTCGGTAAACCACATTACTGTCTAGTGCTGGTTGGATAGGAACGGCCGGGATCGCAACGGATTTGCTAATTTCCCAATTGTTGGTTGGGGCATTGATAGTTAGATTTGCACTAATTGTTTCGGACCCATCAGCTGAGTCAGCAGTCGCGTTATTATTAAGGGGGCCCGGAACCATACCTTGAAAATCAGCGATATCAGTAGAAAGCTTGACAACAATTGATGCGGTCGCAGATTCGCCACTCAAAAGATTGCGAGCTGGATCAGCTGCCTCAATTGTTACTACCCCGTTGCTACCCATTGCAGGGTTGTAAAGGCAAGAGTACAAGCCCGGAACCGAGCAACTTACAAACGTCACACCTTCGGGCAAGGGATCATTAATCTGAAAATCACCACATTCACCGGCAGGTGGAGCACCTGTGAAGCTACAATTCCAATTGAACGCATATTCGATTGTTTGACCAAGCTCCACGTTAGTGATTGAGTCACCAGTGCTGGCATCAAAAGCCTGCTTTGTGGCAATAACATCAGCAAATGATGGATTAACAATGCCAAGACCTAAAATAAATACTGAAAAATAGTTGACTAATAGTCTGTTGAATTTAGTCTCAAGTGCGCGGCAAAGCGCCCTTATAAACTCGACTGAGTCACTACCCTTTTTGTTTTTTACGACCATCTCTACCCCCAAAGATTTGCTTACCGAAAAACAGTACGTTGACTGCTTCTTCAGAAGCAGCTGTTCCTCCAGCAACAAGACAAAACCAGCATTCCAAACAACGAAACTCCCCTAGTCTTTGCTTGTTTAAAGTTTGATCCCCCCGTGGTACTCCTTTACCACGCTTATCAACTAAGCCATTACACTATGAGACAGAGTTATGTCCTTGTAAACTTCACCTTTGTTACTTTTTGTAACAAGTTGTAGAGGGTTCTGGTCAGATTTTTAATTATATTGGTGAGATATTTTTGACTTTAGCGCGCCAGTGTTTTTTGATTCCACTCAAGGTGTATTGAGCAAAACAATAGATGGAATACAACAAAGAAAGATGCTCTTTGCGACGATAGATAACCCATCTACGCGCCGCCATTTTGAGTTTATTTGATGAAATCCCCTCAGTGGTACTCCGTGTAGCGAGAGGCTGTTTGATTAGAAAAATAGGATTAGTTTTAACAATTCTTAGCCATTCCAAATAGTCTTCCGATCTTTTTTGAGAAGAAAATCTTAAAACAATTTGATCCGAGTCAACCATGACGGTGGACGTATTAATAACGTTATTGAACAGCAAGTCTTGATAACCGATTAAGGGCCGACCTGAAACAATCGCTCCACCAAAAAAGTATTCCGTACAGGAAAAAGAACATTTTTTTTGTCGATGAAAGTTTAACTGTACGGCGAGCTTCTCTGGCATCCATTCGTCATCGGCATCTGCCAAAGCAATCCTTTTAGCTTTCGCTTTCGAGATTCCGATATTTCTAGCCTCTGACACACCACAATTTTGTTCTAATCGGATTAAGTTTACTCGGTTGTCCTTATTCTTCCAAAGGTTCAGCTTTTCTGCCGTCGCTCTGTTTGATGCATCATCGACCAAGATCAACTCAAAGTTAGTAAGGGTTTGCGATAAGACACTTGTCACCGCTCGATCAATTGAACTCGCTGCGTTGTAAACTGGCATAACAACACTTACGAGGATCTGATCGTCCCTGACTTCAGTCATCTTCAATCGCAGCCATTATTATTGATGCAAAGTCATTAGGTAGAGTACAGAAGCCTCCATAATTTAGCTCATACGCGGGTGTCTTGCGGATTATGTTAGCCATTTCGCTAAAGCCGAATCCTACTAAGTTGCGCGCGTTTATGTGATTAGACATTACCTTTAAACCACATTCTCCAGAACTCATTTTTCGCCAGCTAAAAGGTTGCGACTTCAGGAACTTAGGAAAAACAAACGCCGCCAAATATCGATCATCATTACACTCAATTTGTGGAGTTATCGCATCACTTCTAAGGCTGGTAGTTTGCTTACCCTTAACCAAAAGCGACGGCTGCGTAACAAGTGACATTATCGCATTCATGCCGTCAGCTTTTATTTGTATGGGCCTAGGTACACCCGCTACGAGACTGGCAGAATTAATTAATGCAACTTCATCACTGAGATACTCAAATCCATTGGCCACTAACCACGCGGTGAAAGAACTCTTGCCCTCACCACTGTTAGCGGGCATCACTATCGCCTTACCATTTTTAGACACCGCAGCCGCGTGCAAACAATGAGCGGATTTATTCCTGTCTGCCAGATGATATAGCAGCCTATCACTTAGTTGATAAATCAGATCTCCGTCCAAAGCACCTCGATATGTCGTCGATGTTTTTAGGTCTTGGAGTATCCACCCGGATGAGTCGCTAGACACGCACAAACATGTCTCTACAGAGAGCGTCTCTTGGCGCCTCACCACATCACCAAGCTGGCTCTCTATGATTTCTCGCATTGATTCGGACTCGACTACTAAGCCAATAGTAACACCACATTTAGAAACGAGATACTCAGCCATATTTAGTAACTAGCTCTAAGTCGAGTAATTGGCTAATTGTATTGAGCACGTCATGCTCAATATGATGCGCATGATCAGGGAAATCGTCCTCTAGCTTCGCGACTATTTCCTGAACTGTGAGATCTGTATCCAACAGTTCCCATACAATCTTACTGGAAGAATTAAGCAATACAGTTTTGAGGTTTTTTGTGTCAAAAAGGAGTAGTTCGCCATCCATCTCCTCAGCAAGCCAATTCTCTTTTTGCTGGTAATAATCGATCAGATTAATCATTTCGAAACACTTTGGCTGATGGAGACTTGTTAATCCTAGCTGAGCCTTGGAAGATAATGTATGAAATGAAGGACATTACTCGATCGAAAAACCAACTAATTACCTTAAATGGATGACGTAATAGCTTTGTCGTCACAAGGCGATTTGAGGGATCTACATGGTAATGCAAATGTAGCCACCAATCAGATGGCAAGAACAGTAACCGAAACTTTTCCTTGATTGAGGGCGCGTTTACCCCAGCTCGAAGCGAGCTCATTATCTGTCCAACTCCTTTCAATTCTTTCTTTGGCGAATTACCCGTCAAACTCAAAAGTTCTTGTGGAAGTGGGGTCCAAAGGTGCAAACATTTTAAGGTATTGATCACATGGGGATATTCCCGTTCCACGCGTTTCCAATCATGCCTATTCACCAATTTACGAGCTAATCCCACTACGTCCATAACATTGATTAGTTTCAGAATCGCTCCGGAGTGTAATCCCTCTAAGTGGCTAGCCACTTGGTGCAGCATGGTAACATTCTCTAAACTATCAAACCTAAGTCCTTGCCAATCCAATTTTCTTAATCCATCTACCTGATCAGGATAAAAAAAATGCCCTGATACTTCTCGCGATATACCATCGTGGTGCACCTCAACACTTGAAGTCAGCCCATCTATCTTTTTCATTGCATTTGGCAATTGGTGCATACTCCCCATAAATCTAGAGGGATGATAGTCAGGAAGAGAGTATCCAAGGTCTACAAGAGCCTGCCCAGCACACTGCCTATCGGCTCGTTTTACTAAAAGATCCATGTCTCTCATTGGCCGTAGATATTCAAATTCATAAAGATCAACAGCGAGCGCTAAACCTTTTAGAGCTAGAAACGAAATGTTTTGCTCACCAAACTTTAAAACAATTTCACCTAAGGCCCGGTGGCGCATCTGCGATGCTTTGGTGTGTCGCGATTTCAGTTGCTCAAGAAGATCAACAACTTGATCTGGAACAGGCAATTGGTAATTTAAAGTGTGCTGATATGCAAATCCCGATAAACCATGAAGCTCAATCTGATCGATCCAGTGCTGCCAGTTTTGCTGCTCAAGTAGCAGTTGCGACGCACGATTGCGATCCTTGCGAGTAAGCTCAAAGCGTGCAAAAGCGACAACTGATTCAAGGGCTTTCATTGTAAAATGGTGTGCAAAATAAAATATCGTTGATAATCAACTTTACACCACCAAATTAGTAATTCAAAACTTGGCTTATCCTCATTTGCAAACGAGCGCTGACGAGTAGCTCAACGAAAAAGACCAAAATCAAATTTGGCTTTGGTCTTTAACAGTCGTATTAGCTTGCAACTATCTAGGGTCTATCACTAAGGCCGGGTCACCAATGATTTGCCATCCAAATTGTATTGCTGGATAGGTTCCCTTCGTGGCGAGTGCCTTTTTGGCCTCAATAACGGCCTCACCAATTGTTATCCCCTCTTGGTACATACGACTATTCAACTCGACGCCTAATGCTCGTTCGCCGGCTGCTGTGGTTAAGGTAGAGGCACCCAGAACGGTTGCTGCTCCGTTTGGCCCACCGACTAAAAACTCGTCAGCCATCGTATTTCCGGCAGGGTCCACGTAATAGCTATTCCAACAACCCCACTGGGTAACCAATGCGGGCTTATTCGAATTGGTCAAAGAGGCAATTTCAGAAGACTGCAAAACGGGAGGAGTACTAAAGCTCCAACGTCTATGAGAGGAGTGTCCAACGAAACTTACGACCGATACGCCTGCATTGATAGCATTGATGGTTTTATCATGGGCAAGTTGGCCACCATCGATATCCGGAAACGCTTTAAAATCATCTCGCACCGCGGTCTTCCAAAGATCCGGCATAGCATCAATCATGGCCTCAGCATCTTGTGTAAAAGATACTCCGTTACCGGAATCTTCCTTATCAGCCGCCATCAAAACCCGGCCGGCGTAGCCCTGACGAGCTTCATAAGCCTCAATTTTATTTACAACCCAACCTAACTCTTCTGGCGTTCTAGCGGTGATGCGTCCAACAGGAACATCCATCAAGCCGTCCTCATTCAAGTCGCCATAGATTGCATCAGCAGGTGTTTGCGTAACGTAATAGAATCCGCCGGGAGTTGAAGTATAGGGTGTCGGCACTAGACTGATCGAACCTGTATTTCCGAATTGTTTGTAATCATAAGTATCACTACCTATCAGTACCACAAATCGGGTATCTAAATTAGCGGCTGCGAACTTAACGTAGGCATGAATACTCTCAGGATCTGGAAGGCCATCACCAAATTGCTCGTAAACCTGCGCTACATCAACGACCTTTACTGAATAGTTTTTGGAACGAAGCTCGACCAGTCGGTCGAGTTCATCACCAATTAAACTCGGGTGCGCAACAATAAGATACTGCGCAGAACCTTGTGTGATATTGCTCTTTGCTAATCGCCGCTGCACTCGAGGTGACTTATAGCCAGACTCGCCAACTGTGATGTAACGACCCGGTCTGCCTACGGCATTGAATACAATAGTTCCATCTGATTGTCGTGTGGCTTTTGACAATCTCGTAACCGTGGGGCTTGCGGATGAATCAGAGTCGTCAATTCGATAAACACCAAAACCACCTTCAGGGATATTGCTAATAGCAATGTGCGCTGACTCGAACTCACCGTCAATTCGGCCCTCAACAGCCTTAGTGAATCGAGGATAAGTAACTGAAATCTTATTTAGCGACACTATATCAAAGGCAACTCCCGCAATTGGTCGATAGTTATATCGAAACGTATTGGCGCCCTCATTAACAACGGCATTCTGTGCAACAAACTGATCAGCTGCATTACCGTCGAATTGTTGATCGCCTAACAAGATATCATTAACCAAGACTTCGTAATGGTGATCGTTACCTTCTATTTGAAAGTCGAGCAATCCGTACATCTCAGCGGCTACAGTGGCAGACGCAGAGCTCCCAACTACATCGCTCAAATCAAAAGTATAAGTGGGGGTGGGAAAAAAGCTTAGATTTTGCCCAAAGTGCCATGGATCGGTCTTCGATGGTGCCGCAAAATCATAGTAATTATTCTCCTCGATGATCTGAGTATGACTATAGGTGTTCTGTGTAGACGCATTCTCAGTATTGCTAACTTGATCTTCTCCTATTCGTTTTCGACCAACACGACGGATTTCCCTGTTCGTCATGTAATGCAAGGAATAGGCAGACTCGGTGGTGTACAAGCTCTGTGCTGGCATCGCATAGAATTCGATATAGGCACCAGGCCCAAAAAAACGCCGATTACCCTCAGACTGTCCGACAACTCTAATATCAACTGGCTTGCCATCGCGCAGAATATTGAACTTTTTATGATTAAGGCCACGTAAGTCAAAATCGGCAGGAATGTCTTCATACGCCACTCGCTGCATACCTGGCTCGTTAACCATAAATTTTAAAAGCTCAACGGCAGAAGCCGATGTGGTAAATCCAGAGAACATACCAAAGACGGCAAGTAAGATGAGTATGATATTGCTACTCGCCGCTTTATTACTGCTTGAGAAATTCACTCGATTTATAAATTTCATCTTATCTTCCTCCGACGAACTAATTAGAAAGCGCTCGTTGAACGCGCTCCTCTGGATCAAGTTCGGCGTCTTTGAGAATATCGTCTAATGAATACACTGCGTCATTTGCAGGCTCGTAAATATCCACTTGGCTCCAATCAAAGACTTCCACTTCTTGCCCAATGTCACTGGAGCCGTAGGTTTCTCCAAGTTTAAATGGACCATGAGGTGTCACCTCTTCGTTACTTGAAATATCCACCAGTGCAAACCACTTGGCATCAGTGATTGCTTCGAACTGATATGTTCGTAACTGGAGAGCTTGACCAGGCAGTCCACCGATAACCTTATCGGTTAACAGCTCCCAATCATCGTCGACTTTCGCATAAATCTGAAATCCTGCATGAGCCACCTCGTTACTAGTCTCCCACCTAAAAGTAACGCGATTACCATTGCTAGTAGACTTAAACATATTCATGGTCACCGGCGTAGTGGTGAAGTTTCTTTGAAAACCAAAATTCACGTCGGTCACCGTATTGCTCGTAAAAAATGGAAACGGCGCTACGTCATAGGTATTGTCGCACAACGCCGCTGTAGGACTATCGCAAACTAAATCCTCATCACCATTACCATTGAGGTTTGACGTTAAATCTGGGTCACCTGTCTGACCATAGCCATCGATGACTGAGCCGGTTTGGCGCACTTCGACACGGTACGATCCGGAAGGAAGCCGATCGAATAGATAGTCACCGTCAGCATCAGTCATGGTCGTCCTGAATGAAGCGTAACTACCATTGCTACGCTGCCGGTAAAGTACGACGACAACAGCCGCTGCACCATCATCCGCGCTGACCCCGCCAGGTGTACCATCAAGTTCTGTTGGTGTGACAACACCGTTACCATCAGGTTCAACCAGAGCCTCATCCTCGACGAATACGGTTCCACTTATGGTGTTGCGTCCGAGGATTCCAAAGTCAGCCGTATAATTAGGACTGTTGGTTGTTAGCGCGTATGTCCACGGTTTAGCGTAATTGTCATCCACCACATTTGGACTTTCTATTAGCACATCTGTACCGTCATCGCCCTCGTTCAAACCTTCAGATTCAGCCACCATTACGATGTATTGGCCACTTGGTAAGCTAGTGCAATAGTACTCACCATTTTCATCGGTCACAACGGTTCGCAACAGATTATCAACACCTCGTTGAGGTGGATTTGTGACCCCGCCGGGATTGTTTGGAGTTTCACTTGCATCGGTATCTTCCCAACATTGAATAGTAATTCCAGAGATACCAGGTTCACCCTCGTCGAATTGACCGTTGGCATTTTCATCAAAAAAGAATTTGTTACCTATTGAACCCAGGCGCTGATCAGCTACGAAGCCCGCGTCACGATCAATGAGAACATAGTCGGCAGAATTAGCACTTGCCGTATTTATGACATTTGAAACGGGGATAGTTTCATTTGGATTCAAGTCACGCGTAATTCCGTTATAGTCGGTGATGGTCAAAACGTAATTTCCACTGCTCAATCCCTCAAATGAGTACTCACCGTTGACATCGGTTTCTGTGGTGGCTATCACCACTAGAGGGTTTGCTGAATCAAGTAGATTAATTGTTACACTTTGCAATTCATTATCAGCTGCCTCTAGATAGTCACCATCTTCGTCAATATCTGAATAAATGGTACCAGCTATACTACCGAAGTTTTCAGTAGGGTTCGGTGGAAATCCAAAATCAAGATTAGCGATATTGAAATCAGAGTCATTAGCTAGATCGATAATGTAATTATTATTACCTAAGCCAAGATTAGTTGGCTGTGCTGAATCAAGCTCAGGTGGTATATCACCCTCGTCATAGCCAACCGATTGCGGAGTTAGAGTAGCGGGGTCAGCAATATTGGTAATAATCCAACTGCCATCAGCTGCCGTGACAGCTGTGTCAAAAATTCCACCATTACCATTTATCACACTGATTTCCACTCCACCAATTGGAGCTTCGCCAGATTGATAAATACCATCACTATTTACGTCCATCCAAACGAAGCCCGCAAGAACGCCAGTGTTTACGGTCGACTCATAACCAACATCTACATCCTCAACACTCTCTCCCTCTGATAACGGCACTACCGCAGGATCAACTGTCAGATCCAGACCAGCAGGGATGTCGGTGGGCTCGGTATAAACTATATAACTTCCAGTAGACAAGCCAGTAAACGCATATTCTCCTTGAGGGTTTGTGGTCGTCGTTGCAATTAACTCTGGCGATACGCCCAAACATGCACCACCAGCAGCGATTGGTGAACTGCATAAATACACGGTAACAGCTGAGAGATTTGGTTCAGGATCATCAGCGATGCCATTGGTGATGCCATTTTGACCAACTTGATCAATCCATACTTCGCCCGAAATCGACGCAGTCGCTTCGTCTTTGGCATAACCGAAATCTACGTCTGCTACGTCCGCATTGTTGATTACCGCAGTTTGTACATCAGTACCGCTTGTGATGTCAAAACCAGCCAATATGGCGCCTGTATCAGTAACTGCTACAGCATAACTCGCATTTGGCAAACCGGTGAAACTATAGTCGCCATTAGAATCTGTCACTGTCGAGGCAATAACAGCTCTCGACAACTGAGCATCATCGGCAGAGTCAATCCCATTACTTTCATCAACATCCAGTAAACCATCTATGACTGGTATACCATTTATAAAGCCATCGTCTGTACCCGTTCCCGAAGCACCGTCTCGATCGATATCTGCGCGACCATCGATAATCGATACGCCCAAATATTGACCATCGTCATCCGTGTTCGCGACTCCGTCTGCGTTGATATCAATTAGACCGTCGATAACGCTAACTGTAGAAGCTAGTAATTCCAGCGTCACTGCTTGGATGCCAGATTCGTTAAGGTCCTCAATACCGTCTTTATCGTCATCGAGGAACACAGTACCACTAATGTCGTAAAGATCTTGAACATTAGTATAACCAAAATCGTTATTGACCGAGCTTTGACCAACACCAAGAGTGATCTGGGTACGGTTGTCGACCGTAATATCCGGATCTTCCGTTTGTGTTCCTATAGGCGGAGTAACAACTACCCTGTACTCCCCAGGAGGCAGACCATCAAACTCATAAGAACCATTGGCAACGGTTGTCGTAGTAGCTACAGCTGTCTCGTAACTTCCGTTACTATCTGAATCCAACAAGAGCTCTACTACTTGACCCGCAATGCCAGCTTCACCGGAATTCTGCTCTGAATTACCGTTGCCATCGCTGTAGACTACGCCTGCAATTAGGCCTGGATTATTGTATCCGAATGAGTCATCGTCATCTGTCTGACCACCGGCTACTGAAACTGGATCAGATTGCCTTGCGACTGCTTCATTTGTTGTACCGTTTAGGCCAGTTAATCGACCAAAGGTGTCAGCCACACCAAGAATAAAGCTCCCATCAGGTAAACCAGTAAAAATCACGTCACCCGATGAATCAGATACAGCTGTAGTTACCACATCTGGCTGACCATTGCTGTCATTATCATCCGGTGTACCATCATTATTGACATCGGTATACAGATTAATCGAAACATTAGCGATCGGCTCTTCATCACTATCGAAGACGCCATCTGCATCAGCATCAAACCATACGGTGTCGACGATTGTATTTAAATTTGGGGCATCAAAACCAAAATCCAAATCCGTCACAGTTGAGGCCGTGGAGGTCAAGGTTACTGGATTACTTACATAGCCACCTTCAGACTGTGGACCTTGAGTTGGTGAAAAACCCAGCAAAACGACATCGGCTGGGTCAATAGTTACAGTGTAGTCTTCTGCAAAAGCGACATTGCTGAAAAGATAATTACCATTGGCTCCGGTCGTAACTGTAGCGACTTGAGTACCCCCAGAATCACGTAAAACCATGGTTACGCCGGCGATACCTACCTCACCAAGATCTTGAATACCGTCGGCATTCGCATCTGCCCAAACACGATCACCAATGGCTCCTTCGGTCGGTACTGTCGTGAAGTCATCTGGAATATAGCCAAAGTTTACGTCTGTTACCGCTTCGCCTTTGGCTAGAGGAACCGATTTCGGATCCACCCCGGCTACCCCGGCTGTGTTTTGCAATCCGACCGGGAGCGAACTATCAACCACGTCAACCGTGTATGTGCCAACTGGCAAGTTATCAAAGAGGTAGTTGCCGAATTGATCTGTAACCGTAGTTTCGATAACACCGAGATTATCTCTGAGCTCAACAACAACGTTTACCAAACCCGCTTCTTCAGTATCTAAGATGCCATCAATGTCTTCGTCAAACCAAACTTTACCCTCTATGCTTGCTGAGTGTGCATCGACAAAGTTGTTGTCTTCATCTATTTCACCTGCCGCAATCGACACCGGCAACAAATTATCTTGTTGACCAACACTGCCAGCGCCATTTGCTGCATCGCCCCCTGCATCAGCGCTGGTATCAGCATCCGCTACCGATCTCAATCCCACTGGATCAACTTCCACCAACACATAGTCATCGACTGGAATACCTACATTGCTATTAATCTGTGCAAAATTAAAATCACCATTTACATCGGTATTGACACTAGCTAGTAGCACACCATCGGCAGGATCACCGTCGCCATTCGGATCAGAATAGAGCAATACAGTTGCCCCAATCAATCCTACATCGGCTGCGTTGTCGCCGTCAGTGTCTTCACCAACGCTACCTGAAATTTGATTTGGTTGGTAACCGAAATCTTGGAGATTATTGGTTTCACCAGGACTCAAAATAACGGTAGCTGTATTATTTGCATCGCCATCTGGATCCGCAGTTGGTACGGTATTAACTCTGCCTGTCGGCAAGGTTGGAACATCAACGGTGACACTATAGGTGTTGGCAGCGAGATTAGTTACGCCATAAAATCCCGAGCCATCAGTGGTTGCCGTTTGACAAACTTGACCGGACAATGTGATGTCTTCTATGAAAAGGTCCTCAGCACCATTGTTAAAACTATTTACTCCATTTCTCACAGAAAACCTGACGACAACGGATGTGGCTGAACCCGAAGCAAAACTGAGTGTTGTGGAAGAATCCACATTATCAATGACAACAGCATTTGGAATGATAACGCTGGGCTCTTCATCTAGGGTTACGTTTCCGGGCACTCCTGGGCTACCAGAATCATTTGTACCCTCGCCTACAAACGACATTAGCGGAGTACCAACCGTCAAACCATTACCAAAATTATTTCCGCCATCCAATGAAATTTCTAAGTCGATAATGTCTGCATCATTGCCAGTCAAATCACTTTCATAGGCCGCATTAGCGCCCAGCCAGTTTACAAGAAGCTCAACATCACCCTCCACATTGACTAATGAGATTTCTCTCTGGATGCTGGGACTTGGATCGCCGCCAACGTCATTACTAATGTTTATTGAACCACTCGTGGCAAAGATGTCACCGTTTGCGGAATCATCATCATCATTAGTCTCTTGCCATGGACCAGAGAAGCCTGCACCGGATGTGTATAGATCACCGGTTATTGTGTCAAAAGCGAGTTGTACGTCACTGACTGTGCAAACTTGAACGTCAACACCACCGATACCAGAATCGCTGCCATTGAAAACACCGTCACCATTGAAGTCATAGAAAATCAAATCTCCAATCGTTCCACCATCTATGTAGCCAAAATCCTGCTCCAGATTAGGCAATGGACTTGGGAGAGTAAATTGTGCAATGTTTAACGCACCACCGTCCGGATCGGCTGTATTTATAAATCCCGCGGGAGGATTCAAAACTTCCACAGTATAATCCTCAGTTCCGGTGGTTAGGGGTATTGGGTTATCCGCTGGGTCAGCTGTTAACCTATCTGCAGCTAAGTTATCGCCGAATAGATAGCTACCGTTTGCGTCTGTAGTTTCAACACGACATGTATCTGGAGACAAGTCGTCATCATCTAAATCACCACAAAGTTGTACATTTATGCCCGCGATACCAGGCTCACCAGGATCTTGAACGCCGTCACCATTGAGATCTTCGAAAATCAAATCACCTACCACAGATTCTGTTGAACAATCGTAGGTCATATTCAAATTATCAACAGCACCACCAGCAACCATTTGATATTCAACTCGATCAAACGATTCCATGCTCACTCCAGCAAATACTGAAAGCTCGGTGGCAGTAATAGAATTAGTCATTACACAGACTTGTTGATCACCAAGTGCGGGGCAGTCTGCCAAAGGCTGTGCGAAGGCCGGCACACTTGAGGGTAAGCCATTCAATATTTGATCATGTCTAACTGCGACAGAAACGCCGGTTGAGGTATTAGTAAAAATCACTTCCTCAGCGGCGCCCTCAAAGTCTACGAATGTGTTACGGAACTCAGTTATCGGAGTTTCAAAATCAAATCTCAATACCCCTCCGTCGGCATCATCGGGAACATAACCTCCTTCTCCGGTACCTCCATTGTTACCAGGTTCTTGAACGATCAAAGCATTACTGGTGTCAGAGACTTCTAAATCAAGATCGTTACCACCAGTACCAGTGTTTGTATTATAAGCAACAGCTACGTTCTCTCCACCAATCGCTGAAATCGTAAATCCTCGCCCAATATCTAGAGAGCTATTGGTATTATCTGCTCCACCCGTAGCATATTCACTGTCGAATATTGTGGTTGAAGTGGCCGTCGCCAATGTGTACTCATCAAATGATACCGCCGCAACCGGGCATGATGCTGTGCTGTAACCGAAGTCTTGATCAAGATCATTGCCTGCGGCACCTATAGTAACAACAGAGCCACTGTCGCAAGTCGAACAAACTCCAATCTCATTCGGGTCAGCCGTTTGCTGTGCTCCTGACGGGCCCGATACAGACAAGCTGTAGGTGCCAGCAGGTAATCCTTCAAACAAATAGTTACCATTAGCATCGGTCGTAGTAGTGATAGCCACTCCTACACCGTTACCCAAATCAAGTCCAGCAGGGGGTGTCAAAGTCACCAAAATCGCTGGAATACCAGCGTCAACGCCTGGATCGAAAACACCTAATGTACCTGATGCTGAATTGTCGAAGAAAACCAAGTCTCCAATAGACCCTGACGGCGCGAAACCATCGTTCTCTGTAAAGGTGTTCACACCGGCAAAAACCGCATGAACAGTGGGGTTTGTACCCTCAGTTTGAAGCACATTAGCAGGAAACTGAGGATCAGTTTCATCGATATTCACCGTAACTGCGCCGGGAGGAACTTGGGCGAAATAATCGCCATTGACGTCTGTAAACACCGTTTGTAAGTTACCATTCGAGTCGGTAATGACGATATCAACATTGACGATATCTGGCTCACCTGGATCTTGGGTTCCACTTCCGTTGGTGTCTATATATAAATGCCCATTGAGTTCAGCTGGGACATAGTAACCAAAATCTTGATCTAAGTTACCGCCGCCGGCGGCAAGTGTCAGTTGACTAAAGTTTGGCAAACCGCCATCCGGGTCGGCGCTATTTAGTTGGCCAGCTGGCGGATTTAAAACGGTTACAGTGTAAACTTCACCCGCATCAGTCTCTGGCAAGCCAGTGAATAGATAATCACCATTGCCATCTGTAGTATCTGTCGAGCATGTGTTGGCGGTGGCATCGTCGTCATCCAGGTCACCGCAAAGTTGCATTTCAATACCAGCAATACCGATCTCGCCAGAGTCCTGCACTCCGTTTCCATTTGTGTCTGTAAAGACACGGTCACCAATTTGCCCGTTGGGCACATTATTTTGGTAACCAAAATCTTGCTCATTATTAGTGGTACCGCCAGTAACGGTTACCTCTGATTGATTATCATCACCACCGTCTGGGTCTTCAGTTTGAGTGGAGTTACCAGGCTGCTGAACAGATACAGTATAAGTCCCATCTGGTAAACCTACGAATGTGTAGTTCCCATTAGCATCAGTCGTCGTCGAAATAGGTACTCCAACACCACTGCCGAGATCAACACCAAGCGGAGGGGTTAATGTGACTACGATATTGGGTAGACCAGGGTCTGAGCCACCTTGAATCCCTAACACACCATCCACTTCAGAATAAACAGTGTCACCGATAATGTTACCCTGATAAAAACCATCGTCACCCGCATCCACTGTTGCGCCCGCAACGGCGGTAACCGAGTTTGGATCCACGCCATCGGTCTGAATGAAGCCTGTCGGATAATCAGGATCAGACTCGTCTAGTTTTACCTGTGTCGTTCCAGAAGGTACCGAAGCGATGTAATCACCATTGGCGTCGGTGACTACGGTCAGTAAGTCACCATTGGAGTTAGTAATTTCAACGGTTAAATTAGGCACATCTGGCTCACCACCATCCTGTACACCATTACCATTGGAATCTAAATAGACGTGACCGATTACCGACGCCGACTGAAAGTAACCAAAGTCCTGCTCTAGGTTACCGCCGCTACCAAACAAGAAAAACTGATTCCGACTGTCGGCATTACCACCAGGATCATCAGAATTAACGTAGTCAAAGCCGACGGCTGTTGTAGGTAGGTCTGCGATGTCAACGCTAATTTCGTACAGACCTTGGGTTTGTCCAGTGAATAAATAGCCACCATTGGCATCAGTGGTCTGAGTCGAACATGCCAAATTTTCACGCACTACGATATTATCGATAAATAAATTTTCACCACCACCGAAAAAGTTGCCTGCGTTGACTCTAAAACGCAGACGAACATTATTTGAGTTTTGTGAATCAATCGCGATTGATTCACTCCCTGATAAGCCATCAAAGTCCTGCCCGAGTAAAGTTGTGAGCAATTGAAATGGGCCGTTATCAATCGACAATTCGACAAAAACTTGATCTCCGGGTTCATAAGCATCATCCGAACCACTAACATCAAAAGTCAACACGTAAAAACTTTCGCTACTTAAATCAAGTCCTCTCGTTAAACTCGGCCCATTACTGTTGCCTCGAATACTGAGCTGACCTCCAGTGACAAAGATACCCTGATCACCATTAATCCTACCAGTTGCTGTACCCTCATCGTTAACCTCGATCCAGTCTGAAATCCACGAACTTGGCAATACGTCATCGTTGTCATACGCAGCGTTCGTGAATAAATCCGAAGCAATGGGACTTCCAGGAACGCCAATTTGACACAATTGAACATCGACCCCAGCAAAGCCAATCTCACCCGGTTCCTGTATGCCGTTACCGTTGGAATCGTTGTATATGAAATCACCAACCTCACCGACGGTAACGTTATTGGTATAGCCAAAATCTTGATCGAGTCGTCCTATGGCGTCAACTATGGTCACAACAGCTTGACTGTCTAATCCTCCATCGGGGTCAAAGGTATTGGTAAAACCAGATGGAGGTATAACTTCAATTTGGTAAGTCGCGCTGACCAAACCACTGAAAAGATAACTCCCGTTGAAATCTGTTACAGTAAATACAGGACGACCAGGCCCATTGCCCAAGTTAACGCCTGCTGGTGGGGTAAGAATCACTGTGACATCCTGAATGCCGCGCTCGCCGGGATCACGGATGCCGTTTCCATTTTCATCCTCAAAAATAGTATCACCAACGAAAGCAACATCTGCACTTACCGAGCGTACGGTTGTGCCAACATCAACAGCCGGCACCCCTGCCGAGGCTTGATCTGGAGCTTGGCCCCATGCTGCGGCCAGAATAGCGTCACTACCATCACACACGAATGCCAGCATACCGCTTTGATCACCATCAATATGAGCCGGTACATCATTGGGAGTGTCTCTGCCCCCATCGTATAGCCTTGCACTATCGAGCCTATCCAATGTGAAGGTGTAATCATACGTGAAGCCTGTATTTGGATCCGTATTTGGACCACCATCACCTCTAACATCCACACATATTTGAATTTGAGTTTGATTGTTATCGGTATCTTTCAAATTGTCTGCGATAAGCCAAACAGGGGCGCCATTTTCTCCACCTGAATCGTAATCTAAATCCGACGTTGGATCATCACCCTCAGCAAAGCCCACCTGAATAATATTACCCATCAACCTCTGTGACGTTGAAGCATGCCCCCAGTCGTGCGCACTGGCACTTTGATCAGTGACGGTTAAGGCTCCAAAAGTTGCGTTAGTCCCTGTAAAGAATTTCGCCCCAGTGCCGGACGGGATAAACTGATCAACCACCTGCCCAGGCTGAATGTTAATTACAGGTTGCAGACCCGCTGTCGTTTCCCAATTAACTGCGATAGGAGCAAATGAGGGATTATAAAGAAAAATGCGAGTTTCATCGCCAGCTTGAGTAGAAACAGGTTCAAAATAGGTATTTCCTAACAGCGCATCTGGAAAAAGAGTGAACCATCTCGCTTGATAATTGTTACACTCTTCACCACTAATGATATTTACTTGAATGATGTCAGAACTGAAGATGCGGGCGCCTTGATTTAATCCGCCGCTAGTTTGCCCACCCTCGTTATTACGACCCAGAATCTCGATCGTTTCTCCACGGTTTATGATTTGGCCATCTACATCACCAGGACTAGTGAAGTTACCATCAGCGTCTACATCAACCGATACGGCGGTACCATCATTTGCCGCCATAATAGTAACGCCTGTCCACTCAAACTCTTCTGCACCACTGTTTTCACCAACCGGCACAGTAAAACTGTCGCCCCATTGAGCTTGTGGGAACAATTCGAAAGCGCCCGCCAGCAGGGTGCCCGAGGAAGCAGGAGATGTGCCCGCCCACTGTGCACGAGTAATATTGATTGTCTCAGAAGCAAAAATCCGGTCAGCGCCATCTAATCCATCTACCGCTCGTACACCTCCACCTGTTATCGGCTGTCCAATCACCTCGATATCATTTAACTGTGTCGCAGTTGTAATGGACTCTTCAAATACCACGACTTGACCTTGGACTAAGATGTCTCCCGCGTCAGTCGTCACCCCTGGTGCTGCACCATTTGATAAAAGACCATCGCCATAAACTCGGGTTGTTGGAGCAGCGGCTTGTGATGGATCGTTTGCTATTGTTTCTAAACTGACCGCTTCATAACCGTCCTCCCAGTGATCCACCACGATAATGGTTCCATCGACCCGAGCCACAAAATCGGTAACAGTATTTATGGGATCGATTGGATCTGGAGCACCAAAGGCATTATTGCAAGACGCGTCTGAACTAATACCTCGCAGGAATGCCAGTGTGTGGTCTTCCGGAAAAGGAACCAAGAATTCCTCAGTAGCCTTCGCCACATTAGAGGAGACCCCGACAACCGCAGCAATTGCGATGGCCTTATAAGCTTTGGAAAATAACATGTTAAATATCCGAGCTAGCTCAATTTATTAGCGCACTACAAGCGCACACAAGCGAAAGCGTTATGCTTGCCGCAATTAATTTTTGAGAAAATATGTGTAGCGCCAGAAAAGACGCTCTCGGAAATACATAGCAGAATCGAATCAGTCTGTGATTATAATTCGTGCTTCAGAGCTGTTTTTACTTAACTCTACGTCACTAGAGTAACGCTCTGATAGATATCGACCCCGACATCAATGTAGCAACCCATGAACTCAGTAACCCCTGAATTCAAAACCCGCTTTCACAACCCACATATTTACCCTTACGGGCACCGTTATCGAACTTGACCAAAACATAAAGCTCGACTCTGATCAAAGAATCCAGTTTGCACTTCAGTACAGCCTATTCCTTGATTTGGAGAGTATTTGAGGTCTGAAGCGGGCCATCTCTGTGGTTCTTAAACGCTCATGACGAACTAGCGTTTACCCTATTCTTCAGCCTTAAACGACCATCTCCGTTTTAACCAGATGATTGCGTGCTGACTACCACACCTCCATTTGGACCCTCGTTGGTCGCGTAGGAGCTATTGTTGCACTCCAAACAAGCACGACCTGAGAGTAATCTACGCAATCAAGCGTTCAAAATCAACTAAAATACTTAAACATCAGTATTTTGTGCCGACAAGCGGCACAAAATGGATCATCATCGGCCAAAACTTTTCATATGCTTTTTAGTTGTTTCGGTCGATACAATTCAAATCAGCAAATGATTGCTCAAGCCTCTCAACAAAATACTGCTCAGCCTGTCGCAGCATTTTTCTTGGGTCATAGTACTTTTTATTAGGCAGATCATCTCCATCCGGGTTGCCTATCTGCGTTGCGACATAGTCTTTGTATTCAGCGAAGTAATCTCTCAATCCCGCGTTGAATGCCCATTGCATGTCGGTGTCTAGATTCATTTTAATCACACCATAGTCAATAGACTTGCGGATATCTTCCTGCGAGGACCCTGAACCGCCGTGAAATACAAAACTCACCGGCTTAGTACCTATTTTGCCAATTTCATCTGCAACAAAGTTCTGCGAGTTTTTCAGGATTTCTACCGACAGTTTTACATTGCCCGGTTTGTATACGCCGTGGACGTTTCCAAAAGCAGCCGCAACAGTGAAATTATCACTTATTTTGCTCAGACGATCGTACGCGTAGAAGACCTCAGAAGGGTGCGTATAAAGCTTGCTGCTGTCGACATCGGAATTGTCAACTCCGTCCTCCTCCCCGCCTGTGATACCGAGCTCAATCTCTAGCCCAACTTCAATTGCACTCAAGCGAGCCAGATACTTCTCACAAATTTCAATATTGTCTTCGATAGACTCTTCGGACAAATCCAGCATATGGGAGCTGAATAAAGGTTTACCATGCTTTTGATAGAAGTCTTCTTGGTATTCGATCATGTGGTCAACCCACGCAATATTGGCGAGACTACAGTGATCAGTGTGAAGAACCGTGGGGACCCCATACATTTCAGCCAACTCGTGAACGTGCCTAGCCGCTGACATACACCCTAGCGCAGACGCTTGCAGATTGTCGTTTTTGAGGCTCTTCCCTGCGTAAAAATGCCCACCGCCAAAAGAAAGCTGAACAATAACAGGCGAGTTCACCTTCGCCGCAGCCTCCATAATTGCGTTGACACTTGATGTGCCAACAGCATTAACACCAGGCAAGGCATAACCAACGTTTTTTGCGTCTTTATACAGGTCAAGCAGTTCTTGACCATACAAAACGCCCGCACGGAATTTGCTCATGAAATCTCCTGCATGATCGCAAATGAATTTTTAAAGGAATTAACTCTACAGCCCATCAACACCTTAGAACCCATTTTTTCGTGAAACGGTCGTGTTTCGAGCGGCTAAGGCTGCGCTTTTCACTAGTTTAAAGCATAAATAGCTATAAAGTCGTTAAAAAGCGATAAATAGCGACCGTTTTTAAAGAACTTCAGGAGAAATTAAGTTCCTCATTACCGACTGGCGCGAATTTCAGTGCCAAAGTATCCAATAAATAATTCTGATTCAAGCGCCAAGGCTTACGTGTCGCTTGTTTTGGCAAGTCATTCTCGGCCCTTTGAATATAGCCCGAACTGAGATTCAGCAAAGGTATATCTGACATGCCTCTCTTTACCTGCGGATTTATTTTTGTGTAGCCATTGTTATCAGCATAATTGATGAGTCTGGTTGCATACCTATGAGTCAAGTCGACTTTGAGTGTCCAAGAGGCATTGGTGTAACCAACTGCCAAAAAGGTATTTGGCACCCCGCTTAGCATCATGCCTTTGTAAACATAGGCGTCGTTTGCCTTCACCTCGGAACCATCGACAGACATCTTTAAACCACCAAAGAGCTGGATTTTAAGGCCTGTGGCGGTCACAACCAAATCCGCATCCAGCCGTTCGCCAGACTCAAGTACCACCCCCTCCTCGTCAAACTTGTTTATGTTGTCAGTAACGACAGAAGCCTTGCCTGCTTTCATTGCCTCAAAAAAA
>JAKVBA010000027.1:96793-111168 GCA_022447525.1 Gammaproteobacteria bacterium
GGATCGTACTTTGGCGTAAAGTCTTTCTCATTGAATTTATCACCCAACAAGTCTTTGATTTCATTACGTATGGTGTCCTTTGCCTTTTTAGGAAATAATTTACACATAATGAAAATATACATAGTGGACAGAATGAACCACCACCTCGCAGCCCATCGCCCAAACCATGCAGCCAGCTTATTGGCTATTGGATCGACCGATGGTTTGGCTCCCATGTAAGTTGGCGATCGTTGTAACATCGTCACATGTTGGGCCGCTTCAGCCATAGCAGGCACGAGGGTAACCGCCGTTGCTCCGGAACCGATGATTACCACCTTTTTGTTGGCGTAATCGAGGTCTTTGGGCCAAAACTGAGGATGAACTACGCTTCCTTTGAACGTTTCTATCCCCTCGAAATCAGGTTGGTAAGCTTTGTCGTAGCTGTAATATCCCGAACACATGAATAGATATTGGCATGTATACCTTCGCCCATCTTCGGCAACCAAGTTCCAACGCGATTCTTCGCTACTCCAGTGCGCCTCCTGTACATTTACACCATAATCGATACGCTTATCGATGCCAAAGTCGGATACCGTCTCATTGAGGTAACTTAAAATTTTACTCTTTTCCGCAATGGCGGAATCGTCATTCCAGTGTTTGAAAGAGAATCCGAAGGTATACATATCTGAGTCTGATCTTATCCCTGGATAGTTAAACAGATCCCAAGTACCCCCTAAATTCTGTCGTCGCTCAAGCACCTTGTAGCGCTTGGTGTGACAATGCTTTTGTAAATGGTAAGCTGCACTGATACCAGAGATTCCCGCTCCGATAATTACCGCATCAAGATGTTCAGCGTTCGACATAGTTTGTGATAGAAAAACCGTTAGTTAAATTAATGTTGAAAATGAGGCGCTAGTTTTTGTTTCCAATCTTCCACCAGATCAGAATCGTCTGTATCCCAGGGATGGAACCCTTTTCTTTTAAACATCCAGTACAACGATTTGACCGAACTTATTAACCCAGCCTTGCCAAACAGGTAAGCAAAGAGCTGTTTCCTGTGTTGCCAAGTTACCTTTATGCCCAACTCTTTTAAGAGAAATCGTGTGCTCATGTAAATTCCAAATGGAAACTCGAAAAATACAAAGTAGTAGTACTCGCGCATCAGTAATCCACGATCATCTACGCAATGCCTGTATACGTCAAAGGCGACCGACTTGTGTTCGATTTCCTCGATGGCATGCCATTGGAACAACGCTTTTAAAGAAGCCGGAAAGTGCGACATCTTCTCCTCTTGCGTCAATGCATAATGCGCCATCACGGCGGTGACATGCTCAGCAACAACCGTTCTAGCCAATCTTTTTTCAGCTGACCATTGTTCAGCTCGTTTTGAAAGTTCTTTTTTGTAGAATTTATCTAGGCTTGGCACATCATAGCCAAGCGACTGGAATTGCTTATTTATCAAGCGATGTTGTAAGGAGTGATGAGCCTCTTGATGTGAAAACTTTTGGACGTCTTCAAGTAACTTATCATCGGTGATGCGTGATTCAAACGCACGAGTCGACTTGATAAATTCAGCCTCACCAGGCGGAAAGCTAACAGACAACCCCACCCACATAGCCGATATACACGGGTTATCACAGTAAAACGTTTTCGATTTTATATCGGAAAAATCGATGCCAACCTTTCTTGGCTCGATTTTCATTTTCGACTTCGATAAGCCCTCCAAAGAGTCTGCTTCTTTGTCTACTACTAATGGTGGATTTGCTGACATGGCTTTCACTCCGACTTAGCTTAGGCGTCTACGACGAACCCTATACATTTTCATTTAATAAAATCAGGCTTGCTGTTTACAAGCCTGTAAACTAGAATGATCACAATTTAGAGCTTATTTACAAAACTGTCAATAGACTAATGGCAAGAAAAAATCATGGATCTCCTGAAGAAGCCAGAAACGCGATACTCGATGCTGCTGAATCAATCATGGTCGATGTAGGACCTGCAGGGCTTCGCATTAGCGCAGTTGCCAAAAAAGCCGGTATGGCCCATCCGAATATTATTCATCATTTTGGTTCAAGAGACGGGCTACTGGTCGCTCTTGGCGAGCGAGTTGGTCAAAGAGCAACACAGCGCATCACTTCTGCGATAGACGATGCTCTAGTGGCGCCAATAGAAAAAAGAGTTGAAGCCGTTACCAAGGTTCTCGAAACTTCATATCAAGGAGACGAGGGTCGGGCGGCAGTGTGGCTGCATATGAGTGGAGCGGAAAGCTCATTGAGAGACAATATGCAGCAAATTGTAGATTTGTCACACAAATTAAGAAAAGCCGTAGATCCTAATGCATCATTTGAAAACACCAATCGTCTGGTTCTGTTGATCACCCTAGCACTGGTGGGTGAAGTAGTTTCGGGAAGCAGTGTAAAAGAGGCTTTAGGATTCGATGAAAAACGTGGTAGCCGTGCTCACTTTAAACAATGGCTCGCTGAAATACTTCTCACTCTGGAAGACCATCAATTTGACACCAGCTTGAGTTCCTCTGATAAAAACTAAACGGTTAAGAATAACAATATGAATAAGTTTAAAAACGCAACGGCGGTTATTACGGGTGCAGGCAGTGGTATAGGCCGTGCTCTAGCGATTAGCTTAGCGAGTAGAGGCTGCCATCTAGCTTTATCTGATGTCGACATTAAAACCCTAGAGGAAACTCGGAATTTAATCTCCCATTACGCAGTTAAGGTCAGCTTAAGCCAGCTGGATGTCGCTGATAAAGAAGCTGTGTTTAATTACGCGCAAAACGTTCAAACAGAGTTTGGCTCGATCAATCTCGTCATCAATAATGCTGGCGTAGCATTAAGTAGCGGTACATTTGAGAACACGAGCCTAGAGGAATTCGAATGGTTGATGTCGATAAATTTCTCCGGAGTATTATACGGAACTAAAGCATTTCTTCCGCTACTCAAACAGGCTGATTGGGGCCATATAGTCAACATCTCTAGTCTATTTGGAATAATCGGTGTCGGTGGACAGTCGGCGTACAACGCCAGTAAATTCGCTGTTCGTGGAATGACAGAATCGCTGCGCCAGGAACTTGACAAAACTAGTCCAACCGTTAGTTGCACAAGCGTTCATCCGGGCGGGGTGAAAACAAAAATAGCGGCTAATTCACGAGGCGGAGATAAGCGCCCCAAAAAAGGCGATGCTTTTTACATGGGCGAGCCAGAAGATTTCGAGAAGTTGGCCGCCACCACGTCAGAGTCGGCGTCAGAACAGATCCTGAACGCGGTAATAAAAAACAAGAGACGCCTTCTAATCGGCAAGGATGCGAAACTGATGGACTGGGTACAACGTCATTTTCCAAATCGCTACCCATCAATCTTTTTCGGCATAGTCAAACTTTTATCGGGCAAAAAGTGATCAGTTTAATACTCTAGGGGGTAACTTACTGATACGATCAATATAGAATATTCGACTCGCATCAGTTGGCGAACTTTTCTTGATAAGATATTTTTCGTATTAACCTAGTCCGACCTGCCCATCATCACTGTGTTTCTGTTATTTGAGCCTTCATCATCACTTTGGCCACAACAGAAGCTCGGTGATCATAAACATCTTCATTAGCAATTTTTTGCCTAAGACTCAGGTAATTACTAATTGTGTTTGGGCAAGGGTTACCTAACACAGTCTAATCTCCATCATCAAACTGCCTTTGGGTTTTCTATCACTGGTAGTGGATTAAAAAGTTGTGGATTGGAGAGTTGTGGATTGAATAATTATGGGTTAAAAAGTTGTGCATTTAAACTAGTGCACATTAGGCACATCGGCAACTATATCCCCAACCTTTCATTCTCAAAACAACTAACCAGTCTTATCCATACAAGGCCATGAAGTGACTAGGCGTCGCGCATTTCAGCCTCGATACTCTCTGCGATGTCAGGACTGACTTCTCGATTCTCAATATCTCTTAGAATTTTAATTTGTTCTTGATTCAGTACCGCCATTTCACAACCTAATACAGTATTGAGATTGCTTAGCATTCGCAGACTAAGCCCCCACAAAATTTGCGATTTGTGCTCGTTTATCATCACCGCAGGTGTCACAATCGAAGGATCAGTAGGATGCACCATCTCATGGGCATTAGCCCTATCTTGCAGGTGAGCCAATGGCATCCAAACTAGGTCAGCAACCTCTTCATTGCCAACCAAGTTTAAGTCACGATCCGGTTTAAAAACGAAACATGCTATGTGTACGGTAAAGATCTTATCCATTTTAAGGCCATATAAATCATCCAGTTGACCGACGTAATCCTGCTCAGTTAAGTTTGCTCCCACCTCTTCAAAAGCCTCTCTGATTGCCGCGGCTTTTGACGTTTTATCCACTGGATCAATTTTCCCCCCTGGAAATGCCATCTGCCCCGACCACGGATCCCTAGGGTGATAAGCACGTTGCATCAACAAAACCTCGGTGCCACACTCGCCGTCTCTTAGGATCATGGCCACAGCGGCTTGCATCAGACTTTTTTGTGCCCTATGTTTTGGTTGATAATCACGCAAAATTTGCAGTTGTTTTTGATCTATAATCCTCAAGCCCAAGGCTGCGTCTCCCTGCAATTTCGTTTTGATTTAATCAGCATCATCGAAGGAATTATGCCTGATCATGATCAGCTGATCTACCACAGCTTCGATTATAAAAAATGAGAGAAAAACCAGATGTTAAAACAACGAGTTTCTGCAGCAGAGAATTCCATTCGACAAAGATTTGAAGGTTATATTGATACCGCTATTATCTTAGGTAGTGGCTTATCAGGTTTGGCTTTAAGTGAATTTAAAAGCCTAACTTTACTTGACTACGCAGACATTGAAGGTCTTCCAAGGGCTACGGCGCCGAGTCATTTGGGCACCATCAATATTGTCACCAATGGTGAGGCTAATATAGCAATATGCTCAGGCCGACATCATCTCTACGAGGGCTATAGTGCTGAGGAAGTAACAACCCTCACCTATCTTATGTCGGCGCTGGGCGCAAATCACCTAGTGGTTACCAATGCGGCGGGGGCATTGAACCCTAATTTTAAGCCCGGTGATGTCATGCTTATCAATGATCATATTAATTTTACCGGCACTAACCCCCTGATTGGCCAAGACAATCATTTTGGTATTACGTTCCCCGATATGTCCAGGGCCTATTGCCCCGATACCAACTTGAAAATGCAGCAAATCGCTAAATCTAGACACATTAATCTAAAACACGGCGTGTACATTGGTGTCTCTGGACCCTCGCTGGAAACATCAGCAGAAAGAAGGATGTTTCGGACAATTGGAGCGGACGCGGTAGGCATGTCGACCGTATTAGAAGTGATTGCTGCCAATCACGCGAGCATGAAGGTGACCGGTCTGTCGGCCATTACTAACCTTGCTCTGGGGGATAAGAATCAACAACCGGACACGATCGAGGCGGTATTAGCAAATGCTGCTATCGCTGGCGAGAAAATCAAGATATTGTGGGAGAACCTTTTCAACAATTAACACGCATTGTCCTGAACGTGAGATTAATTCTGGGGCCTGCACTAGCGCGTTTTGGCACACTGTGCTGCCAATGATCTTGAGTTGTACCTCGCATCATCAATAGACTCCCAGCCTTCAGACTAAGTTTAAGCTTGTCTTTGTGGTCATGCTTATTACGCAGATAAAAATCTCGAGACGCACCGAGACTAAGCGATGCTATTGTTGGTTGTGGGCCCAACTCAATCTCATCATCTGCATGCCACCCATTTGAGTCTTGACCATTTCGATAATAATTTATAAGTACACTATTGAAGGTCTCACCCGTCATCCCCTCTACGTGAGTCTTGATTTTCCAGGGCAATTCGCCCCAGGCCCTCGGCCGCATTTTATTTTTTGAATAGGTATAAGTCATCCAACTTTCGCCCATCCAACAGCTTAAGCGTGGAGCGAGATGCCTTTTCCCATAAACAACGACCTCATCCTGTTTCCAAGGAGTTTTATTCAGCAAGTCAACGAACCACTTTTGACTCATTTCACAAGAAAAGGCATCAGGCCTATATTCGATATCTAAACCGTCACGCTGAACGATTAATGGTGAGCTTTGAATGTCATTAGCAAACAAGTCTGACTGAGTTTCATTGATAATTTGATCGTTTTTGACCTGTTTTGACATACAATTTATTGATCCCCGTGCCCTATACTCGGTCGATCGTAAGAAGACCAGACAAACCTGAAACAAACATTGAGAGAAACCATGCAATTTAATGGCAGCGACAATTATATTTCCACCGCAGACCTAAGTTTAGCGGTCAATTCCTCAATCATTTTGCAACGACCGTTGTTGATTAAAGGTGAACCCGGAACTGGCAAAACCATGTTGGCTGAAGAAGTCGCTGAAAGCTTGGGGAAGCGTCTGATTCAATGGCACATCAAATCAAGCACAAAAGCACAACAAGGCCTATACGAGTACGACGCAGTGTCTAGACTGCGAGACTCACAGCTTGGCGACGGCGACGTAAGCGATATCAGCCAATACATCAAAAAGGGTAAACTTTGGGAAGCGTTCGAGTCAGACGAACAAGTCGTGCTGCTGATCGACGAAATCGATAAAGCCGATATTGAGTTTCCAAATGATTTGTTGGTGGAAATCGACAAAATGGAGTTCTTTGTCTACGAGACTGGACAAACCATAAAGGCAAAACACCGCCCAATCATCATCATCACCAGCAACAACGAAAAAGAACTACCTGACGCCTTCCTACGCAGATGCTTTTTCCATTTCATCAACTTCCCAGATCGAACGACCATGGAACAAATCGTCGACGTTCATCACCCAAACGCAAAGAAGACATTAGTGAAAGATGCGCTTGATGTATTTTTTGAAGTACGCTCGATTCCAGGCATGAAGAAAAAGCCATCCACCTCGGAACTGATCGATTGGCTAAAGCTGTTGATGGCGGATGATATTCCAGATGATATTTTAAAGGATCGTGATAATCATAAGGCGATACCTCCACTCTACGGCGCCTTGTTGAAAAACGAACAAGATGTACAATTATTAGAGCGCCTAGCGTTTATGCATCGCAGAGAAACCCGTAACCAGTAGTAAATCTGACACTATGCTACTCAATTTTTTCGACACCCTCCGCCGTCAAGGTCTGCCCGTTACGATTCGTGAGCTGTCTGATTTAATCACGGCGCTGGAACATCATATTGTTTTCGCCGACATTGAGCAGTTTTACTACTTGGCCAGAACATGTATGGTCAAAGACGAAAAGAATTTCGATAAATTTGACCGCGCTTTCAAAGCCCACTTCACCGAGTTGGAACAACTCGAAGACTTTATTGAGGCTTTAATACCCGAAGATTGGTTACGCGCCGAATTCATAAAAACACTAACAGAAGAAGAGAAAGCACAAATTGAGTCGCTTGGTGGTCTGGAAAAACTTATCGAGACATTCAAAAAGCGTTTGGAAGAGCAGAAAGAGCGCCACGAGGGTGGCAACAAGTGGATTGGCACCGGCGGCACATCGCCTTTTGGCCACAGTGGCTATAACCCCGAAGGAATACGTGTTGGCGGACCTGGTGGTGGTAAGAGCGCGGTTAAGGTTTGGGACCGACGCGATTTTAAGGATCTTGACGATAGCATTGAACTGGGCACTAGAAATATCAAGATGGCACTGCGTCGCTTGCGTAAGTTTGCTCGAACTGGTGCTGAAGAAGAGCTTGATTTAGACGATACGATTCGTTCTACCGCTCACAATGCCGGCCTGCTCGACATCAAAATGGTTCCAGAGAGACACAACTCAGTAAAAGTACTTCTTTTATTTGATGTTGGTGGATCAATGGATCCGTATGTACGCACCTGTGAAGAATTATTTAGTGCCGCGAGAGTCGAGTTTAAGCATATGGAATATTTTTATTTCCATAACTTCATCTACGATGGTCTGTGGCAAAACAGCGAAATGCGCTATGACGAGGTCATGCCTACCCATGATGTTTTGCGTAAATACGGTAGCGACTACAAAGTGATTTTTGTAGGCGATGCGGCAATGGCGACCTACGAGATTACCCATTCCGGCGGCAGCATAGATTTTATGAACCGAGAACCCGGCGCCAACTGGCTCAAACGATTTAGTGAAACATACGACAAAATGGTGTGGTTAAATCCGACCCCCAAGGAATACTGGCAACACACCCACTCTACTCGGATCATTCAAGATTTAATGGATGATCGTATGCACCCTCTTACTCTCAAAGGGATGGAAGAGGCTATGGCGTATCTGAGCAAATAAAAGTTTCAGTCAGGTTAACAGAAAAGCGATCGCGTATCCTCGACTCGCGATCAAGGTTACTACATTAGGCCCCGGAGTTGTCAAACAGGTTTTTTTATCTAACAGCCGTCACACTAGATTAGTGATTGATCACAATGCGTGGGCAACACCAACTCAGCTATCTTGCCTTAAATATGATTCATTGTGTCGACGCTCTCATAGTTCCTTGCGTCGACTTGGGGAGAGAAACGTTAACTCAGTATTTTATTAGCGATAAATCATCTGACGCAGAAGCGGCAAAGAAGACCCGCAAATTATTGCCCCAACCGATAAAAGTCTGGTAGCCTGCGCAGCTAGAAACTGTTGTTAAATTTAGACTAAGAAATACTTAGCCTCCTTCGTTTATGAAAAAGAAAGTCACTACTCATGAGTCAGGCACAGACAAGGCAAAAATCGCCATTATAGGAGGCGGTTTTGCTGGAGTAAGCGCTGCAAGAGTTTTCGATAATCAATACTCTGTCACATTGATAGACAAAGATTCTCACTTTGAATGGAGCCCAAATATCCACGAACTACTCTCAGATGTTAAAACGGTTGATAATTTAACTCTGAGCTACGAAAGCTTACTTTCTTGTTCACAGCATCGATTCTGGCAAGATGAAGTCAGCGAAGTAAACCCTCAAACAAACACGATAAAATACCAGAGCGGCCTGTCAGAGGACTACGATGCAATTATCATTTGCATCGGACACAAGACTGAGTACTACGGAGTCGATGGCGCAAAAGAACACACGATACCGTTCAAACGACTCGATGACGTGGTTGCCTTAAAACAGCGACTTGAGACAATCTTATCGGAGAATACCGCCAAAGCAACGGATACGACCATATCCGTGGTCGGTGGCGGATTTACTGGACTAGAAGTACTAGGTGAATTGCATCGTAAATATCAATCTCGGCCGGATGTAAATCTGCGCCTGATTGAGCAGCAACCAGCTTTGTTTAATGCCAGATACCGAGACGTTGGCAACTCTATTACAGAGCTGTGCGCGACAAATGGAATTGATTTGTATTTAAACAGTACCATTGAAGTAGTTAAAGAAGGCGAGATTCGCCTAAATAACAACGAAGTTCTTAAATCGGATATCACGATTTGGACAGCTGGTACGAGCTCTCAGCGATTAGCTGACTCTGGCATGTTTATTAGCTCGTCCACGGGTATTTCAACCAACGAATTTTTACAAGCCAGGTGTAGTAGCGGTCAGTCCTTTGAACAAGTTTTTATTGCGGGAGACCTTGCCAACACTCAAAGCAAGCAAGCAAAGCAAGCCTATCATGCACTCAACATGGGTGAGATGGCTGCCAGAAACTGTATCTCTAGTCTAGAAAACCGCTCACTTGAACGCTATCAACCTCAAGTAGAGTTGTCGCTTTTGAGTTTTGGCAGTCTAAATACGTATGCGTTGACCCCTTATGGTTGTGCATCAAGCCCACTACTTGCCGCGGCCAAAGAAAGTGTATTTCAACTGCAGATGGCTAATATAGGCCGCGGATTACCGATCAATGATCAGGTCAGCTCGATACTGCAAAGAAATCTAGCCAGCATCACCAAACTGGCTTTACCCCAATTACGGTTTTTTACGCCTAAAAATCTATTGGATAAAAGTAACTTATTCTTTTAACTTTCAATACACGTCAAAATCGAATTAACGTCCAACCCCAAACAGAGTTTTGTCGTTTAACTTCCTAGAGCGTAAAGTCTGATCGATCAACAACTTAATGCTCTACTTGAGTCAAGATTGATAGCTTAGCTAAAATTTCGCAATTTCATAGAAAAAGCCTCCGCTGCCTCCTTCAATAATGAGTCGGCGGACACCGTGACAAGTCTGGATGGAAGATTTTGGACGCTCCTTGTTGTGTGGTACAAAATCACATAGCAGCAGTTGTCTTTCGTTGTTACGACTGAAAAAGCCAAAAATTCTTTTTACTAGACGCATGCGTAGACATAAGCGCTAAATCGTGCAGTATACAGTTAGAGTTTACATTTGATTAATCTAACTATCTAGTGGTCCCCGAGTTAGTGATGTCTGAATCTAAGTTCTCGCGACAGTATTACAAATCAGCCGACTATTTCAAAAGAGAAGTACGATCATTATGTATTGTGATTGAGCTAGATAATGTAGTTAAGATCACCTTAGTTGCTGATTAAAACACACGATCCAGACCAGACATATTCATCGACATGTCAGCCAAATGAGAACCGTTTGATTCTCTTATTGGCGCCGCTAAGTTACATTAAATCGAAACGGATGACCGAATCATGATTAGAGCGGTTCTTGCTGTAAATCAAATCACCGAGGTCAATGATGGTAAGCAACTAACGCATTATTTCGACAGAACAAAAATCAATCTGTGGTGTGTCTTCCCAAATCGCCATGACAGTGTCATGTGAGAACATCTTTTGCATCATCTCCTCTATCATCAAAATAGAATACGCCACCTTAGTCTCTTACAAGTCCTAGGTTTTTGCCTATAATGTACTCGCCTTGCCGACGTTGAACGACATATACTCAATACACACATTGACCATCCAGACTACTTCAATGACAAAACTTCAAAAGAAAGGATTGGTATGGGATTTATCAACCAGACTCTTTCACTGGCTATTGGTAGTCGGGATTACTTACTGCTGGATATCAATCGAATTATTGGAGAATCTTCAACATCATTTTTGGAGTGGCTATTTGGTATTCTTCCTTTTGGTATTCAGAATTTTTTGGGGCTTCGTCGGCACCAGATACGCCCTGTTTTCGAATCTTATCAAGCAAATTGCAAAGCTACCGATATCAAAAAATAGAACCAACAAAAAAGACAATAATTCATCCGGAGAAAATCTCGGTCATTCGAGCCAAGGAAGCTTGTCGGTACTGGTTTTGCTGCTATTGCTAACAGTTCAGGTCGGAACCGGCTTATTCAACACTGACGATTACACCTTTGCTCCCTTAAGTGGCTTGGTCAACTACGAAACTCGCATAATAATAGGCAAGATACACAGTTTTAGTTTCGACGCGCTTTGCTTTATGGTGGGGCTACATATCCTTGCGATAATTTACTATCGAATAGCTCGCAGAAAAACGCTCACTAAAAGCATGATATCCGGCTATAAGTCGTCGACACATAACGACGGATTTATACGCGATTCAAAGTCACTAGTAGCGCTGATTACCGTTATAGCGAGTGCGCTAATTGTTTACGGAACAATCAACTGCTGTGCAGATTCAATACCCGTTGGCGAGTTTGACTTCTAACTCGCCAATAGGAATTTAACGTTTTTATTTTTTAGTTCGGTACTCACGGTGACAGCCACCGCAATTCTTAGAAGCAAAGTCCCTAACTTTGAATGATTCCATTGCTCCTTCCTCAGTAAGGGATGAGACCGCATCAACGAATGTTTGAGTCTTAGAACTAAAACCTTCGGGGTCTTCCCAGATCTCTGACTTTGCTCTCGTACCCTCTGGCATACTGTTTGCTATCTCAAAGCCTTCCCCGGTCATTTTTGCGAGTACTAACAAATCGTTTGCATGATTGATGAAACCTGTCTCATCGCTTGCGCTTTGAGCACTATGGAGCTGCCCTAATTTCCATGAAAAAGTTTGAAACAGGCTCGTACGAAACTTAAAGGCTTTCTGTTCTGGTGTTTCCTTGATATTTTGTGCGTCGGCCGGGCTTGCAACCAAACCTAGTACAACTACAACAACGATTACGAGGTTTTTTAACATGTTTGTTCTCCGTTATTCCTGCATTGGTGCCCGTACAGAATAAACAGAGGAGTTTGCTAGATCAACTCAATCGCAAATTTATCCTAAAGTTTCAAACTTGATCAAAATTGATTAGATCGGTTAAGCGCAAAAGATAGCTGTCCGCACCAATACCCAAATATCTTTTTTGTTTACTTAATTTCAGGATGTAACGTCAATAGGTGGCCTTTACTTAAACCAGTTTAAGAGCGCAGCTTTTTAAGTAAAGGAGTTGGAAATTAGCACAAGCGTATCTAGCATGGACCGCGCTTTGGGATTTTTGAGTAAGACTCGCGCGCCCTAGATGGCGTTGAGGATAAAGATCGAATTATCTCATCTGCAGACAGGTAGCAATGATTAGAGTGCTCGTGCTATTGCAACTGTGTCTGACGGCGCCCGGGCATCAAACTTTGAGGCCAAATCACCATTGGAAACTGGAACTAATTTAAAGGATGACATCAAATGGGGAAGGATCAAGACGACGCCAGCTTAAGATCCATAATTTCAATAACCGATACCGGCATCAAAAGACGTGGCAAAGCTAATTTTCGGAGATCAATGAGAAAACAACCTAGTGCTGCAGCACTCGTTTTTTAAGGTAAAAAAACCAGACCTGAATTCTTATAGACAAGACAGCCTCAAGATAAAGGCTCAGGTCGAGTTTCATACGACGTATTTCAAGCGTCAAATCGAGTAAATTTAGTCACTCAACCTAGAACCGCAGCTTGATTCTTAGGCGCAATCCCGACCGAAAACGCGCCCGGACCATATACGGCACTCGAAGCCAACCCCATGACACCGAATAAAAGTTTAACCTGGTACTGATTGGCAACCGACTTAAGCCTTTCCATACTCGAAAGCGCGAACAAATCGTCTAAGTCTCCAGCGTAGTTTATATTGATGACGTTATAAAAAAGCCCTTCCTCGATTCTTTGAATAAGATAAACGACGATTTGCTCAAGTGCACCAAAGAAACTCTTTTGCGTCGATACCGGAGTGGTTTTATCCCTAGTAATTTCGACGATGGGGGTCAACCCAATTGTTTTGCAGAGCAACGCGGTGCTGTACCCAATCGTTTTTACGCCCCTTTGAAGCGCTCGCTTTCGAGAAAAGACCAGATCGCGGACAATAACGTATGTTCGAGTTACGTTGATAAACTGTTTAATAATTTCAGTCGCTCGCTCAAAATCTTGCTCTTTTGAAAGTAGTCGGTCGGCATAAATTGCCACCAGCCCGTAGCCTGCAATCGTGGTAGCAGAATTCAATGCTGTAATTCTTAAAGGCTCATTTATACCCGACTCAGTACGTACAACACGAGCGTCATCAGCAATAGACTCAGCGGCCCTTTTTACATTCTCAAAGGTAGAACTGGTGGCCTTCGAGAGCGACAAGCAAATCACGTTGTCTGCATGCAAAATAACTTTGGATAACAAAAACTCCTTTACCTGCTCTGGGCTAGGAGGGGCAGTCGTCAACTTTGTTTTTACCGTAAAAGAATTGCCCTGATATAGGCGAACTAACTCTGATTCACTGATAACGTCATCTTGAGTCTCACCATCAAAGTTAATAATAATTGGCAGCACGAAAATAGAATTCGATGTTAATATCGATTCAGGTAAGGCCGCTGCGGAATCCACAACCAACGCATAATTCATCTAACAATACCCCACATGATTCTTACGATTGGTATGTCAATCTTACTCATGTACCTTATTTCCTTATCAGCAAGCAATACAAACAGGGTAAGAAAAACGCATATACAGTTATTAACTTATGTGTTTATCTTCTTGTACGCTGGTCACCTAACACTCACGTCCCTACTTGAAAGCAAAAATCGCTTCCCCCAACGTCCCGGGCTCAGTATAAACAAGCTATGCCTTAAAGATCAATTGTCTATTTACTGTGAATGTTGAGTTATTATCGCCATCCGTTGTAAACCAATTGGTGAATTTCAATCCGATTTAATGAACACATAATCTACCAAGTTATTTTTGCTTCGCCCAAGAACTCAGAATCGTCACCAAAGTCATGTGCTTTATTGCTTAACACGGTGGTTGGATCAGTGATGCACACCGTTACTTCAATCAAAAATCTGGACGTTGTTATGCTCGAGCGGTGGCGACTGGCGATTATCAATTTCGCTGCATCCAGAGCACCCATTTACAACAGATTCCAATACGGTTGAAATGCTCTGGAATTCGATGGTGGGCGGTCACAGCGTTGACCTACGCAACCTGATTTGCAACCCAGGTTTATCAGACTGGATCCGATCTACAAGCTCAGGCTTAATTACGACAATTATCGCCGCGGACGCGATTTTTTTCTTT
>JAKVBA010000028.1 GCA_022447525.1 Gammaproteobacteria bacterium
GTGGCTGTGGGTAAACAAGGCAGCGCTTGGAGGGTGAGAAACGCTTCGTCCAACAAAAAAATATCCCCAAGGGATACAGTGATGTGATGGTTACTGGCTCGCAATTAAAATATCCCCGTTGCAAGGTTGGGAGCTTCAACTCAACTTGTTGGCGCTCGTGAGGGTTAAGGGACACGACTTGATGAAAACCTCCACTTACTATCCAAACTGCTTCTCTTTTTTTGCTGGTGTCGTTATTAACAATAACTGGGAAGTTAGCGCGCTCACCAGCAAAAACAGATTTGCTTACAAGGCTGGATAGACTGAGCCCCAGTACGTTGTTGTGCGTGTATATCATGCCAATAAGAGCCATTGAAATGAGAACAAACAACATCATGAAAGCGGCTTGATTGTCGAATTTGATAGCAATACCGAAAAGCGCCAGCATTATCATGCCGAAATACCAGCCCATTCGGGTTGGCAGTATGTAAATCTGTCTCCGACCTATTGTAAAGTTTTCCATAAAGGCGCGCTCTCAAACCACTGCGATTGTCGATAAGATCGAATTAAGTTCGTCTTTCGAACTGGCTCCGTCATTGCAATGAAGTCTGTGAGCCGCCGTGTGTTCAGCTAGTTCTTTAATGTCATCTGGGAGTACCGCGTCCCGACCACTAATAAATGCGAGTGCCTTAGCCGCTTGTAGCCACTGTAAACCTGCTCGTGGTGAAAGTCCGTGTACAAACTTTCCTGCATTTCGCGTCTCTGCAAGTATCCTTTGTAGGTAATCCACTAGAGATTCACTGACATGTACTTTGTCTACCTTTGAGCACAGAGCACTGACTTGTGAAGCATCAAATATCGCTTCGCTGGTGCTAAGATTATTCTTTCCTCCTTGTTGCAAGAGTAATGATTTTTCAAACTCAGCCCCCGGATAGCCCAGTGAGATACGCATCAAAAAGCGATCAAGTTGCGACTCTGGAAGTGGAAATGTGCCACTTTGCTCGAGTGGATTTTGAGTGGCAATTACGAAAAAAGGATCAGGAAGATTGATTTGCTGTCCCTCAATGGAAACCTGCTTTTCCTCCATTGCTTGTAGTAAAGCACTTTGTGTTTTCGGTGTCGCTCTGTTGACCTCATCGGCGAGCAGAAGTGAAGTGAAAACTGGGCCTCTTTTAAAACGGAACTTCTTAGTATCCATATCAAATAGTGTCATACCCAAAATATCGGAGGGAAGGAGATCACTGGTAAACTGCACGCGCTTATAGGGCAGGCCGAAAAGATCGGCAATAGCATGAGAAAGTGTGGTTTTCCCCACGCCTGGGATATCCTCGATCAGTAAATGCCCTTTGGCAAGCAAGCAAACCACGGCAAGTTTTGTGGCCTCAGGGTTGCCCAATATTACTTGGTTGAGTCGTTCAAATAATTGTTCTATCTTTTGCATTTGCGGTGTTTTTTTATTGTTCTGTAGCCCTGTTGCTTATTGTTTGCGTTGGAGCCAGCGCAGCAAGGGGATGTAGTGTTTGTTATTATTTATGAGTGTGTCGAGCAATTCAGTATTATGCTGTAGGTGCTGTGGTAGCAGCGTGGAACCCTTTGGCCCGCAAAAAAGAATTTGATCTCCTATTTCAATCTGCTCATCGAGGCTAGGTAGAACAGTACTAATTCCATCTCGTAACAGCAACAATGGTAAACATCGACTATGGTTAACTCTGTTCGACTCGCTTATTTGGCCCAGTGTGGTTACAACTCCATTTGACAAAAAGTCAACTAGTTCTGGGGAGCTCTCGGGTGTTATCACTAATCTCCACGTGATTGGTTCTTTCAACCCAGTGAGTCGGTCGATTTCGTTAAGAAGTTGGCTGACTTCGTTTTCACTTAGCGATCCGCTAAAACGGATGAACTTTGTCACCAGCGGTCTTGAGATATAGGTCAACACTTCGTTTGCGACTACTAGGCTGCGTCGTAACGTGTAGTGACAGTTTGCATGATTGAAGAGGGTTTTGTTGGCTTCTTTACTTGATCGAGCAATCGTAATTATCTCGGAGTTAAGCTGTTTAGCAGTCATTACGATCGATAGATTGTTAGCGTCATCCTCGCTTGCCGCAACGATTACATCAGCGCTCCTAAGGTTTGCCTCCAACAAAGTGTCTGCCTCTGTACCGCGTCCTACGATACTGTTATCAGGCGCTCTGTCAGATATAGGGTCTGGTGTGACAATTGTCACGTTATCGACTACATCACCAATTGCTTCATGAATTGCTTTGCCAAAACGACCATATCCACAGATAACCCAATTGCCTGCAGGAAGGCCGTTTTCGGTTAAATCCTGAGTAATTCCTTCATTAGCGTACTGATTGATAAACCAATGTTGTATCTGAAAAAGTCCGGGTGTCGTTATCAACATTCTAAGTCGGCGAGCAAATACTAAGTAAGGATTAATAATCAAGTCTGTTCCGAATGAGGCCATATTTTTTGCCTCGTCTTCAATTTCCGAGCGACTTATAAGTTTTATCTTGTTATTTACCAACTTTCCCGCGACCGCCACCTGTAGGTTTATGTGATCGTGATTTGTAACCGCGATCAGGCCCTTACAAAATGCATGGTTGATTCCGGCCTTTACCAGATTGTCTGGATCAGTAATATCGGCAGTGACTGCAATTGGACTTACTAAAAAGTTACCCAGCTCTAAGCTAGAAATACGCTCTTTTTCAACATCCAGAATCACTGTCTGAATACCAAGGTCGGTCAAACCGTGATTGATCATCTCTCCGGTTTCCCCATAGCCGCAAATAATGTAGAAAGGCGTATCTATCTTTTTTATGCTTTGCTGAAAATTTCGCCAAGAAACGGCGTGCAGAAATGATTCGTCCTGAACCAGCCTCAGCAAGCTACCGATCCCATAGAGCCAGGCAATTACTGATGTATAGATACAAACGAGTACCCAGCTTCTTTGTAATTGGGTAAATTCATGAGGTATTTCGCCGAAGCCTATAGTTGTTCCCATAAAACTGACAAAGTAAAACGCTTGAAAAAACGTCATTCTCCATGCGTCACCGCTGGGAGTTACTCCGGGTATCAGAGTCATACCAAGGGTGGCGACTGAGTAAACAGAAACTAAAACAATCAATGGCATGCGCATCCGCCGCAATACCAGAAAAAATATATTGGTCATCTGGCTTTTGGTCTAGCTAAGATTTCACGACTTCAATAGTATTGCAAGATTTACCTACGTAATTGGCTCGTTTCAATAATTAAGAGTATTACAGACAAAAGGTTAGCAACCAGAGCGCCGCCAGCCAATGAAAGTATAGTCGCGGTTTGAGCTGTGCTTAACAGTGCGCTCGAGTCAAATGAAGCAATGCCCCAAATTATTGCCGCGGCGATCAGCAGAATATCCACGACTAAGCTCGAGGCCAATACTGTAGACCCAAATTGAGTTCTATCTCCAAATTTTAAAAAGGTACAAATCAAACTCACACTCAGAGCAAGCCAGAGTTCTATGGCTTGTAGATTGTCCGGAGCAATGAGTCCAGAAATAAAAAAACTAGTGTTGACCGATAGGGCGAGAATGATAAAGAAGGCGAATATGACTTTTTCTAAATTCATTTTAGGGGCTGGGTTATTTGATTATGTGACGACACTAAGCCTTGTCTGTTCTAAATTGGTGTCTGGTAAACTAAAGAGCTACCGATAGGTTAGCACAACGCTAAGCGAACCTCCGATTAATTCTATAATACCTGTGGCCAGCAGATTCTTTTGCAATCAATGGATTGTTGTACCGACATGACTAGTTCTCTTTACGAAACAACAAAAGCGAGTATAAGAAAATTTTAAGCGCTTGCTGGGCAGAACCCTAAGCGCGCAATGCTGTTACTATGAATTTATAATGGAGCAGGTGACCTCCATTATAATTAGGATCAGTTGCTACACGCGCCCTGGTCTCGCAAAGAAAATCTGGAATTAATCATGGGTTCCCAAACCATCATCACCATCTTAGTGGTTCATGCCGTTTTTACCAATTTAGTTATATTATCTTCTGTGTTTAGGCGAAATAGATAAAATCCTATTTTCGGTGATGATTCAAGCCAGATCTCTATTGCTGACAACCGCAAAGTTGTATAATATCGCGCCCGCAGAGTAGAAGCGATTTTCAGGTTGATTTGGCGTCGTTTATTTGGCGCTCCAGGTTGGCCGCAATTTTAAATCCTAACTAATTCCCAGTGCATAAGGCGAGGAATTGAACAACTGAACAGTCAGTTGGTTAGGTATTCGATAAACACGGTGAGGTAGCCATTGTTTTTTAAAGTGAAGAAAGGGTTAGATATACCCTTGCGCGGTCGTCCAGATGATCGCATAGATGTGGCATCAGAGGTTTCGTCGGTAGCAGTCCTTGGCGATGATTATGTTGGGCTGAAGCCGACAATGTTGGTTCGCGAAGGGGATTCTGTAAAACGCGGTACGCCTTTGTTCGAAGACAAAAAGAATCCGGGTGTGATCATTACAGCGCCAGCATCCGGAAAGGTTGCTTCGATTAATCGTGGGGCAAAACGGGCACTTTTATCGGTCGTTATTGATGTTGAGGGTGATGAGGCTGAGCTTATTGATGAAGCAAAAGCGCTGGATCTGAACTCTGTGGAGTCTGATGATCTGAGTCGGTTACTGCAAAAGAGCGGTTTGTGGTCAGCTTTTCGTACCAGACCTTATGGGAAAATACCCGCCGTCGATGCCGTGCCCAAATCGATCTTCGTGAACGTGATGGATACTAATCCGTTGGCTGCCGACCCCAGTGTGGTTATTAATGAGTGTTCGTCACAGTACATTAAAGGAATCAGTATTCTCAATAAGATCGGTGTGCCGGTCTATATTTGTCAAGCTGATGGTGCCAAATTACCAACCGTTGAAGGTGCAAATTTAAGTACTGCATCTTTTGCTGGAAAGCATCCTGCGGGATTAAGCAGTACCCATGTACACTTCATTGATCCAGTGTTTGCGGAGAAGGTTGTTTGGACAATCGGCTATCAAGATGTTATCGAAATAGGGTCATTCTTCACACATGGCTGTATTTCGGGCGAAAGGTATATTGCTTTAGGCGGTCCTCTTGTTAATTCTCCCAGAGTTTTCAAGACTCGTCAGGGTGCCAAGGTCAGCGATCTGGTGGAGGGAAGACTGGCTGAAGGTAAAAAGAGAATCGTCAGTGGTTCAGTTTTAAACGGTCATGTGGCCGAAGGCGTTCTTGACTATCTTGGACGCTATGATAATCAAGTCTCTGTTATCGAGGAAGATGATAGTCGAGACTTCATGGGTTGGTTGGCCCCAGGTGCCAATAAGTTTTCAGCGAGCAATGTGTTTCTGGCAAATTTATTTAAACCTAGGTCATATAACATTACCAGTTCTCAAAATGGTTCCCCAAGAGCCATAGTTCCGATTGGTGTATTCGAACGTGTGATGCCGCTCGATATACTCCCAACGCCTTTAATCAGAGCTTTACTTGTTAAAGACACTGATTCGGCGCAGGAATTAGGGTGCCTCGAGCTGGTTGAAGAAGATATGGCTCTGCTTTCTTTCGTAGACCCGGGCAAACATGATTTTGCCCCGGTGCTCCGTAGTACGCTAACGCAAATCGAGACGGAAGGTTAATATGTCTTTTTTACGACGCACTTTGGATAATATACATCCACACGTTACCAATGGCGGTAAGTACGAGAAGTTCTATGCTCTGTATGAGGCGGTAGATACCATTTTTTATTCTCCGGCTGACGTCAACCGCGGCCGCAATCACGTTCGTGACGGAATAGACCTGAAACGAGTGATGATATTTGTTTGGCTGGCCGCGTTTCCAGCCGTATTTATTGGCTGCTACAACGTCGGTCTGCAAGCCAATACAGTATTTGCCAGTAACCCAGAGCTTTTAACCTCGATAGGGTGGCGTGCTGATATCTTGAATTTCTTTGGACTAGGAAACGATCCAACAAGCCTGTTTGATAATTTTTGGTTTGGCTTTTGGCAATGGTTCCCAATTTACGCAACCGTTTTTATAGTCGGTGGTTTTTGGGAAGTTCTGTTTGCCTCAGTACGCGGACATGAAATTAACGAAGGCTTTTTCGTTACGTCTATTCTATTTAGCTTGATCGTTCCTGCAACGCTGCCTTTATGGCAAGCCGCGCTAGGTATCTCGTTTGGTATCGTGATCGGTAAAGAGGTATTCGGCGGAACGGGTAAGAACTTTTTAAATCCAGCACTCACCGGACGAGCATTTTTATATTTCGCTTACCCAATCCAAATTTCTGGCGACGCAGTTTGGGTAGCGGTTGATGGCTACACGGGCGCTACAGCACTGGGGGTAGCTGCAGCTGGCGGCGTTGATGCATTGACTCAGGCGGGTTTCACTCTTCAACAGTCGTTTTTCGGTAATATCGCCGGCTCCATAGGGGAAACCTCGGTGATTGCCATCGCGATTGGTGCTGTATTTTTATTAGCAACCAAGATAGCCTCTTGGCGGATTATGCTGGGTGTTGCCGTCGGCGTTGTAGCCACAACATTGCTTTTTAATGCTGTCGGAAGCGATACAAATCCCATGTTTTCACTCACGCCTCAGTGGCACTTTGTTATCGGCGGTCTTGCTTTTGGTATGGTATTCATGGCGACGGACCCAGTCAGTGCTTCGATGACTGATGCCGGCCGATTCTGGTACGGTTTCTTGATTGGTTTGATGACGATTCTCATCCGTGTGGTGAATCCAGCTTTTCCAGAGGGGATTATGCTCGCAATTTTATTTGCTAACTTGTTTGCGCCGTTGATTGATTGGTTTGTGGTACAAGGCAATATTAAACGCCGTACAAAGCGTTATTCTGCAACAGCGTAGGTGTAACGTTATGAAAAAGTTTAATAATCTCAATCTTGAGACTCGAAGTATGAAAGGCGCTACCAAGCAAGCTGGCTTCTTCCATTTGCCAAACGATCACATAGTAAAAACAATTGGTGTTGCTACTTTGCTATGCTTGGTCTGTTCAATCATTGTGTCAGGCGCAGCAACTTTGCTTAAGCCTACGCAAGTAGCCAATGCCTTGCTTGATAAGAAAAACAACATTCTTGCTGTATCTGGAATAAGTTTAGAAGGTAAGACGGTTGATCAAGCTTTCGAGCAGATTGATTCATTGGTTATCGACATAGCTACTGGCGCAGTTACTGATGCTGTTGATGCCACTACTTTCGATCAACGCAAGGCTTCAAAAGACGCAGAATATCGAGTTGAACTTAGCGATGACCAAGATATTGCGCAAATCGGTGGACTTTCAAAGTACGCAAATGTGTATCTTGTTAAGAATCAGGGTGCGATCGATAAAATTATTTTGCCGGTCAAAGGCTATGGTCTTTGGGGCACAATGTACGGTTTTATCGCACTTGAGGGTGACGCTAACACGGTAAGCGGTATTACTTTCTACGAACACAAAGAGACGCCGGGCCTTGGTGGTGAAATTGAAAATAAGAAATGGCAATCAAGCTGGGTTGGCAAGAAGGTCAACGATGCTTCAGGTGAGCCAATTCTTCAATTAATTAAAGGCACCGTAGTCGCAGGTACACCTCAGGCCGATTACAAAATAGACGGTCTTGCCGGTGCTACTCTAACGAGTAACGGGGTTACCAATCTTGTTCAATTTTGGCTGGGTGAAAATGGCTTTGGACCTTATCTCGACAAAGTTCGCGGTCAGCAAAATCAAGCCTCTATATCTATGAAAACAAACGTACAGGAGCGAGGTTAATCATGGCCAGTGAAGCTAAGAAAGCATTATTTGAGCCATTGGTGTCGAACAACCCAATTGCTCTTCAAATTTTAGGAATATGTTCTGCGTTGGCGGTGACTTCACAGCTGTCTGTTGCGCTTATTATGTGCTTAGCATTAACTGCTGTTTGCGCATTCTCGAACTTATCAATCTCCTTGATCCGTAACCATGTGCCATCTAGCATTCGAATCATCGTTCAGATGACGATTATTGCTTCCTTGGTAATCGTGGTGGATCAAGTGTTGAAAGCTTACGCATTCGACGTCAGCAAAAAGCTTGCTGTTTTTGTGGGCTTGATCATCACGAACTGTATTGTTATGGGCCGTGCTGAAGCGTACGCGATGAAAAATGGCCCATGGAACTCATTCTTAGACGGTATCGGGAATGGTTTGGGTTACAGCTTGATTTTGATCATCGTTGCTACTGTGCGTGAATTATTTGGCTCAGGCACTTTGCTAGGGTACCAAATCCTAGCTCCTGTCTCTGAAGGCGGTTGGTACACTCCAAACGGTTTGATGCTATTGGCGCCGAGCGCATTCATCATTATCGGATTGACCATATGGGCGATTCGAGCGTTTGATCCAAAACAAGTTGAAAAACCTGATTATGAAATGCAAAACGCGCACAATGCGCCGGCACACGGTGCCTCAGGGGGCCACTAATGGATCTGGTTAGCTTAGCGGTTAAATCGATATTCATCGAGAACTTAGCCTTATCTTTCTTCCTGGGAATGTGCACATTCCTAGCGGTATCTAAGAAAATACAAACGGCTCTTGGCTTAGGGTTTGCGGTATTCGTTGTTTTAGCGATCACTGTTCCTGTAAACAATTTGATTTACCAAAACTTTTTGCAAGAAGGTGCTTTGGCTTGGGCAGGATTACCTGAAGTCGACTTGAGCTTTTTAGGCTTGATTTCATACATCGGTGTAATCGCCGCGCTGGTACAAATTCTTGAGATGTTCTTGGATCGATTTGTACCGGCCTTATACAACGCCCTTGGCATTTTCTTGCCATTGATTACGGTAAACTGCGCAATATTAGGCGCCTCGTTGTTTATGGTAGAGCGCGACTATACGTTTACTGAGAGTGTGGTTTACGGAGCAAGTAGCGGCTTCGGTTGGGCATTGGCAATCGTAGCGCTTGCTGGCATTCGTGAGAAGCTCAAGTACAGTGACGTACCAGATGGTCTGCAAGGCCTTGGTATTACGTTTATTACCGTGGGCCTAATGGCCCTTGGATTTTTAGCCTTCTCAGGCATTCAGTTGTAAGGCGAGGTAAACATGTTAGAAATTGGTTTAGGAGTTGGCTTTTTTACCGCGATTGTACTGATCTTTGTAGACCTAATTTTGTTTGCCAAGAGTAAGTTGATCCCGAGTGGCAATATCAAAATCTCTATCAATGGCGAAAAAGATATTGAAGTCCCCGCTGGTGGCAAATTGCTAGGCGTTTTGGCAGACAACGGTCTGTTCGTACCCTCAGCCTGCGGTGGCGGTGGTACCTGTGCACAATGTCGCGTAAAGATACACGAGGGTGGTGGTTCTATTCTGCCTACTGAGCAGTCTCATATAACAAAGCGTGAAGCCGCCTGTGGCGATCGTCTGTCTTGTCAGGTAGCGGTAAAGCAAGACATGCAAATCGAGGTGCCAGAAGAAGTTTTTGGTGTTAAGAAATGGCAGTGTAAGGTTCGCTCTAACGACAACGTTGCGACGTTTATTAAAGAGCTAGTACTAGAGTTACCCGAAGGTGAGAATGTGGATTTCCGCGCCGGTGGTTACATTCAGATCGAGTGTCCGCCTCACACGGTTCAATATAAGAACTTTGCGGTACAAGAAGAGTATCACCCTGATTGGGATCATTTTAACATTTGGCAATACGAATCGGTTGTCAGTGAGACCGTGGTTCGTGCGTATTCCATGGCTAACTACCCGCTAGAGAAAGGCATTATTATGCTGAACGTGCGGATCGCGTCGCCTCCGCCTCGTACGGAAGGTTTGCCGCCAGGCCAAATGTCATCGTATATCTTTAACCTAAAGGAAGGTGACGAAGTCACTATTTCAGGGCCTTTCGGTGAGTTCTTTGCTAAAGAAACTGACAGCGAGATGGTGTTTGTGGGCGGTGGTGCTGGTATGGCGCCGATGCGTTCGCATATTTTTGACCAGCTCGAGAGAATCAAAACTGATCGAAAGATCACGTTCTGGTACGGAGCACGCTCGAAGCGCGAGATGTTCTATGTCGAAGATTTTGATCGATTGGCTGCTGAGCATGATAACTTTGAGTGGCATGTCGCCCTCTCTGACCCGATGGAAGAGGACAATTGGGACGGCTACACAGGTTTTATCCACAACGTACTGCATGAAAACTATTTGAAAGATCATGAAGCACCTGAGGATTGCGAGTTTTATATGTGTGGCCCTCCGATGATGAACCAAGCTGTAATCAACATGCTTCACGACCTTGGTGTCGAGGACGAAAACATCCTCCTCGATGACTTTGGCGGTTAATTCGTAGGCCGTAAAAGTCGTATTTCAGCACAGCAAAAACAGCGAGCAAAGCTCGCTGTTTTTGTTTCTACTTGAACGAAATGTAACCTTGTCTAGTAAATAGATTAATTACTAATGATTCTATTCCCAAACCTTGGATTAGCCTTTTTGTCTCGAAGTATAAAACTAGCCTTGATTGGCCTGTTTTGTATGGCGATAGCCGCTTGCTCAGAAGCACCCAGAGAGTTGACTATTCAAGGGCCGACTATGGGTACTTTTTATAAGGTTGTAATGGTGTCTAGTGACCCATTACTTGATGAGAAGCGTGTTAATCAAGAAGTTTCTGAGATTTTAGATGCTGTAAACACTTCCATGTCAACGTACATTCCTGACTCGGAGTTGAGTAAGATAAATCAACTTTCGGCTAAAGAGACCGTCGAGGTTAGCCCACTACTCAATGATGTTTTAACAGAGGCGCTAAGAATAAGTCAGCTAAGTAATGGCTCTTTTGACCCCACTTTAGGTAAAGCTATTAGACTATGGGGCTTCGGGAAAGACGGTAGAGTCACTTCCAGGCCGAGCCCTGAACTGCTTGCAGAGTTAAAACGCTCAACCGGTTATCTAAACATAAAGTTCTCTGATGGGGCATTGACTAAACAGGTAGATGATTTAGAGATTAACCTATCGGCAATCGCGAAGGGTTACGCGGTTGATCTCATCGCTGAGAGCTTAGACAGGGCTGGTGTGGGGCATTATTTAATCGATATAGGTGGAGAATTGCGTGCCAAAGGCAAAAATTTGCGCGGCAATGTATGGCGGGTTGGTGTCGAAAAGCCTTCGGCGATAGGTGGTGTACAAGAGATCATCAAATTAGATAATCAAGCAATAGCTACGTCTGGTGACTATCGAAATTTCCTAACTATTGACGGCAAACAGTATTCTCATACGATAAGTCCCATGACTTTAGAGCCTGTGTTTCACAGGCTGGCTTCGGTAAGCGTCATGCACAAAAGTTCGATGACTGCCGATGCACTCGCTACCGCGATTTTAAGTATGGGAGACAAGAAAGGCGTTGAGTTTGCCGAACAAAATGGACTATCTGCCTACTTTATCATTCGCGGAGAAACAGCAGATAATTTGACATTTCACTCAACCGCCGGGTTTACTATCAATTTAGTTGATTAGGCTTGCAAGTATCCTTAAGCATCATTACATTACCGCTACGTCTAAAACAAACGTTGTTGTTCGCAGCTATCACTTCCGTGAGTCAAGAGTTTTATGAACCAGTTATTAGTTACCTTTTCTGTTTTTTTGTTAGTTATGATTGCCATGGCTGTTGGTGTGCTGGTAAGTAACAGAGAAATCAAGGGCAGCTGTGGTGGCCTCAATGACATTGATGGTTTGGAAGGTGCTTGCGATATTTGCGAAATAAAAGAGCAATGCAAGCGGCGCAAAGCCATGCAAAGAAAAGCGTTAATGGAGCAATAACGCTGTATATTTTGATCTTGTAAAACGACCCTAGCAGTATGAATAAGCCCAGAAATCCAGATCAAGATCAAAAGGACACCGCTGAGGTCGTTGAAAATGGCACCATTAGGGAACACGATGGCAAGATTTGTATCCACATAGACGGGTATTGGATCCGTTATTACGCGCCGCCGCCAAATACCATGCGGGAGAAAAAGGCGCTCATACTTTCTCTGCGTCGTCGTGTATTTCACCATACCGAAGCCGGTATCAATTCTCCCGGCTGGCGTACTGAGATCGCCCGTAAGTACTACGAAGCTGAACAAGACCCGGCCAAAAAGCGCGTCAAAGCGGCCATGCTAGCGGGCTCTTTGTTTAATCGTGCCACCGATATTTTCACCACGGTCGTAGACTTAGAAGAAAAGGGTATCCATGTCGCCGGTGATAATGAACTCATGCGTCAGTGTGAAAACTGCTTTATGGAAGCCCTTGAGCTTGGCAAACAAGTTAAGCATTTTTCCGGAGAAGAGGGTGTAGATGAACTCTGGGGAGAGCCTTTCAAGGCCTTTTCTTTCCCGATAGACCGTTTTTTTGACAGCCGTTACATAAAACTCGCACAAACGTTTTCGGCTATCGACCGTATTATTGACCGTATGCTCGCGGTGTTTAGTAACGTAGATGGTTTTCAAGGTGTTTTACCCTTACTAGAAGAACTGCGCCATGCGGCAAAACGTGAGGTTGAAACCATGCGTCGTGATGAGGCTATTTATGAAGTCTGGCCACATTACGTTGCCTCCAAAGAGAGTGTCGCCGGTTTCAAACCGTGTGGTTTAGCTAAACAAGAGGACAGCATTCGTTATTGGGAAGACGGTCTTAGGCTTTTGTTAATGGGTACAGACGTGATCGAATACCTTAGTGGTGTGAGAGTGCCTATGCCGGTTACCACGGCAAACTTCATGCTTAATTGCGATCTTTATGAGAAAAACGGTTCACTCGACAGTGAGTTTTCGATTCCCGACACTTGTTTTAATGGCGACGATAATGGCACGTGCTAATTAAATAGCCTTTAATGTCTAAGGTGTGAGACTATAGGTAGATACATACCTAATCCCAGCTCTCTATTGCTATGAAACTCAGGCAACTTCAGTACGTGACCGAAGTCGTTAAAAATGGAATGAACGTCACCGCGGCAGCAGAAAAATTGTTCACCTCACAACCTGGTGTCAGTAGCCAAATCAAGCGTCTAGAAGAAGAGCTTGGTGTCACTATCTTTGAGCGAAGTGGTAAACACATCAATGGCCTCACACCAGAAGGAGAGCTCTTAGCGGCGCGCTTCGAGCTTATTCTCGATGAAGTAAACAATGTAAAACGTATAGCGGATGACTTTAGTCATCCGAACTCAGGTCTACTATCAATAGCGACGACTCACACACAGGCAAGATACGTATTGCCGCCTGTAATTACAGAGTTCAGAAAGCGATATCCCAATGTCCAGTTACAGATCAACCAAGGAACACCAGAACAAATAGCCAGTCTCACCGATACAGGACAAGCCGATATTGGTATTGCAACAGAGGCGCTAGAGCTGTTTGATAACCTTATATTACTGCCTTGCTATCGCTGGAACCGCTGTTTAATCGTTCCCAAAGGGCATGAGCTTACCAAATTACCCGAGCTCACCTTAGAGGCTATAGCGCAAAACCCCATCATCACCTATACCTTTGGAGTGGCAGATCGATCAGTCATCAACAGAGCCTTCAAACAGAATCACCTTGATCTGAATGTGGTACTAATGGCTGCTGACGCCGAAGTTATAAAAACGTATGTACGTAATGGTATGGGTATAGGTATTGTGGCTAGAATGGCATATGACAAAGCACAAGACCAAGACTTAGCTGTAATCGACGTGGGCAACTTGTTTGACTCTAGCGTCACCAGCCTGGCAATAAGGAAAAACGCGGTACTAAGAGAGTACGTGTATGAATTTATCCAACTGTTTGCGTCGCACTTAAATAGAGATGTGGTAGACCAAGCGATGAAAGCCTACAACGATACCAGCCTGCAAGAAAAGCTCTACCAGGAATTCGTAAAAGAAGCCGCGATGAGATGATTCCGTAGTGATCGTGGAACAATATCTATGATTGAATATGGGTATAACGTGACAATTCGCTCGACGCTCATTGATACGATCTAAACAAAAAGCGCAGATACTAGAGTCGCAGGGTAGAATAAAGGCCCTAGAGGAATGCAGTAGGCAGCATGAATAAAAATACCACGAACAAAAGATCCACGAGCGGTGCTCTCGATCTGGTATGTATTTCTTGTTGCTAGAGTCAATGAAACCAATCCAAATAAAATTACTCCGCCTAGGTACCGGTTTAGGCCTCATATTTGTTGCTGGCAGATATGTATACTTTGCGATTGCGCTTGAAGTGGTTGAATGGCGTAATGGTGTATATAGCCTTCAAGATAACCCTATATCTTTTTGTTTTTTCACGAGCATTTTTATTGTTGCAATTTTATGTGGTGTTTCTTTAATTAAACTTGGTTGGAAGGATAACTGTGATTAATGATACGGAATAGACAGGGCCAGCCAGCAACGCTTTCTTCGGCCGATGGACCTCTTGCCACTTGATGGATCTCATTTCACTCGACCGCTGCTGGCGGGGTTATGATCAGGAGTTTACTATTCTTAATTGCTCTGTTTATAATTTCAGACTCCAAAGCATCTGGCTGCAAAGCAACTGTTGAAGGCTTAAAAGAGTTATTAAATAAAAACTCAATCAATACCGAAAAAAGGTCAATGCTCGACGATGAATATAGATATCTTGCAGTTTATGGTCATGGTTTTCGGATTCTCGGCTTGTCTAAGTACGATGAGCAAGAAAATTTAAGTTTTAAAAACTATGTTGTCGTCGAGGGTTCAGGCGAGAATTTTTGCGATTGGCCGCAAGCGCCTGTGACTGTGTTTCAGGATATTAATAACCATGTCACGTCTTGTAATAAAACTATCGCAGAGTAGTCGTCAAAATACTGAGCTACTTCAAACACACAAATGCCAGTAGAGCTGTTGCCAGACTTGAAGTAATTACTCGCCCTTTTACTAAATCTAATCGGAAACTCTATATTGAAACATGGACATTAAAATATTTCTCACAGTTTTCATTACCGTCTTCATTGCAGAGATCGGTGATAAGACTCAACTCGCAACTATGCTTTTTGCCGCTGATGAAGACGTCAATAAAGTTACGGTGTTTATGGCTGCCTCCATTGCTTTGATTCTAGCCTCAGCTATTGGAGTTTTAGCGGGCACTTTGCTTTCGAACCACGTTAACCCGAAAACACTTTCCTATTTGGCCGGCACAGGTTTTATCATTATTGGGGTTATTACTATTTATCATGCTTGAGACTCATAGCTTGGTGCCGTGTACCGAGACAGAGCGGCGTTGAAATGGTGATACATCTATAGCGCTCTATCGCCAGTGGCGACCTCGTTTGGATCTCGATAGTTTGAAGAAATGAGCGGCTGCTTTGATAGATCAGCTTTGTTGATGGTCAGTGAAATTTTGAAAAACCGACAGGGTCTTGAGAGGATTATCGGTACAATGCTTTCTTTCCTGTTGAATGCCAAGTGAATGTATAGAGTTTTTAGTTGTTAAATAAACAATTGAATTTCAATATGAACTCTAAGTATTTTCTGAGACTATTATGTTTTTAGCAGTTACAGTAAACAATGACTTTTCATTAGCCTTGATTTTTCTCTCATAAAACCTCTAATCACAACAACATCATGAAAGATCTAGAAAGTTTGAATCACTTGTCTGAGAATAAGTTTCCTGCTTTGCTTGGTATCAAGATGACGCAGATTAGTGATTCTCAAGTTCGTGCAGAGATGGAAGTTGAAGAGTCTCATTTAGCCCCAAACGGCTACTTACACGCAGGCAGTGTTGTTTCCCTGGCAGACACGACTTGCGGCAATGGTTGTATAGCTCATCTACCTGATGGGGCGTCCGGTTTTACGACAATTGAGCTAAAGTCTAATCATCTTGGCACCGTAGTTGATGGCGTTGTGGAGTGTGTGGCTAAGCCAGTTCATTTGGGTAAATCTACGCAAGTGTGGGATGCGACCGTAAAGAGTAAGGGGTCAAATAAAACCATTGCGCTGTTTCGATGTACACAAATGGTGTTGTATTCCAGGTGATTCAATATTCGCCTCATTGGAGGCTATTGATAAACTATACAAAATAAGGTTCGGAAGAGGAGACGTTATGTCTCTAAAGTTAAAAAAGCAAATTTTTAAATAGACGAGAAAACTCATGAAATATATTCCTAAACTAAGCTTGCTGTTACTTTTTATTCTGTCTGTATGCGCCGAGGCTATGGCCGAAGTAGTTGAGGAAAATGTCGCGCTGCCAGATGAGCTTGGTACCGCGACCCTCTATTACAATGACGACGCTGTTGCCAAAACTGCGGGGGTGATTGTCGTGCATGAATGGTGGGGTCTAAATCAGTATGCAAAAGATCGTGCCCGAATGTTAGCTGATTTGGGTTACACTGCGATCGCCGTTGATATGTACGGGCACGGAAAGGTGGCCGAGCATCCTAATGATGCTAAGGGGTTTATGGACGCCGCGATGGCTAATCCTGAAAAAGTAAATGCCCGATTCAATGCGGCTAAAAACATACTAAAAGAGCAAGTGAGAGTTGATCAAACTAAGGTATATGCAATGGGATATTGCTTTGGTGGTGCTGTGGTACTCAACCAAGCTCGAATGGGTAATGATCTTGCTGGGGTAGCAAGTTTCCACGGCAACTTAAGTGCTGCTGTAGAGGCTAAGCCGAGTGATGTCAAAGCCAGAATTTTAGTTGCTCATGGCGGTGCAGACCCCTTTGTTCCCGCTGACCAAGTTACTGGCTTCGTAGAAGAAATGCTCTCTCTGGGCGCAGATTTTCAGCTCTTGAACTACCCTCAAGCCAAGCATAGTTTTACGAATCCGGGTGCAACGACAAAAGGTGAAAAATACAATCTTCCTTTGGCCTACGATGAGGATGCCGATACCAAGAGCTGGCGTGCTTTCTTAGATTTCATAGAGGGTTAGGATAAGGTCCAAGCGGTGAGTGAATGACCTAGATATTGATTGGCGACAATATTAGTCTACCGCCAATCATTCAAACCGTAGGACATGATAAATGAAACAATCCATAGTCCATATCGCCCTCATTGTAAAAGACTACGAGGAGGCGATCGACTATTACAGAAATACGCTCGACTTTACCCTCCTAGAGGACACTTACATACCTACGCAGGATAAGCGTTGGGTATTGATGGCGCCATCGGGTAACCAGGGGTGTGCTATTTTGCTAGCCAGAGCGGTAAATCAGAGACAGTCTAATTTTATAGGTAATCAAGCTGGTGGAAGGGTGTTTTTATTTCTCGGTACGGATGATTTTTGGCGTGACTATGAAAATTATGTTGCAAAAGGAGTGAGGTTTGTACGAGAGCCGGTGGAGTTTGATTATGGCACCGTCGCCGTGTTTGAAGATTTATACGGCAACAGATGGGATCTGATACAACACAAATCAGATCATCCATTTGCTCAGGTAGACTAAATATGAAAATGTCGTTTAGTTCTAAAGGCTTTCATGCAAACTGCTTGATGATATTTTCAATATGATTCCTCTTAATAAGATAAAACTAGGATTCATGCCTACCCCGGTTGGAATATTAGAGTCTCTTTCTGAAATGCTCGGCGGGCCAGAGATTTGGATCAAACGAGATGATCTCACTGGGTTAGCGTTGGGAGGTAACAAGACTCGCAAGCTTGAATATATTCTTTGCGATGCTTTGGCAAATGCTGCAGACACAATAGTTACTGCTGGTGCAGTCCAGTCTAATCATTGTCGTCAGACGGCTGCAGCTGCAGCGCAACTAGGGCTGGAATGCCATTTGGTTTTAGGAGGGAACGAACCAGAAAATATTTCTGGAAATTTGCTTTTGGATCGGATGCTTGGCGCTAAGATTCATTGGGCGGGAAGCAATCGTAAGGGGGAGGATATTCCTGAAATAGTCAGTCAACTTCGACAACAAGGTAAAAATCCATACATAGTCCCTTACGGTGGTTCTAATGAATTTGGTGCATTGGGTTTTGCATCGGCCTTGTTTGAATTGGATCAGCAAATGGACACATCAAAATTAAGTCATATTGTCTTTGCATCCAGTTCTGGAGGTACTCAAGCTGGGTTAATGCTGGGTAAAGCATTATTGCATAAAAGCTATACAATTCACGGTATTAATATAGACAAAGACATGAGCTGTAAAAGTAAATCTTTTGCTCAAATAATCGCTGATTTAGCTAATTCGACATCTGAAAAAATTCAGGCAGGAAAAAGATTTGAATTGAATGACGTTACTCTAGATTCCAACTACGTAGGAGCTGGTTATGGCGTAGTAGGGGATAAAGAGATTGAGGCGATCTCTATGCTGGCGAGGCAGGAAGGTATATTACTCGACCCTGTATACACTGCAAGAGCGATGGGAGGTCTAATCGATATGATCAAAACCGGCTATTTCTCCAAGCATGATAGGGTTTTATTTTGGCACACAGGAGGCGCGCCATCTTTATTTTCTTACGCTCGTGAGTTGCTCTCGTGATTGTTAGAGAGTTCTCTTCGCAAATATACGCCATTATTATTTAGACGTGAGCTAGCAACCTTTTTCCTAGCTCACATTGATTAATTTCGATACACAGCTGTGGTCTAGGAGCCGTTTCTATTTTTTGGTTTTAATCGCGTTTTTAGGTTTGATTATTCCCAAGCGATTTAACAACCCTTTATCTCTTTGTGTTGGCTTAGTGATTACCGTACCGCCATGTTGCCGGTCTTCAGTACTAGCTTCAAGGTTAGCCAGATTCTCTAGTGTTACATCGCCTTTCATTTCCACTAATTTGTCATCATCAAATATAACAGTGATAACACGGTGGTCAGTTTGTCCTTTTTGTTGATCTCGACGTGAATAGAAATAGTCCCATCGCTGCTCATTAAAAGGGTCAATAACCATCGGCGTACCAAGTATGAATAAGACTTCTTGTTTGCTCATACCGTAGTTTATTTCCTTAAGGTCTCTGTTGTTGATGATATTACCCTGTTGAATGTCAGGCTGATAGGGTTTGATGCACGCGGTTAAGAATGAAGCGCTAAATACAGCAGTTGTAAGGAATAATAATTTTTTAATGCTTTTCATTCTTGTTTTACTCAATTAAAAATTCTTTGTTTCTTGTCGACCGTTCATTACTGGCTGACAATCAGGGCGTTAAACCAAGGCGTTAGGTTAGTTCTTTTAACACTGCGATTTCGTCACAGTTTTCGAACTTATAGCAGTTTACACAAATGCCCCATACTTTTTCAGGGAAAATGTTTTTGTCGACCGTTTTGAACCCCATTTTATGAAAAAAGCCAGGGACATACGTCAAAGCCATCAATCTTTTAACGTTTCGAGTTTCCGCTAACTGGATTAGATCTTCAACTAAAATTCCTCCTAGTCCTTTTCCTTTCATGGTTTTGGCCACCATCAAGCTTCGGATCTCGGCTAGTTCGTCAGTAAAATTTTCTAGCGAACCGCAGGCTAATACTTCTTCATTATGTTTTATAAGCCTAAAGTGTTGCAGATTCTTTGTGATATCACTTCTGGTCCTTGGGAGTAAATCGCCCAATGATGCATAATGAGTTAGCAGTTTCTGGATCGCAGCGATGTCTTGCTCTGTGGCCTTGACCACGCAAAGCTCGTGTTGCTGATCTACAGAAGAGTTGTTTTGTATTGCGGTCACGGATGCTTTCTCTTGGCGATTAGATTGCGGCAGATTGCAGCATTTCTTGAGCGTGCGCTTTAGTGCGTTCTGTAATGTCACTACCGCCTAACATCCTAGCGATTTCTGCGGTACGCATGTCGTTATTCAACGTAATCAAAGTAGACTGTGTGTCCGTTGCTGATGAAACCTTATCAATTAGGATGTGTTGATGACCTTGTGCCGCCACTTGAGGTTGATGTGTTATGCACAAGACCTGAGCGTTTTCACCCAGGTGTCTGAGTCGCATACCAACAATTTGAGCTATTTTACCGCCAACTCCAACATCCACCTCATCAAACACAAGAGTAGGAGTGTCGGATTTCTGGCTGGTAATTACTTGTATAGCCAAACTAATTCTCGATAATTCGCCACCTGACGCGGTTTTAGCTAATGGCTTAAGCGGAACGCCATGGTTGGTGCTGACCATAAAGGCGATTTCGTCAATTCCGTGCTCCGATATGATCGGTTCGTCGCTTATCTTGGGTTCAACGGTAATATCTAACTTACCTCCACGCATACCAAGATCTTGCATCTGTAACGTTATCTCGCTTGAAAGTTGGGCCGCTACCGCTTGCCTCCTTTGAGAAATTAAATTAGCTATTTTGTTGTATTTTGTGGTGAGTTCTTCCAACAGCTTTTGTAATTTTTCAGGTTGAGAACGCTGATTTTCGAGTGTCTCATATTCTTGCTGAAGAGCTGCGTGTTTGGTAGGAATTTCATTTTCTGCGCATCTATGCTTACGAGCCAAATTGATTATGGTGTCTCTTCTTTGCTCTACTTCAATCAGTCTCTCGGGGTTTTGATCGATACGATTCAGGGCTTGATTCAGTAAAGCCTGTGCTTCATCGATTTGCGCTAAAGCGCCGTTTAATAGTTCCTCAGCGGGTAGCAATTCCTTATCAACATTAGCTAAATCGCTGATTTGGTTAGTGAACCTTCCCAGAGAGGAACTAACATTGTGTTCGTCATTCTGAAATAGGCCGTCAATTGCTTCCATGATACCGTCTTGTAGAGCTTGTGAATTGCTGAGGCGATTATGCTCTTGTTCAAGCTCTTCAAATTCATTATCTAATACATTGGCTTCGTCCAGTTCTGTCAACTGAAAGGCCATAAGTTCAAGACGATCAGCGTTATCGCTTTGAGTCTGCGAAATTTGCGACAGCTCGCGCTGCGTTCTATTGATATGCGAGGCAATAGCTGCCATTGCTTTTAAGCCATCCTCATGACCAGCAAATTGGTCGATAATATGTCTCTGGTGATTTAACCTCAGGAGAGATTGATGCTCATGCTGGCCGTGCAGGTCGACAAGCATGAGGCCGAGCTCTTTTAAGCTTGACAGTGTGGTGGGTTGATCATTTATGTAACACTTTGTTGGTTTATTAGAGCGGAGCACTCGTCTCACCAAACAAAAATCCGACCCGTCATCAAGTAGATCTTTTTGCTCCAGCCAAGTTCTTACATTTTTTTGTTTATCAATGCTAAAGAGAGCTGAAATCTCGCATTGTTCCTCGCCATAACGAATCATCTCGGTCTCTGCACGTGAACCTAGTAATAAGTTAAGCGCCCCCAATACTATCGACTTTCCAGCGCCGGTTTCCCCAGTGATCACCGTGAGGCCATCATCAACTTCCAGCTCTAGCTGTTTGATGATGGCGAAATTTCTTATATTTAGCTCTCGTAATGCCATACTCGGATTATAACAACGCTCTGGTGAGCAAAAGAAACTTTATTTTCCGCTTCCCCAACCTAATTTGGCTCTTAACATGGCGAAGTAGTTGTAGTTTTCGGTATGAATCAGCTTTACTGAGTGCTTCGATCTGGTTATTTCAACGACTTCATCGCCTTCCAGGCTGTATCCAATAAGCCCATCGGTTGAGACGTGTGCACAGTTTGGTGTTCTGTTTTTGATAGACAATTCTACCTTTGCGGTAGCGGGCAGAGTTATTGGTCGATTAGAGAGTGTATGCGGCGACACCGGTACCATTGAAAAGACGTCGGTTCCGGGGTGAATAATACCGCCACCAGCAGAAAGAGCATAAGCTGTGCTGCCGGTAGGCGTCGCTAGGATTACGCCATCGGATCGAGAAGAGGTGACAAACTGGCAATTAACGTGAGCCTCCCATTTAATGAGCTTTTCCAGAGCATAGCGTCCAATCACAATATCGTTTAATGCATTATCTTCATGCAGGCACTTCCCATTTCTAAGAACCCTAACTCGCAGCATGATGCGATTTTCTATTTCATAGTTGCCTTCAATTATTTGATCTATTTCATCTAGCATGTCTGCTAGCGGTATATCGGTTAAAAAACCTAAAGTACCAAGATTGATTCCAGCAACGGGAATGCTTTTTTCAGCCATCCGGCGGGCGACGTGTAACAGGGTGCCGTCACCACCAATAACGATGGCTAAATCGATATCTGATCGGAGATTTTCATGCATCAATTCCTGTGGTAACTTACGTGTTATTTCTTCTGCCGTGGTGTGTCCGATTTTGACCTGAATTCCTTTACTTTCAAGATGTTCAGTTAACAACTTAACGGGTTTTTCTGCCGAGGTGTCTTGGTACTTACCGAACACACCGATTGTTTTAAACATAGTAAATTTAATTATTGATGTCCTTTTCACGATTGTGGCTTTCACACTTGCCTTTGTCCAGTGGCATCTGGAAAGATTTACCAATAAAGCGAATTCGAACAGTCTCGATGACATTAATGTGTCGAGTATTCCGCCGGAAGTTGCTAAGATGAGGTAAATGATACTCACGCGCACACCGTGGTGAGGACAGAGAAATCGCAGCAATTAGTTATGAGTTTAAATCAGCGTGCCGAAAGCGTACTAAAAAACCTAGTTGAAACTTATATTCACGACGGTCAGCCCGTTGGTTCTAGGACACTTTCTAAATTGCCAGCTTTGGGAGTGAGCTCAGCGACGGTGCGTAATGTCATGTCGGATCTTGAAGAGCTGGGCTTGATAACAGCCCCACACACTTCAGCCGGGCGAATTCCAACGGTGCAGGGCTATCGCTTATTTGTCGACAGTATGGTTAGAGCGTCGCTGCCAACCTCAAAAGATGTGGAGCAGATAACTGAGCGATTCGAAGGAGAGACGGATCCAGACAAGCTGTTGGCAAGCGCCTCTGATGCGTTGTCGGAATTAACCGAGTTCGCAGGGATGGTGGTATTACCCAATGAATCGGTAACGCGTTTCCACCAGCTTGAGTTTATGCGGCTATCTGAATCACGCGTTTTAGCTATTTTGGTGACCGAGGATGGCAGAGTGCAGAATAGAGTGCTCTACTCAGCGGAGGGCTTTGCAGAATCAGAGTTGATTGAAGCAGCCAATTTTTTTAATCATCGCTACAAAGGAAACACATTGAGTGATGTGCGTCGTTTGCTAGTTAAAGACATGCAAACTGACAACGATGAAATGCACAGAATCAATCAGTCGGCAATACAAGCGGCGTCTCAGGTCATCACAGAGGAAGATTCCAATAATCAAGCCGAAGTCGTATTAAGTGGCGAACAAAACTTGTTGGGTGTGCCTGATTTATGTCAGATCGAAACCTTACAGAAGCTATTTGATGCCTTCAAAACCAAACGAGACCTATTAGATCTGCTTGATCGCAGTATGAAGGCTGATGGTGTGAGCGTTTTTATAGGTGAGGAGTCAGGCTTCAGCGCGCTTGGCGAATGCAGCGTTATCGCGAGCCCCTACGAGGTGGATGGTAAGATAATTGGTACATTGGGTGTAGTTGGCCCTACCAGGATGGCTTACGACTCAGTTATTTCGGTGGTCGATATCACCTCTAAGCTTTTATCACAAGCATTGAGTGGCGCGTCAAAGACATAAGCCAAAGACATAAAAAGTATCAAGCATTATGACAACAACGTCGAGATAGCTTATGGGCTTAACAAAGTGGCTTTATTTAGCGATACTCGCTCAAATAGCGATACCAATGTGGGTGCTGCTACTAAATGCGAAAAGGAAAAGCGCCGAATATAAAGCCGGTAATGTGAGCGAGGACGCGCCGACAGACAATGCAGCTTGGAGTTTGCCAGTTTTATTAACATCTAATTCTTTGGCTAATCAATTTCAATTACCAATTTTGTTTTATGTGCTGTGTTTTATTTTCATTCAAATGCAGCAGGTCTCTTTGTTGTTAGTGGTCCTGAGTTGGTGGTTTGTGGTTACGCGTTGGATTCACGCCTTGGTTCATGTTAACACCAATTATATCCCACACCGTTTTGTTAGCTTTCTACTTGGTGTGTTGGCTCTTGTTGTGATGTTTTTTTACGCTGTCTGGTTGGTTTTGCAACTGTAACGAGGCGTAAGTTGTTGAACCGAGTTAAATATTAGTTGTTTGAGCAATCCAAAACTGCTATTTCATCACTCTTGACAAAGTAGACTATCGCAGAATTTCTCGGGTGACATTTAAGCTTGCCCGATAGATCTTAATCCACCAAAAAGGAAACAAACATATGAATAAAACAGATATCGTTGTGTACGGCGCTACTGGTTTTACGGGCAGATTAGTCGCTGAATACCTTCATAAGCAATACGGTAACGGAGGCGAGGTGAGCTGGTCTATGGCTGGGCGCAGCAAAGAAAAGCTTGTAAAAGTCAGGGACGAAATGAATTTTCCTCAAGATACGCCACTCGTTGTTGCAAATTCGGACGACGGCGACTCAATGCAGGCCATGGTAGACGGCGCTAAATTAATTCTCACCACGGTTGGACCATACCAACTATATGGTTCCGACTTAGTTGAACGGTGCGTAAAATCAGGTACCGACTACGTCGACCTTTGCGGTGAGCCATTTTGGATGCGAGAAATGATTGACGCATATGAAGCAGACGCTAAAGAGTCAGGAGCACGTATTGTGTTTTCATGTGGTTTTGATTCAATCCCCAGTGACTTGGGAATTCTGATGTTACAAAATCATGCTATAGAAAAGTCTGGGGCTCCCTGTTCGGTGGTCGAGGGCAGAGTAAGGAAAATGGTAGGAACTTTTTCGGGTGGTACCGCTGCGAGTCTGCAAGCCAGCGTTAAAGCAGCTAAAACTAATCCAGAGATTATGAAGTTGGCTTTTGATCCTTATGCGCTGGTTCCAGGCTTTAAAGGAGTGGAGCAGCCAGATGGCGAAAAAATACATTTTTCAGAGGTTTATCAAAGTTGGGTAGCGCCGTTCGTGATGGCGGCGATCAATACCAGAAACGTACACAGAAGTAATGCGCTGATGGGTTATAAGTATGGTAAAGACTTTAAGTACAGTGAGATGTTACTCACAGGTCCAGGCGATAAAGGAGAGGCCATAGCTAATCACGTCAAGAATGATCGCAGCATGGCGGGTCCAGACGCGCCCAAACCTGGAGAGGGCCCAAGTAAAGAAGAGCGCGAGGCAGGCTATTACGACATAATGTACGTGGGAACTAGGCAAGATGGATCACGATCTGTAGTGGGCGTCAAAGGAGATAGAGATCCAGGGTATGGATCAACTTCAAAGATGATTGCAGAGAGTGCAATCTGTTTGATTAAAGATGCCACTGATACTGAGGCTGGTTTATTGACAACAGCGCCTGCTATGGGCGAAAAGCTAATCAAGCGTTTACAAGCAAACGCTGGCCTCTCGTTTGAGATTGAAGCATAGACACCATTTCCAAAACAGAAAAATAATTTGCCAAGGATGGCGTTTCAACCATTAAAAATGGACGATTGACAGGTAAAGTCAGTCTTTTTGCAGCTATTACTAAAAAGTAATACTGCGTTCACTTGAGGGTAATAGTTGAGCCCTTACTATCAACTTACTCGAAGTTACTATTCACTTGTATTAGAAGTAATGTTGTCTAATTTCGACTTATGTTGGGTAGGCATTGAGTGAATAGAACATAAAAACCAAGTTGTTATTTGGAGATCTGAATGATTAAAGAAGTGTTAAAACAAATTATTCCTGCAGCGAAATGGTTGATGGTAGCAGGGGCAACTGCTGCGGTAGTGATATCCGTGCAGGTCAGTGCTGATGATGAAGATAAAGACAAAGCCACTGCTGCTGTTGCGGACGGCACAAGTTTGCCAATTTCAGAGCCAGCGGCTTTGTTAGCCCCGAGTAATTCTTGGACGCCAGCTAACGGTTTCGCCGATTTAATCGAAAGTGTTAATCCAGCCGTTGTTCACGTATCAACGTCAGGATACATAAAACGGCGATCGACTAGTAGGCGGGGGCAGCCTGATTTTAACGATCCTAGGGATTTCTTTCGTCGTTTCTTCGAAGGTAACCCCTTCCCAGATGAGCGATATCGTGAAGAAGAGCCTGAACCAGAACAAGATGATACTGAACGCGATACGCGTCCATTAGGCATAGGCTCTGGTTTTATTATCAGTGACGATGGGTATGTTGTTACTAACCATCATGTGATTGATAAGGCTGATGAAATCGTGGTGACGCTTCCAAACGGTGATGAGTATGACGCTGTTATTACTGGAAGTGATCCGAAGACCGATCTTGCTCTGCTTAAGTTAAAAAGCGCAAACAATATGCCCTATGTTTCCTGGGGAGATGACAAGGTTTCTCGTGTTGGTGATTGGGTGCTGGCTATCGGTAATCCGTTTGGGCTGGGTGGCTCAGCGAGCACGGGTATCATCTCCGCTCTTGGTCGAGACATCCGCTCAGGCCCATATGATGACTTTATTCAGGTAGATGCGGCGATAAATAGGGGCAACTCAGGCGGACCATTGTTTAACATGGAAGGAAAAGTGATTGGTATTAATTCCATGATCTACTCACCAAGTGGCGGTAGTGTTGGTATTGGTTTTGCCATTCCTTCATCACTTGCCCAAGGTGTAATCTCGCAACTGCAGGACTCTGGTGAGGTAGAGCGCAGCTGGATTGGTGTTGAAATTGGCGAGGTTACTGAAGACTTGGCTAAAGCGTTCGAACGAGATAATGAAGAAGGTGCCTTGGTTTCCCGAGTGAGAGAGGATTCGCCTGCTGAGCGCGCAGGTCTAGAACAAGGTGATATCATCTTGAGTTTCAATGGTAAAGAGATCAAAGAAACACGGAACCTTCCGAGAGAAGTGGCCAAGTCGAAGGTTGGGAAAACCTACCCATTGGAAGTTTGGCGTGCGGGCAAGAAAAAGAAGTTGAAAATCACAACTGAGGCTTTCCCCAGTGATGACGAGCTTGCTGGTAATCCATCGTCCCGCGAAGAAGTAGAGCCGAAGTCCGACGAACAGCTCGGCGCAGAGCTATCTGAGTTGAGTGATGAATTACGCGTAAGATACCGCTTACCTAATGATGTTGAGGGAGTTCTAGTGATGTCTGTAGAACGTGGGGGCTTGGCTGCTAAGAATGAGCTTCGCAGAGGAGACGTCATCGAACAGTTTAATCGTGTCAAGGTGACAACACCATCTGATGTTGCAGAAGCGTTACAAGAGGCAATTGAAGATGATAGAGAGTCGGTCCCAGTATTGATACGTCGCGGACGCAGCTCTGGTTACATTCCCTTCGATTTGAAATAAACAAGGCCTTACTGCTTATCCAACCTAGTATTGAAACGGGTTGGGTAGGCTAGCGCGATAGCGTAAAATACAGGAAATTAAAAATGACTAAAAAAAACATGATTCGAGTATTAGTCGTCGAAGATGACAAAGAAACGGCTGCTTATATAGTCAAAGGCCTTACTGAGTGTGGTCATATCGCCGACAAAGCCGAAGATGGTCGCGAAGGTCTTTTAATGGCTGATTCGACAGAGTATCAAGTGATTGTTGCCGATCGAATGTTACCCAAAGTTGATGGTGTGACCATGACCAGAACGCTTCGTGGCAGTGGTAACCGAACACCAATACTGATGCTCAGTGCACTCGGGGACGTAGATGATCGAGTGGTTGGCTTGAAAGCGGGTGCTGACGATTATCTTGTGAAGCCATTTGCCTTCTCCGAGCTTCAAGCGAGAATAGAAGCGCTAGTGCGAAGAGCTGAACCTGAATCTCCGGATACGGTCTTAGAGGTTGCGGATCTTGAAATGGACCTTTTGAAAAGAGAAGTCAGACGCAACGATCAAAAAATTGATCTGCAGCCTCGTGAGTTCCGCTTACTCGAGTATCTAATGCGTCATAGTGGACAAGTAGTTACGCGCACGATGTTGCTCGAAAAGGTCTGGGATTACCACTTTGACCCTCAAACCAATGTTATCGATGTTCACATAAGCCGACTCAGGGGAAAAATAGATAAAGAGTTCGACGTTACTCTTCTGCACACGGTTCGCGGCGCCGGATATATGCTAAGTGAACCAGATTAGTCCATTTAAAAGCTCAGCTTTCCGAATAACTCTGATTTATATATTGTTATTCGGACTGAGTGTTTCATTTATTTTAGGCTTTGTTTATTGGTCCACGATCGTCTATACCACCAATGAAACAGAAGAAGCTATAAATGCTGAACTGAGAGTTCTCTCGAATGCCTATGAGCGCAGAGGTTATCCGGGCTTGGTAACCTTATTAAGTGATCGTGTACGGATTCAACGACAACGCCCTGGCGATTCTTCTGTTTACTTATTGGTGGATGAACAGTTTCAAACATTAGTGGGTAATATTTCCAGCTGGCCAAGAATTGCTCAAGATCGAAAAGATGGCTGGCTGGATTTTAAGCTGGGTGATAATCGAGAGGGTACAGCAGGAGAGTACACAGCTCGAGCTCGTACGTTTGTGATAGAGAATCGCTATAATCTGCTTGTAGGACAGGGAATGCGAGATTTAGAAAATCTCAAGGATCTTGTTGGAAGGGCCCTCATTTGGGGACTTTTTCTTACATTAGGTCTGGGTCTCATAGGTGGTTTTATGATGCGTCAGACTCTAAGTCGTAGATTAAGCTCGATAAATCAGACAGCGCGAAAAATTATGCATGGCGACCTAAGAATGCGAATCGCGACCAAAGACAGTGGCGATGAATTTGACGAGTTGGCGGCAAATTTAAACAGTATGCTGGATCAAATTGAAGGCGGGATGGAAGGAGTTCGCAGAGTATCCGACAATATTGCGCACGACTTAAAGACACCTTTGGCTAGATTAAAGAATCGTGTTGAAGAGCTGAGATTTAAAGTCGCTGGAAACTCAGACCAAGAAAGCTCGGTCGATCAAATTATTCACGAGGCTGATGGTTTACTCGCTACGTTTAACGCTTTGTTGAGAATCGCGCGGATTGAATACAGTGAACAACGAAAAGGATTTGAATATGTCGATATTAATTCGCTTGTTTACGATATCGAAGAATTATACGAGCCTTTGATCGAAGATAAAGGTCAGAGTCTATCAGTGCAGCTAAGCGAATCTGCAGAAATCTGGGCTGATCGAGACATGCTTTTTCAAGCCTTCGCCAACTTGCTCGATAACGCTATTAAATACACCCCTGAAAAAGGACTGATATTAATCAAATCAGTAAAGTCTGAGAGTAAATGGTCGCTGTCAATAGCTGATAATGGACCAGGCATCCCCGAGGATCAGCACGATAAAGTTGTTCAACGCTTTTACAGACTAGACCAAAGCCGGACCACCCCCGGAAGTGGGCTTGGTCTTGCCTTGGTGTTTGCGGTTTTAAAGGTACATGGTATGGACCTGTCGTTCAGTGACAATAGACCCGGCCTGAGAGTAAATGTATCAGTAGAGCTTGATGCGAGCCCACGTCAATCCCGCTCAAACCTATGAGATTCTTATTTGAATGAGACAAGGTGATATTCTTGTGCACTGTTGGCCGGAGCTGCGTTGTCTGTTCTGTATCGAATGAACCTCTTGTGCACCGCTTGACTAAGCCATTGATCCCAAACCCATATGCCGTCTTTGTCGTGTGATATGTAAATTGCAGCGTGCCATCCGGTTTTGTTCGGATATTTGCCGTTTAAAAATGTCGCAATGATGCTTCCCTCTTTAATCGATCCAGGCGGCAGGCTTAAGACATTGAGGCCAGGTTCCCACTGACTAGTATGTGGTGCACCGGAGCATACCTTAATAAGGGAGACACAATGGCCTGTACCCACTACTTGATTCAGGTAAGAGTGCGCATCTGAACACAGCAATGAGCTCTGTATTTTCAACTTTTTCGAGGACTTGTTTGCTTTGTCCACCATAGGGTTGGAAGAACAGCCCGAGATAAGTCCAATGGTACTCAATAAAATGAGTACAATTGACTTAGATTGAGTACGCACAGAAGCGGGTTTATTCACGTTCTACTCACCAAATTTTGCCTACTATCATTGTTACACCACTTAATTGTATAAGTCATGAACCAAAACACCAGAGTTTTAATAATAGAAGACCATAAGGACATTGCTGAGATGCTTTATGACTTTTTTGAGAGAAGGGATTACGAACTCGATTACGCTAGCGATGGCCGTATGGGGTTTAATCTAGCTGGTCAAAATGATTATGACATTATTCTGTTGGATTTGATGCTTCCCGAAATGGATGGCCTAGATGTTTGTCGAAGGCTCAGGGAGGAGTGCAGAAACAACACGCCGATCCTGATGTTGACAGCAAGAGACACACTGCAAGATAAGGTGACGGGCCTGGAGTCTGGTGCTGATGACTATCTGGTAAAGCCGTTCGAGATACTAGAACTCGAGGCAAGGATCAAGGCATTAATGCGAAGAAAAGGACAAATTGCCCAGCAAGAGGTTTTAGAAGTCGCTGATTTAAAACTGGACACTGGGACCCTTGACGTTACGAGAGGTGATATGCCGATATATTTATCTCCCATTGGGCTAAAGATTTTGACTATTTTGATGAAGGAGTCACCCAAGGTGGTTAGTCGCAATCAGTTGGAGCATGAAATTTGGGGCGACATCTTGCCCGACAGCGACACTTTGCGTAGCCATATGTACAACCTTCGCAAACAAATCGATAAACCGTTTGATCAAGCCCTATTACAGACAATTCAGTCCAGAGGCTATAGAATAGGGGAGTCTCCATAAACTTTGCTGCTCGAAAAACTTTTTAAAATCCTCCACAGCAGACGCGTTTGCGCACACAGCATTACCCCTTAGATGAAAAATAACGCGACAGCGAGCACGATTAAACGCAAGTATAGCCAAAAAACAACACTGCAAGTGTGTTTGATTGGTCTATTAGCGGTACTCGGAATCGGGTTTGCGAGTGTTGTGTTGGAACAAGTATTGGTCCGTGAAGCACTCAAAGGAGAGGCTGCTCACTTTTGGCGGTCGCTAACTAACGACCCTGAGTTTTCTGCCCCTAATACAAAAAACCTCAAAGGTTTTGTCTCTCGCAAAGGCGAGTCTCCAAAACTGCTTGGTATTCCTGAAATCTATGCTCACAAAGCACCTGGCTACTACAAACTTCATGGACAGTCATCACATTCGCTGCTTTATATTAGCGAACAAAATGGTCAAACCCTGCATCTTCTTTTTGATGGCAAAACAGTTCTGCGTTTAGCCATTTTCTTCGGCGTATTTCCTTTGTTGCTTGTTTTGATGCTGATCTACCTCACCGCCTGGTGGGTTTATAGAGAATCCAGTAGTTTGTTGTCTCCGATCGTGTGGTTAGCGAATAAATTTGATCAGTTTGATCCGGCCCACCCCGATGCGACACTTGAAGACCTCAGTGATATACCGGGTGATTCGGACTGGGAAGTTGAAAAACTAGTAAATTCTTTTTCTACTTACTCGCGGCGTATCCAAAGATTTGTTGATCGTGAAAGAACCTTTACTCGTGATGCAAGCCATGAATTTCGAACGCCGCTCACCGTCATAAAAATGGCTACCGACATCATTCTTGCGGAGCAAAACTTGGATGATTTTTCGCGTAAATACGTGAATAGAATCAAAGGCTCAGCAAGGGATATGGAGGAACTCATCGATGCTTTTCTTATCTTGGCCCGAGAAACCGATATGGAATTTGTCGATGAGCAAATCTCAGTGGCTGATGTGGTGGCGCGAGAGACTAAAGTCGCCCAGATTTACCTTGAAGAAAAGCCGGTATTGATTGAAATTGATGAGCAGTATCCGTTGGAGTTGTTGACTGCTCGCAAAGTTATTGCAATTGTCTTAGGCAATCTAATTCGCAATGCTGTGATTTACACCAACGAAGGCAAAGTTACGATAACGATTAAGGAGCATTCTGTTGTCATAGAGGATACAGGGATAGGTATGGATGAAGAGCAAATAAGCAAAATATTCCAGCCATATTACCGAGCGGAGTGTAGCTCTAACCCTAAAAGGAAGGGGTATGGTGTAGGATTAACCATTGTGAAACGGCTTTCAACCCGATTTAACTGGGTAGTTGATATTTCTAGCGAAGTAAATGTGGGTACCCGAGTAGAAATAAAGTTTCATGATCTACCTCCGATAGTGACTCAGATTACCGATGATGTCTGTTAAGCAGACATACTGTAAAAATAATAAAAAGATTTTTTTGAAAGCATTGAAAGGTGCTGGTAAACAATCCCGCACAGGAGCATAATTCGCTTGATTGAGGCTTAATTGTTTACTAGCGCAATGAGTGATTCTGAATACGCGATTCGTCCAAACAAAACCCAGATAAAACGCGAGATAAAAGTACTGAATGATCTTGGTAAAGAGCTGATTGCACTACCAGAAGGTTCATTGAAAAAAGTACCATTGAGCGATATTATGCGCGAAGCAATTAGCGACGGAAAGCGATTTAGCCGAGGTGCGTTGCAGCGACAGCTGCGTCGAATCGCGTCACTCATGCAACACGAGGATGTCGCAGCGATTCAATTAGAGTTAGCAAGACAAAAGCAGCCTAGCAAACAGCAGACCGCAGAGTTCCACCAGCTCGAACAGTGGCGCGACCGACTTATCGATGGTGATGAAAAACTTCTTAGTGATTTAATCGATCAATTTCCCGCAATTGATCGACAATATGTTCGTCAATTAACTCGTAATTCAGCGATTGAGCGCAAAAAGGAAAAGCCTCCAAAGTCGTCTAGAGCACTGTTTAAATATCTGGCCGAGCTAAAAAAGAGCTCCGCAACCTCGGTTGTATCAGAGACTTCTGGCGAGACCACAAAGTGAGGAATTTTTTTTTAAAACGCTCTACCAAATAACTACTCAGCATATTTCTTTTGGGTCTTGTGTTGTTCTCCCATGGAAATACACCAACAATCAATTTGCAATCGTACTTTAGATCATGTTCCAAAACATCGAAAACCTGCCAGCGGACCCAATACTGGGCCTGAACCAAACGTTTCAGCAAGACGCAAATCCAGAAAAGATAAATTTATCTGTTGGTGTCTATCAAAATGCCCAGGGTCATACCCCAATATTCAGTGCTGTAAAGAAAGCCGAACAACAGTTAATCGATTCTCAATTAACCAAAACGTATGCACCTCAAGCAGGAGACCCGAGTTTTCTTGCCAATATATCTAAGCTTTTAGTTGGTAATGAACTGGTAAGCGCACTCGGCGATCGCTTAGCGGCGGTAATGACACCGGGTGGCTGTGGCGCATTGCGTATGGGAGCAGAATTACTGGTCTCTACTGGATTTAGTGGTAACGTTTGGGTCAGTGATCCGACTTGGGCGAATCATTTTCCGTTGTTGCAAAGTGCAGGCCTAAGCTTAAAAACCTACCGATATTATGACTCTTCACTTAATGGAGTGAACTTCCCAAACATGCTCGAGGATTTGGAACAGATACCCAGTGGTGATGTCGTTTTATTACACGGTTGCTGTCATAATCCAACTGGAGCGGATATTACAGCAGCCCAATGGGATCAAGTTGTTGAGGTACTTAAAGCGAGAAATTTAGTCCCATTTATCGATGTTGCCTACCAGGGCTTTGGACAAGGTTTGGATGAAGATGCCTATGGCGTCAGACTCGCGATGTCGAAATTGCCAGAAGTACTGGTAGCCAACTCTTGCTCGAAAAATTTTGGCCTATATCGAGAGCGAACAGGATCTATAATGATTGTTTCCGCGACTGCTGAGCAAACTAAGGCAGCGCAGTCACATGTTTTAGCTGCGGCTAGACGTTGTTATAGTATGTCCCCTTATCATGGTGGAGGCATAGTAGGGCACCTGTTGTCAGACACCGCCCTTACTCAAGAGTGGAAAAACGAACTCAATTCGGTTCGTGAGCGCATGAATCGTTTGCGTCTGGGTTTAGCTGAAGGATTAAATCAAGCTCAATCAAAGATTAATTTTGATTTTGTCGCAAATAGTAGCGGTATGTTTTGTTATTTAGGTATACCAAAACAGGATGTTTTAACGTTAAGGTCAGAGTTTGCGATTTATCTGCTGGAAAGCACACGCATAAACGTCGCGGGCTTGTCTGAAGAGAACCTCCCTGTTATTGTCGAGCGCGTGTCTGAGGTGATTTCTCGATAATGAGTTGAACCGCCTCAATCTATTAAAGAACAGCCCAGAGTTTTCCCAACTCTGGGCAAAATAAAAATAAAACAGAGGCGTTTGATTTTATGGCCGCTAGAGGAGAATTCAGCTCGCGCATGGCGTTCGTGCTGGCTGCATCGGGTTCAGCCATTGGGCTCGGAAATATATGGGGTTTCCCTATTAAAGTTGCTTCAAATGGAGGTGGAGCATTCGTATTTACTTATATCGTTCTGACGTTTTTGTTGGCATACCCAATATTGATGGCCGAGTTAGTGATCGGGCGACATGCAAAGTCGGACACGGTCAAATCGTTAGTCAAGATCAGTGAGGGTTCTAGCAAGCCACTCGCTTATCTTACTGGATACTGGGGAATACTCACCGCAAGTCTAATTTTGAGTTTCTACGCAATCGTAGCTGGCTGGATGATTGCTTTTGGCTTGGGTTCTGCTGGAGATTTGGTTGGTGCGAGCGGGTTTAGTGAATGGTTAACGTCATTTTCTCTGGAACGCAATTTACTGTTTGTTTGTCTTTTCTATCTACTTACTATTGGTATTGTGGCCAACGGAGTCGCTGCTGGTATAGAAAAATGGTCGACTAGGCTTATGCCCATGTTGATAATCTTAATTATTGCTCTGATAGCTTATATATCTACTCAAAATGGCGCAGCAGAAGGCTGGAGAGTCTACTTGACGCCAGAGTTTGACCGGGTGCTAAATCCAGACCTATTACTGAGTGCCCTGGGGCAAGCGTTCTTTTCTCTCTCGCTCGGAGTCGGAACCATGATGGTTTACGGAAGTTATATTAGTAAGTCTGAAAACCTACCAAGGTTAGGTGCCACGGTAGCACTTATGGATATTGGCATCGCATTTATGGCCGGCCTTTTAGTAATACCAGCTATGTACGTCGCGCAAGCCAACGGTGTGACTATCTACAATGAGGCTGGCAAACTAATAGACAGTGATGGTTTAATTTTTACTGTCTTACCAGCGTTGTTCGATACGATGGGTGGAGCTGGCATCATTGTATCTCTTTTATTTTTTACGTTGATGACCATTGCGGCCGTAACATCTTCAATATCAATGTTGGAAGTTCCTGTAGCTCATGCTCAAGAATCACATGATTTGCCGAGAAAAAAAGCCGCTTGGATCGTTGGTGTCATGATCTTACTGGTCAGTTTAATCATTGTTTTTAATTTTGGCGCTCTATTTGGATTTGTGATAGATCTAACCACAAAATACAGTGAGCCATTGATTGGGCTTTTATTCTGTATTTTCGCTGGCTGGGTTTGGCGCAGGGATGCCTTATTGAAAGAGTTACAACAAGGCAATCCCACTATGGAAAACACACTTTTTTGGAAAATATGGCCAACTTATGTAAAGGTGGTGTGCCCGCTAATTGTGTTCGCGGTTTTTATGCATAGTTTTGAGCTACTGAAGATCTAAAACTCCGTAGTTTGTTGGCTAACTTAACGAGGGCTGTTTCAGTAGTTTCCCAACTGATGCAGCCGTCGGTTATTGATTGTCCATAAACCAACTGTGATTTGTCCTTTGTTAGTTTCTGATTGCCGCCCAAAAGATGGCTTTCCAACATAACGCCGATTATGCTTTGATTGCCTTCAAGTATCTGCTGACAAATATTATCTAAAACCAGCGGCTGCAATTCTGGGTCTTTATAAGAGTTGGCATGACTGCAGTCAACCATGATATTTTGGGGTAAACCTTGCTCTCTCAAAGCACGCTCAGTGAGCCTCACGTTGACCGAGTCGTAGTTCGGTTTACCTCCACCACCGCGAAGCACTATGTGTGCGTATTTATTTCCAGATGAGTGCACGACGGATACTTTGCCTTCACCATCGATACCCAAAAAACTGTGGCCGCTACTCACGCTTTGTAGAGCATTAATAGCTACGTCGAGTGAACCATCGGTTCCGTTCTTAAAACCGATTGGTGCCGATAGACCGCTGGCCATCTCTCGGTGCGTTTGGGATTCGGTAGTTCTAGCTCCTATTGCTGACCATGATATAAGGTCCTGCATATATTGTGGGGAGATTGGGTCTAATGCCTCGGTTGCGATGGGTAAACCCAGTTCGCTAATTTTAATCATCAGTTCTCGGCCTATTGTCATGCCTTTTTCAATCTGAAAACTGCCATCCAGATAAGGATCATTTATCAATCCTTTCCAACCCACCGTAGTTCTAGGTTTTTCGAAATAGACTCGCATAACAATGAATAGTTGATCAGCCACTGACGTAGAAAATTTAGCTAATCTCTGCGCATATTCGACGGCAGCTTTTGTGTCATGTACCGAGCAAGGTCCCGCTACGACCATTAGGCGTTTATCTTCTCGATCTAAGATTCGCCTGATTGTTTTCCTGGAGTCTTCAACGAGTGTTTGTATCGGCGGTGTTGCGGGTATTCGAATTTTGAATTCGCTTGGAGTTACTAGTCTCTCAAGACTATTAATATTAGTATTTTCTAATGTCATAAAGGCTACTACTTTATATCGTTCTTCCTAGTGTTGTCGGCAATTTAACCACAGAAGCACGGCATTACCTATGAAAGCTGCCAGTATTTGGCCAAGATCGACGAAAAATAATAGTATACGAAACGCATCATTGGAGCTATGACTTGATTGGCGCCACTAGCCTAAAACTAACCTGGCTTTTCAACCGGCAACTTTTGTCCAATTTGTACTAATATTGTAAGCGATATTGCCCAAGCAATAGCCAAACCTATGGACACCGTAGTGACGCTCTCGGTATAGACAACAGCGCCGAGTTTGATTCCCGCAAAATAGGTAATTGGAGCGGCAATAGCTCCAGTCAAAGCTGGTAACAGAGGATGCGCGATTAACCATTTCAATGAGTGGTTCACCGTTAACGCGAATCCTACCCAAAGAACAACGATCCAGGCGGGAGCGAAGCTATTGAAAGGCCGTTTATCAGCAAAATCCATGTATCCTGCTTTGACCCAGATTGTATCGACTATGATACCGAGAACGATGCTAGCGATTACGAGCTTAAGATCGTTGGGGTGTCGATTCTTAGGGTGTAGTTGGTAAGCTGCAAGTAAAGCAACACTGGTTATCGCTGGCCACAGAAGTTGCTTAGCACTCCCGGCAACGCATGCTATCCAAACCCCGTTAAACAGCATAGCGTTTATGAGGATGTTCAGTTTGAACATACTTTTGATCAGATCAATCATTCCTTACACTTCGCTTGTATTGTTTTGAAGAGTCTATACTTATCGTGGCTTAGATATGTGAAGAGAAAAAACATAATTTGGCTCTCGATAGAGCATTAAAATGTTGTCAATATTTACCCACCGACCGTTGATGACTAGTTATTATTACCAATACAGAAGATTTGTTTTGTTCCCTTGTATCAAGGTTAATTGAGCTAGGATAAAAAGTCCAAATTCAGCATGAGAATTAGGGAGCATACTATTACCTTACGGTTGAACGAGGTTTCGTTCGTAGTTTGCGAGGAGCATTTAAGTTGACTACCAAATTGATGACTAGGAAAAGAATTCATTTGCTGTTGGCGTTTTTTCTTAATGCTCTTGTGTCAGAGGCATCTTTAGCAAAGTTGGTAAAACCCGTTGCCGACTATGAGTTGGATTGCAATACTACTTTCTATTGTCCGGAATCTTTAAAACCAAGAGTTGCTTTTTGGGTTGAGGTGTTTAGCCGCTGGGATACCAATACGGCGATTATGCACGATAAAGATTTTCCACACAGGGTTTACTCCACTGTAAAACGTAAAGAGGGCTGTCGCCGAAGCAAAAAGGGAGGCAGTGTTGATCGTGAACGAAAGCGCCTAGAGCGGGTTTTGACTTCTATTGCAAAAAAGAGGAGAGCCGATAGACCCCTTAATCGATCCGAAACAGAACTGAATTCGCTATTTGTAAAAGAGCCAATCGCCTCAATAGAACGTGCTGCTGAACGAGTTCGCTGTCAATCAGGTAATAAAGATCGTATGCGTAAGGCTCTGACTCATTTCATGGCCTACCGACCCACCATTTTAGATGCATTAGAAAAGCAGAGTTTGACACCAGAACTGCAGTATTTGCCATTTGTTGAATCGGCCTTTAATCCAGAGGCGCTATCTCATGTTGGGGCGGCTGGGCTATGGCAAATAATGCCCAGCACAGGTAGAACCTTGGGTTTAACAGTAAATCAAAAAGTGGACGAGCGATACGACCCAGTATTAGCCACCCATGCGGCGGCGAAATATTTTCGTAATAGCGTAGATAACCTTTCCGAAACTGCGTTCGAAAATGGTTTCACCGTTGTAAACAGAGATTTAAATCCATTCGTAATCACTTCCTATAATTACGGTGTGAAAGGAATGGAGAGGGCCATTAAGCAAGTTGGACTTGATTACGAGCGCCTTCTCACCGAGTACAAATCGCCTAGCTTTCAGACCGCGGTTAAAAACTTCTATGCAAGCTTCTTGGCAGCCAGGCATGTCGCAAAGAATTCCGCAAGATTTTTTGGAGTGATAGAGCATGACCCATCGGTAAACTTTTCCTCGCATAACACCGTAAAACTAGATCGAGCCACATCGGCCCGTAGGATCTCCAAAACATTGAGTATAAGAATCGAACAGCTTAAAAAGCTCAACCCGGCTTTAAAAAGTATAATTTGGCGTCACAAAGGTCTAATTCCTGGCGGGTATGTCCTGAAATTACCTTATCGGGCATCGGGGTGGTCGTCTGCAATGGCTCGAGTATATTCATTGCCAGCCGAGCGAGAGAAACCTGGTTTTATATGGCACCGAGTGAGAAGAGGTCAAACCGCATGTGGGATTGCAGAGAAATACAGAGCGTCGTGTCGTGCACTCATAAAAATGAATCGCTTGAATAGTAAAGGGACTATTTATGTTGGTAGACGAATTAAGGTACCGAGTAAAAACGGTGGGATACACGTTGACAACGCAAATAAAAACAATAGAACGACGCCTGTATTGGCTGGGTTAGAGAGTTCCACATCCAGTCCGTCTGCGGTCGAGTCGATGACAAGGTACAAGGTTAAGTTAGGTGATACGGCTTGCTCGATTGCATATCGTTTTGGAATGCGCTGTAATGAGCTTCTCGCGCTGAATGGATTAACACGAAATAGCGTGATTAAGGTAGGTCAGAGATTGACGGTAACGAATAGCAATAGCTGGCACGTTGTTCGCAAAGGTCAAACAGCCTGTGGCATCGCCGAAAGTTATCGAGTTCGTTGTGGTTCTTTGCTAGACGCAAATCGCTTACGCCGATCCGACACCATTCGAGTGGGGCAACGTTTGCGCATTCCTAGTTTGCGGTACTAGTCACAAAAACCGGCATTCGAGGGCGTTAATGCACGCAAAGTCAGTGCGCTAATACCTATTACCAGATAAATAGTCGTATTAAAATATCGGCCATTGGGGTTTTGAGGACGCTGTAAAACCCTTAAAACCCTGTAAAAGGTTAATTAGATGGAATACATACCAGGGGGCTGCTTTTTGAGTCATGCAATGTAGGACAGTCAAGAGATATTGCAAGCCTCTTATTTACTCAGCTCAATAATACGGTAGGTTTTAACGATCTTTGTAAATTCGAATTGCTTGGTTGAACTTGTCAGCAACCTTTTGTTCAACTTCTATCGATTCGTCACTGAGTTTCTGAATAGCTACCTTTCTCTCCTCATAGTCATCCGCCGTTGTATCAAGATTTTTTTCGACTTGATACAGGCACTCCCTGTAATTCGCGAGTTGATCCTGATAAAGGGCTATACGTTCTTTGGCATCAATGAGTTCATCTTTTGTTGCAATGTTTCCATCAGGAATGATCGGCATTCGTTTAGAATACGTACAAAATTTACTCCCCTGTTCATCATTAACAGCTGGTTGCTGTGCAAATGATGAAAGCGTGAGAATGGCGCTTATTAAAGCTACTGATAGAACTGTTTTGTTAGCTTTTCTACTCATAAATTGGTGTTTAATCGTTTTTTAATTCTAATTTGACACTGATTCTAACACTGAATCTTTGAATTACTTCTGCCTAAGCGGAAATTAATCAAATATTAAGATCTATAGAGTGTATTGACGAGGTTGAAGTTTTCCACTAATAAAAAAGCCGCCTAGAAAGGCGGCTTTTAGTACTTGCTGGGTCTTTCTTTACTTAAAGATTTCTGCTTGAGGGGCTGATAATCCGCCTTGCTGAGAAGCAAAGTAAGCAGACAAGGCCTTGATATCTTCGATAGTAAGGTTTGCCGACTGGCCCGACATGATTATGTTTTGACGCTCTCCTGAGCGATATTCTTTTAACGAATGCGTAAGGTAACTGGCGTATTGACCAGCCAGTTTTGGGAATGTTGGCGAGGGTCCATCGCCTGTTTTTCCATGACAAGCAGCACATGGTGCCGCTTTCTTTTCACCTTCAGCGATTAGCTCAGCTGACGCCGCGCCGGGTCGTGAGTTGCCATCCATTTTTGAGAAAAATGCAGCGATGTCTTCCATATCCTGATCGCTTAAGCTGGCCGCTTGAGCACGCATTGTTGGATGTGGGCGAGTTTTATCTTTGTATGCTTTAAGAGCAGCAACGATATATTCAGCGTGTTGCCCACCGATCATAGGAACTTCGAAAACGGGGCTAGGATTTCTTAAACCAGGAGCGCCGTGGCAGCCTAGGCAGGTTTGACCAAGTTGGCTGCCTCTAACTGCGTCGCCTGCCATTGTTTTACTGACAGGTGCCATTAGAGCGATAAGTGATGTGGCAAGAGCTATTAATGCCGTTGCTCTGCGCGTAGTGTTGCTGCTCATTTTCAACATATCTTCTTTTTTGACTGATGGTTTAGTGACTTTTTGTGAACACGCCTGCAGGGTTTAGCTGTCATGCGCGTTCCATTCAGGTTAGACATTATACTCCTAAGCAAAGGGAGAGTAACTAATATAATCCGAAGATCTTAAACCTAAAATTCTAGCGCGACTTTAAGGAAGGTTGATAATAAACACAAGCGCTTTCGCTATAAATTTTCGCCCTAAACACCGATATTCTGTGTTGAGTATGTCAATTTAGCGGTCGAAGTGTCACAAGGGCAAAACTTAGTTACAATTACCTCACTGAAGAAAAAACAGATTGACCTTTCTCAATGGCACTAAATAGCAACAATCTCACTGGTTTGTTTAGATGTTCTTTCCGTTTGTGTGAACCTCTAAATATCTTTTCGCAAGGGTGTGGCAATGAATAATGCGTCACAAAATCTACTCGGGGTGTTACCCGAAGAATGTTTTGCCGCAGTGGATTTGGGATCAAATTCATTTCATATGGTGATATCTCAATATAAAAACGGCCAGTTTAATGTTGTCGACAGGCATAGAGAGGTCGTTAGGCTCGCGGCGGGTTTGGATCGAAATAATAAACTGAGTGATGAAGTTGCCGATCGTGCTTTGAGGTGTCTGACTGAATTCGGGCAGTTGCTGAGAAACTTACCAAAGGAAAATATACGCGCTGTAGGCACTAATGCTCTTCGCCGCCTGAAGGATAAGAATCGTTTTCTGAGTCGTGCAGAGAAGTCTTTGGGTCACAATATAGAAATTATCGCTGGGCGCGAAGAGGCCAGACTTATTTATCTAGGCGTGTCCAAATGGTCGGCGGCTGGAGACGAGTCGCGTTTGGTCATAGATATCGGTGGTGGCAGTACCGAAATCATCGCTGGCAAAGGAATTGAATCGACCGTCAGAGAGAGTTTGGAAGTTGGCTGCGTTACCTTATCAAGTCAGTTTTTCAGTGACGGTGTGTTGAGTCGAGAGCGCTTCGATAAGGCAATTTTAGCAGCAGAGTTGGCGATTCAGCCAGTAGTAGAGCAGTTTCGATTACAGGGTTGGAATCGAGTTATTGGATGTTCTGGCACGATGAAGTCCATTGCTTCCACAATGCTAAGTGGTGGTTGGTCTAAAGACGGAATGCACAAAGATGGCTTACAAAAGCTTGTGGAGGCCGCAGTAAAGGCTGGTCATATTAATCAGTTGCAATTATTTGGACTGTCGAAGGATCGAGGGCCGGTATTTGCCGGTGGGCTTGCAATCATCTGTGCGTTATTTGAGCTTTTCGATATCGAGGAAATGTCGGTGTCAGATATCGCTCTTCGTGAGGGTGTTCTCTATGATTTGGTCGGGCGGAGTTCCCCTGAAGACATAAGAACGAGTACGGTTAATGCTATGCAGGTGCAATGGTCTGTTGATACTCAGCAGGCCGAAATGGTCAAAAATACAGCGCTAAAATTTTATCATGATGTTAGTGCGGATTGGGACATACAAAATACGTGGTATGAACTGCTGCTAACTTGGGCAAGTAAGTTGCATGAAATAGGCTTGGGGATTAGCCATGACAGATACCATAAACACGGTGCCTACATAGCAGCTAATGGTGACATGGCTGGTTTTGCCCGTCGAGACCAACTCGTGCTTGCGGCTCTTATCGCAGGACATCGAAGAAAGTTTCCTTTGGCGACTTTTGAAGCATTGCCGTCTCGCGTTGTAACACCCGCCAAACGAATTTCGGTATTGTTACGATTGGCTGTCTTGCTCAATCGTGGCAGAGTAGAGGCGAGTCATGATTCGACTGAAATATCGGTAAATGGCAACGAAGTAGTAATTGATTTCGCTGAGGGGTGGCGGCAAAACCACCCTCTCACCATAGCTGATTTGAAGCAGGAGCAAGCTTGGTTGAAGTCTATCGGACTAAAGCTCAGAATTTCTTAGCATAGACAAGCATTCTTATCAGTGCAGTATTCTGTTGATCGGCAACAATAGTATTTTGTTTTTAAATTTGCAGGGGTTACCATTAGTGATCTGAATATGTGTAGGAATCAATATTCCTCTGCGTGATTATTCAGCAATTCTTCTTGCGCTTTTCTCGGCTCGCCATGTGCGATGGCTTTGGTATATCGGCCGTCTTCATCTAATATCCAAGCATTGTCAGTGTCCTGAAGGTATCTGTTTAGGTCTCCTATTATTGCGCTCTTAATGATAGCGTCCATTATTGGAGTGCATTGTTCAATTCTGTTTCTAAGGTTGCGGGGCATTAGGTCGGCGCTAGATAAAAAGACCTCTGGATCATCTTTGGTGTTTTCAAAATAGAAAACTCGGCCATGCTCAAGAAATCTACCAACGATAGAGCGAACCTCAATGTTGTCCGAAAAATTTTCAATACCCGGTCTAAGGGTACAAATGCCTCGCACTATGAGTTTTACTTCGACTCCAGCTTGGGAGGCTCTGTATAACGCATCTATAATGGTTTGGCTTGATAAGCCATTTACCTTGGCTATAATTTTTGCAGGTCTACCATCCAGGGCATTGGCAATTTCGCGTTCAGTTCGTTCGATGAACATTTTTGCAATGCCCATTGGCGATTGATGTAATAACTCAAGATCAGGGTTGGGCCCCTGTGTGGTAAGTTGCATAAAGAGTTCATGTACGTCTTGTGTGATTTGTTTGTTGTTGGTCAATAAACCGTAGTCAGTGTAGGTTCTGGTATTTCCTTGATGATAATTGCCTGTGCCCAAGTGTACATAGCGTCTCAACTTTTGCGCCTCGCGCCGCACAATTAACAGCATTTTTGCATGAGTCTTTTTGCCAACCATGCCATAAACAACATGAGCGCCTGCCGCTTGTAATTTCTCCGCTGTGGTTAAATTATTTTGCTCATCAAAACGAGCCATTAATTCGACCACTACTGTAACTTCTTTTCCCGCTCTGGCCGCCTCACATAGCAGTTCGACTAACACTGAGTCGGATCCAGTCCGGTATAGTGTTTGTTTTATCACTAAGACGTCAGGGTCGGCTGCCCCCTGACGAATTAACTCAACTACGGGTGCAAAGCTTTGAAATGGATGATGAAGTAATATATCGCCATTACTGATCGCGTCGAAGGTATTGTGTTGGCCCAGATAGTCGGGTACTGATGGTGTGAATCCTTCATATTTGATGTGTGGACGGTTGACTAGATCAGGTAGGTTAAGCAACCTGTTGAGATTCACTGGTCCGTCTACTTGATAAAGGCTGTCTTTCGTGAGTTTGAAGTGGTCCAATAAAAAGTTAACTATTCGTTTTGAGCAATTTTTTGAAACTTCTAGCCTGACGGCTTCGCCATAGAGCCTCGAAGGCAGTTCACCCTCGAGGGTACGTGCTAAATCCTGCACTTCTTCGATGTCTACATACAAATCACTGTTTCTCGTAATACGCAATTGATAGCATCCAAGAACTTCAACGTTGGTGAATAACTTCTTTATATGTGCATGAATAATAGATGAGAGGTAGACGTACTCGTATTCGCTCTCACAAAGCCCTTCGGGTAAACGTACAAACCGAGGCAGCGCTCTGGGAGCAGGTATTACTGCAATGTTATGCGAATCATCTCGATCTGGATCGTGCAGATCAACTAGGATACTGAGGCCCTTATTGATGGTAATTGGGAAAGGGTGAGCAGGATCCACTCTAATAGGAGTCAAAATAGGAAGAACTTCTCGTTTAAAATAACTCTTCAGCCACTTTTTTTGATCATCTGACCATTCAGTTCTTGGTAGAAATCTGATGCCATGCTCAGCAAGTTCAGGCATTAACTCTTGATTCAAAATCTCATATTGTCGATCGACAAGTCTATGCGCTCTTTCACTTATACGTTCTAGAGCCACGCTAGGCGTTAAGCCATCTACACCCTCAGCCGACACAGCACTCTCAGCTCGCGCTTTGAGTCCGGATACTCGAATTTCAAAAAACTCATCCATATTCGAGCTGAAAATACACAGGAATTTTAGACGCTCCATTAGTGGGGTATTTGGGTCGCTGGCCATATTTAGAACTCTCTCATGAAATGAGAGAAGACTTAGTTCTACATGCAGATAACTATTTAACATTGTTTTTTTGTTTTAAGTCCGGGTTGTTAAGCATAATTTGTGGCTGTGACAGGGTAATTACACCAGCTTTTTTTGAGAGCTTCGTTGAAGATTTATGGTGGATTAGTTTATCATTAAATTACCTGCAAGCACTTTTACCGATCGACCACAAAAAATAAGGTCAATCACACCCAAGCAAGATTTGAAATGAATCAAGTCAATTGCGCTGCCAATCTTGAAATAGCGTCGTTTTTACAGCGACACCTATTTTCCTATCAGATTCAGTTGTATACGCCAATCAGAGTTTTGATCAAACAAAGGTCGCTCTGTATTGCTGTTGTGCAAACCTGCAGTGAACATACTCGGCTTGGGATGTCCAAATATAGATAAAGTTATGAAACAAACTGACGATATTCGCATAGCGCAAACCAGAGAGTTGGTATCACCCGTTATTATTCACGAACAATTTCCCATTACAGACAAAGCTGCAAATACAACAGCAAAGGGTAGAGAAGAAATTCAAGCCATCATGAGCGGTTCTGATGATCGTTTAGTGGTCGTAGTAGGTCCCTGTTCGATTCATGATCCTAAGTCTGCCCTGGAGTATGCTAGTCGGTTGAAAGATCTTAAAGACGAACTACAGGACGACCTTGTTATCGTAATGCGAGTCTATTTTGAAAAACCAAGAACAACCGTTGGCTGGAAGGGATTGATTAATGATCCTGATCTAAACAGCAGTTTTAGTGTGAATCGAGGGTTGGGTGTAGCCCGTGATTTATTGGTTTCGATTAACGACATGGGCGTTCCAGCTGGTTGTGAATATCTGGATCTGATTACTCCTCAGTACACCGGAGATGTTGTTGCTTGGGGAGCAATCGGTGCTAGAACAACAGAAAGTCAGTGTCATCGTGAATTAGCCTCAGGGCTCTCTTGTCCGGTTGGGTTTAAAAATGGCACAAGTGGTGATTTGAAGATCGCCGTAGACGCTGTTGGTGCTGCGAGTAATCCGCATCATTTTCTTTCGGTTACAAAAGAAGGGCGAACCGCAATTGTTGAGAGCACGGGAAATCGTTTTACTCACATTATTTTGCGAGGCGGTTCAACTGAACCTAACTATTCAGCAGAGCACGTTAGCATGGCAGCTCAAATGTTGGAGTCGGCTGGCTTGAGGCCAAACATAATGATCGACTTCAGTCATGCTAACTCACACAAAACACCGTCAAGACAGAAAGAAGTATCTAGTAATGTATGTGAGCAGATAGCGACTGGCGAGGATCGGGTTTTTGGAATAATGATCGAATCACATTTGGTTGAAGGCGCTCAGAAAGTCGAGGAAGGTAAAGATTTAATATATGGTCAAAGCATCACTGATGGTTGTATTGGATGGTCAGAAACAGAAGAACTTTGCCGAAACCTCTCAAATGCGGTACGATCAAGGCGTTCATTGAAAAAAGCGTAAGTTTTCAAGAGGGTGGGCCACAAACCGCAGGCCATTGATGAGCATTATAAGATAAGGTCAAAGCAGGAAAACACTTTGTTGTTTTGACTTTTACTTGAATTTGGTGTGATAGCCTACAAGCTGGATCGCCAGATATTTCCATTCCAAGAAAATTATAATTACTCGTGCGTAGGGTCTTGGAACGCGAATTAGCGACGCACGATCAACAATGGATACTGCTTTGAAACGATTTGCGTTATTGGGGGAGCCGCTAGGGCATAGCTTAAGCCCAGCATTACATAAATCGATCTATCGTCAACTCGAAATAGATGATGCGTCGTATCGTACAGTCGAACTCCCTGAGGATAGGTTGAAAAGCTTTTTTTCCGGCTTTCGTGTCGGTGGTTTCGACGGTGTAAACGTGACTACTCCACATAAGGCCAATGTGATATCTCTACTTGATGAAGTCGATGCAAAAGCCAGATTAATTAACGCGGTAAATTGTATACATCGCGTTAACAATAAATTAACGGGGTATAACACCGACATCCTTGGTTTTTCATACTCATTGCGACAGTCAGGTCTAGAGATCGAAGGCAATTCATTTGCTGTTTTGGGCGCAGGAGGAAGTGCTCAAGCAGTTGCCGCCGTCCTTGCCGAAGGCGGAGCCAAACATGTGTCCATCTTTAATCGGTCTATCGAAAAAACCGAAGCTTTAAAAGCAACAATCGCTGAAATTAATCAAGATGTAGAAGTTGACTGTAAGGGCTTTGAGGATATCTCAAATAATCACGACTTCGACTGTGTAATTAATTCAACCACGTTGGGAATGAGTCCGAATGTTGATGGGTCTCCTGTGCCAGATAGCTTCTTTAGCTCAAATTCACTAGCGTTCGATTTGGTTTACAACCCACAAAAAACACTATTTTTAAGCCAAGCTGAAAAAGCTGGATGCCAGATAGTAAATGGTATGCAAATGTTAGTAGCTCAAGCGGTTTACTCGGTTGAAATATGGATGGGTGGAAATATTGTTGCTCATGTAGACATGAATGCGCTAGTCAGAGACCTAGAGAAATTGATAAAATAAAGCCTAACTTTCCCTATCATACGTGAGTAAAAGCTCGCGTTTCGCTCAATGTCTGATTTTGAACCTCAAGTGGTCCCACTTGAACTAGGCGAACAGTCTTACGATATTACCGTCGCTTACAATTTAAAAGATAATCTAAGTAGCTTTTTGCAGCCATGGAATAAAGGCCAGCAATGGGTGGTTGTCACTCAGCAGGCCATCTATGATTTGTATTCTCAGGTTATAGACCATCTAAAGGTTGAGGGCTTTAAAGTGGAAGCCATTATTGTTCCTGGTGATGAGTCAGCAAAAAACATTCAACACGCAGAGCAGGTGTGGACTAAGATGGTTGAGCTTGGCTGTGACAGATCATCAATTCTTTTGGCTATGGGGGGTGGTGTAGTTGGCGATTTGGGTGGTTTTGTTGCCTCAACCTACATGCGTGGAATTCCCTTTATTCAACTTCCAACCACTTTGCTGGCAATGGTGGATTCCGCAATTGGGGGTAAGACAGCAGTGAATCTCCCAGCTGGAAAAAACTTAGTTGGAGCGATCTATCAGCCTAAAGCAGTTTTCGTTGATCCAAGCTTTTTAGAGACATTACCAAGAAGAAATGTGATTTCCTCCTTAGCTGAGGCTGTGAAATACGGTTTTATACGAGATTTAGAAATATACGAAGCATTTGTAAATCGATTTGAGGCGCTTGTTGGTATGAAAGATCAAGCCTTATTGGCCGATATTATCGCAAAGAGTTGCAATATCAAGGCTCAAATAGTTTCAAATGATCAGTTTGAAGGAGGAGAGCGTAAATTGCTTAATTTTGGGCACACAATCGGCCATGCTTTTGAAACAATCCAAGAATATGGTGGTCTTTATCATGGAGAGGCGGTCGTCTATGGCATGAAATGCGCGAGTTATATATCTCATAAAAAAGGCCTGCTGAACGATGATGAGTTTGAATCAGCAATGCAGGTGTTGAATCGATTTGATTTGCCTGAACTCGGTGAAGTCGAGCCTGAAAGAGTGCTGGAGATAGTTAGTCATGATAAGAAAAACATCAATGGAACACTGAGTTTTATTCTCATAGATGGGCTGGGTAATGGTGTTATTAATACAGGCGTTACATCAGAAGATATCATCGACAGTCTGTCAGTAGTTTCCTAAGAAATTGCTTTTAATTAAGAATATAAGTTAATGAAAATATTAATTTTAAATGGTCCAAACTTGAATTTGTTAGGGGAGCGAGAACCCGAGGTGTATGGCAGTGAATCTCTCGAGGATCTCAATCTCTTTATCAAGACAAGCGATCAGGCCAGTTCTTTTGACTTGCATTTCTTTCAGTCTAATCATGAGGGGGCCTTAATTGACTTTATGCAAGGTCATAGAAAATCGGCACAAGGAATGGTTATCAATCCTGGTGGTTTGACTCATTACTCTGTTGCGTTAAGGGATGCAATTGCTGGGTGTCAGATTCCCACTGTCGAGGTGCATCTATCCGATATTTATGCCAGAGAAGCTTTTCGTCAAGTATCGATGGTTAAAGATGTATGCATCAAACAGATAAGTGGTCTCGGTAAGCAAGGTTATTTAGAGGCTTTGACTGCGCTTAAAGATCATTTTGCCACCGGATAGTTAGGACCTTTGTGCTGCAGTTTCTTCTGGAAATTAGAATAAAATGAAATTCGATCTGTTAAACACCGATGGTCGAGCTCGAAGAGCTAGGCTCTCTTTTGCCCGTGGTGAAATTCAAACACCAATTTTTATGCCTGTTGGCACGGCGGCGACTGTTAAATCCGTCACGCCCGCTGAATTGCATGAAGTAGGGGCCCAAATAATCTTGGGTAATACGTTTCATTTGATGCTCAGACCAGGCACGGATGTGATTCAAGCTCACGGTGATCTGCATGATTTCATGCAGTGGCAAAAGCCGATTCTTACTGATTCTGGCGGTTTCCAAGTATGGTCTTTGGCTGAGCTGCGAAAGATTTCTGAGAAAGGCGTCACTTTTCGGTCTCCGATTGATGGCAGCAAAAAGTTTCTTGGGCCAGAAGAGGCGATTGAAATTCAGAGAAAGCTTGGCTCAGACATTGTGATGATTTTTGATGAGTGCACACCTTACCCGGCAACTGAGCAAGAAGCGAGAACGTCCATGGAACTGTCTTTGCGATGGGCTGATCGTTCAAAGGTAGCACACGGGGCGAGTGAATCTGCTTTATTCGGTATTATTCAAGGCGGTATGTATGAACATCTAAGAGATGAGTCGCTGGATGGCTTGAGGAAAATAGGTTTTGATGGGTATGCAATAGGTGGTTTGTCTGTGGGCGAGCCCAAAGAGGACATGTATCGGATTCTCAAGCACTTAGCGCACAAAATGCCAGAGGATGCGCCTAGATATTTAATGGGAGTTGGAACACCTGAAAATCTCGTAACCGCTGTCCACTACGGTGTCGATATGTTTGATTGCGTATTGCCGACGCGAAATGCGCGAAACGGATGGCTCTACACCAGCACAGGCATTGTTAAGATACGCAATGCCAAGTACGAGATGGATACCCGTCCGATTGACGAAAACTGTAGTTGTAGTGTTTGTCAGAATTTTTCACGTTCCTATATTAAGCATCTGCTGAAGAGCAACGAGTTGTTGGGTGCTCGACTTGCGACTATCCATAATCTTCATTTTTTCCTAGAGTTGATGCAAAAAATGAGAGATGCAATAGAGATAGGCCAGTTTAATGAATTTAGAGCAGATTTCTTCGACAGGCGAGGTCAAGAAGACCCAACTGTGGCATAATCCGCGCTGCAAAAATGATACTTGGCTCAAATGAGTGAGCACACTTATTAAGCCAGAGGGGTTTTAATTCAAAATTGAACCCTTAAAACTGAGTAATCCATAGAGTGAATCGCGCCTTTCAAGGGTGTCGATGTCAACAATTAGAACAAATAAAGGTAGTCACCCATGACCGATTTTTTTCAACAACTGCTTTCTTTCTTTATCTCCGATGCGATGGCTCAATCAGGCGGCGCTTCTGGTCCTAGCACTTTGCAGGGCTTGTTGCCGATGGTAGCGCTTTTCGTGATCTTCTATTTCCTATTGATTAGACCACAACAAAAGCGACAGAAAGAACACAAAAATATGGTCGCTGGTCTAGCAAAAGGTGATGAGGTGGTCACGATGGGTGGTGTCCTTGGCAAGATTACGTCTCTGGACGAAAATTTTATCACCCTTGAAATAGCCAAAGGTGTGGAAATTCGAGTTCAGCGTCAATCTGTGCACGCAATGATGCCTAAAGGTACTGTTTAGATAGTCCCTGAGAAGTGTGAATTTGAACGCAGTCCTCGCCCTCTAGTAAAAAGTTATTGCTTGTTTGCTGAAAGCAGCAACTAAAACTGAAATTTAACAAAATGAATAGAAATCCAATCTGGAAGTATTTAGTTCTTGCGCTGATTTTGATGTTCGGTGCGATCTACGCTACTCCGAATTTATTTCAAGCCGCACCTGGCGTGCAAATTATTGGTGACAAAACTCGTAACATCAGCGTTGATAGTGATGTGCTGTCGCGAGCGTCTACAATTTTAAAGTCACACGATATTGAAATCGATTCAATCAGCTTAGATGCTGGAAAGATAAAGGCCAGACTTCAATCTGAGGCAGATCAAACAAAAGCAAGAGATGCATTGAAAACCGAGTTAGGCAGAGACTATCCAGTTGCTATGACTGACTTTCAGACTACGCCTAGCTGGTTGCAGAACATGGGCGCTGCGCCTATGTACTTGGGTCTGGATCTGCGGGGAGGAGTGCATTTTTTACTTCAAGTTGATATGGCCGAAGCCCAAAGGAAAGCGATACAGAATTATCAACAAGATATACGCACAATGTTGCGTGAAAATAAACTATATAACTCAGGGGTTAATCGTAAAGATAATAGCTTTGTGGTTGGTTTCAAGACACAAGAGCTTCGTGATAAAGCCTTAAACCAGTCCTTAAGGCAATTTTCAGCATTGCAGATCGATGATTCGGAAGAGGGTGATAAGTTTTTACTCACTCTTTCATTGACTGAAAATTCAATCAAAGAGATCAAGAAGTCCGCTCTTAAAAAAAATATCGAAGCACTTAGAAACCGGGTTGACCAACTTGGTGTATCGGAACCAGTTATTCAACAGCAAGGATTAGATCGAATTGTGGTACAGCTTCCAGGTGTTAAGGACCCCGAATTAGCAAAGGAAATACTCGGTAAAACCGCGACTTTGGAAGTGCGCATGGTGGATGAAGACAATGCTCTGGAGTCAAGTGTTCGTGGTCGTGTCCCGGCAGGATCGCAACGTTACTTTTACAGAGACGGTCGCGCGATCCTTTTGAAGAAACGACTCCTGTATTCAGGTGACAATATCATTGACGCCAGTGCTGGTATAGATACTCAGCGTGGTGGACAAATCGTTAACATTACCTTGGACTCCAAAGGGTCGGCGGTAAACTCGGATGTTACTGGTAAAAATATTGGCAAACGTATGGCGGTCGTCTATGTCGAGGTTTTAGTTGAAACATCGATAAACGCGGCGGGTGAGGAAGTCGTCAAACGCAAACGAATTGAAGAGGTCATTACTGCGCCGGTAATTAATGAGCAGCTCGGAGCTCGCTTTCAGATTTCGGGCTTGAACGAACCAGGTGAAGCTCAAAGTTTGGCCTTATTGTTGCGAGCTGGATCTTTAGCTGCGCCAGTCTATATTATTGAAGAACGAACCGTTGGTCCGAGTTTAGGTGCGGAAAATATCGAAAAAGGCTTTAAGTCGGTGCTCTATGGGTTCTTGGCTGTACTGATTTTTATGGTGGTCTATTACAGAGTATTTGGAACTGTTGCGAGTTTTGCCTTGTGCTTAAACCTGGTTATCATTGTGGCCGTACTTTCCTTGCTGCAAGCAACTTTAACATTACCTGGCGTCGCAGGTATGGTTCTAACCGTTGGTATGGCGGTTGATGCTAATGTGCTTATTTTCGAGCGAATTCGAGAAGAGATAAAAGCAGGTGCACCACCGCAAACAGCCATACATCGAGGCTACGATAACGCTTTTTCAACAATTATCGACGCTAATTTAACCACCCTTATTGCTGCATTGGTGTTGTTTCAATTTGGCACAGGCCCAATCAAAGGGTTTGCTATTACATTGAGTATAGGTATTGCGACTTCAATGCTCACCGCTATTTTCGTTTCTCGAATCTTAGTCAACCTGTTCTACGGTAAGCGCCGCTTAGATAAGTTGGCGATTTAGCTAGTTCAAAAGGTTAAAATTATGCAAATATTATCTAAAGAAACAAAGATCGACTTTATTGGACTACGAGTGGGCGCGTTGATAGTGTCGCTGGCTATTATCGCTGCCGGTGTGTATTCGTTGATTACAAAAGGGCTTAACTTTGGCATTGATTTTGAGGGCGGAACTAAAGTTGAATTGATCTATGAACAAGACGTTGCGATCGAGTCGGTACGTGAGGCGTTGCTTAAAGGCGGATACACTGAAGCGGTTGTACAACACTTTGGCTCCAATAAAGACGTATTGATTAGAATTCCCCTGTCGGAGGAAAATAGTGATGTTGATTCGAGCACTCGACTCGTCGAATATTTAAACTCTTCTAGCTTGGGTGTAGCTACCCTGAGAAGTGTTGAATTTGTTGGGCCGACATTTGGTAAAGAATTGTTTGAAAAAGGTATTCTGGCGCTTATCTATTCTTTGATCGGGGTCATGATCTATGTGGCCTTTAGATTTGAGTGGAAATTTTCTTTAGGTTCAGTCACTGCTCTGATTCACGATGTAATCATTACGCTTGGCGTATTTTCAATTCTTGGACTCGAATTCACTCTACCTGTACTGGCCGCCCTGCTCGCAGTGATCGGTTACTCACTCAACGACACAATCGTTGTTTTTGACAGGATAAGAGAAAACTTCCGAAAAATGCGTGAAACCGAGACCTCTGAGATTATGAATTTCTCGATCAACCAGACTTTACCGAGAACGATTCTTACGTCGTTAACCACTTTGTTGGTATTGGTGATGCTTTATTTATACGGGGGCGACGCACTCAATGGTTTTGCGGCTACCCTTATTATTGGTGTTTTGATAGGAACCTACTCATCAATTTTTGTGGCTAGCCCAACGGTACTAGCCCTCGGCGCAAAGCCTGACGACTTAATACAAGAAGTCGTAGAGAAAGAAGGCGCGGAACATCCGGACATGTATATGCCCTAGTCATCTGGTTGTCATGATTGAATAGAGCATTTGAAAGATTTTAAAATTTTAGTGGAGAACTTTCATGTTTAACAAAAGTAACGATATTGCGTCGTATGATCCCGAGATTTGGGCTGCAATTGAAGACGAAAATACCCGTCAAGAAGAACACATAGAACTTATTGCTTCTGAAAATTACGCTAGCCCTGCCGTAATGCAAGCACAAGGCACAAAGCTCACTAATAAGTACGCCGAAGGGTATCCGGGTAAACGTTATTATGGTGGTTGTGCCTATGTAGATGTCGCAGAAGATTTGGCCATAGCTCGTCTAAAAGAATTATTCGGTGCAGATTATGCCAACGTTCAGCCTCATTCTGGTTCATCGGCAAATATTGCTGTTTATCAGGCCGTTCTTAAGCCCGGCGATACAGTACTTGGCATGAGTCTCGATCACGGCGGACATTTGACTCATGGTGCAAAAGTTAATTTCTCTGGACGCATTTATAATTCAGTGCAATATGGCTTAGTTGAGGAAACCGGCGAGATTGATTACGAGCAGGTCGAAGAGTTGGCGCTTGAGCATAAGCCCAAAATGATCATCGCCGGATTCAGTGCTTACTCAAGAGTTGTGGATTGGCAAAAATTTAGAGATATTGCAGACAAAGTCGGCGCAATAATGATGTGCGATATCGCTCACATCGCTGGATTGATTGCCGCCGGGCTTTACCCTAGCCCGGTACAGATAGCTGATGTTTGTACGTCTACTACTCATAAGACCTTACGAGGCCCTCGTGGTGGAATCATTATGGCCAAGAGTAATCCTGATTTGGAAAAAGCTCTTAACTCTCGAGTTTTTCCAGGCTCACAGGGTGGTCCGTTAATGCATGTGATCGCAGCAAAAGCCGTGGCTTTCAAAGAAGCACTTTCTCCAGAGTTTAAAGACTACCAGCAACACGTGTTGGATAACTCTAGAGCCTTACAAAAAGGCTTAGAGGAGCGCGGCTATGGAACGGTTTCAGGTGGTACGGATAATCACTTGTGCTTGATCAGCCTTATTGAAAAAGGAATCACTGGTAAAGCGGCCGAAGCGGCTTTGGGTGCCGCAAATATTACGGTTAACAAAAATAGTGTTCCTGGTGATCCACAGAGCCCGTTCGTGACCAGTGGTATTCGTATTGGTACGCCTGCTATCACCACTCGAGGTTTTGGTACTGCAGAAATGTCTAAGTTAGCTACTTGGATGGCTGATGTAATGGATTCTGTTACTGCCGAAGGTGACTTTGATAGTGGTGTTACAGATAGGGTTAAGTCCGAGGTTCTAGAGCTTTGTGGGCAATTCCCTGTGTACGATCACAGCGACTAAAGTTCTACAAAACGAGACTTACGCGTGCGCTGCCCTTTTTGTCAAAATGAAGACACCCGAGTTATTGACTCTCGTCTGAACGAGAGTCGTGACGTGGTAAGACGGCGGCGCGCTTGTGAAGCTTGTGGAGAGAGGTTTAGCACAGTAGAAGAGGCTAGTCTCAAATTGCCGTACATCGTTAAGAGTAATGGTGATAGAGAGAACTATGATGAATCTAAATTGGCGAGAGGGCTTGAGAGAGCGCTCGAAAAAAGGCCAGTAGACTCACTTGAAATCGAGAACATTTTACACAGAATTAAGCGAAATCTGCTTACCTGTGGCGAGAGAGAAGTTCCCTCATTAACTCTTGGCGAACTGGTGATGAACGAATTGCGAGAAATCGATCAAGTGGCGTACGTTCGATTCGCCTCGGTATATCGGTCTTTTCAAGACGTTGATGCATTTAGCAATGAGATCCGCAGATTACAAGAAGAGACCGTGCGCGGACGTAGTGATCGTCGCGAGAAAGCTCGAGCTGCTATCCAACGTAAACCTTCAAAACAACCCTAGTCCAACTTTATTAACAGCCAAGTGACAGCGTTAAGCGACATACAATACATGCATGAGGTGTTGTCTCTTGCCGAAAAAGGCCGGAGAACAACGCAACCCAATCCTAGAGTTGGGTGTTTGATTGTAAATGATGGTGAAATAGTAGGTAGCGGTTATCACCGGTCTGCAGGTGAGCTGCATGCCGAGAGGCTTGCGCTGGTAGATGCTGGTGAAAAAGCTAGAGGCGCAACGGCCTACGTTAATTTGGAACCTTGTTGTCATCAAGGTCGAACTCCGCCTTGTACGGACGCGCTTATTGATGCTGGCGTGAGTCGTGTTGTTGCAGCAATGAGTGATCCCAATCCAAGAGTAAGTGGCTCCGGCTTCGAGTTGTTGGCAAACGCTGGTATCGAAGTTGATAAAGATGTTCTAAAAGAACAGTCGCTTTGGCTAAATCGAGGCTTTGTGAGTCGCATGGCTCGTAAAAGACCATGGGTGAAATTAAAATCTGCTGCGACTCTAGACGGACGTACGGCCGCTTTTGATGGTACTAGTAAGTGGATTACAGGCGATGACTCACGCCAACAAGTGCAGGCTTTGAGAGCTGAGTGCTCTGCAATTTTGACTGGTGTTGGAACCGTACTGGCGGACGACCCTAATATGAACGTAAGGGAGCACCCTGATTTTCAAATCGAAAGGCAACCTCTGCGAGTTGTGCTTGATAGCAGATTACAAACTCCATTAGATTCTCGAATCATTGGGTCTGATCAAAGATTGGTGATTTTCACATTATCTAATGACGTTGATAAAATGGCCGCATTGATCGAACAAGGCGCGGAAGTGATCAAACTGGATCAGATTGAAGGCGATCAACTCGACCTAAAACTGGTCCTACGCGAATTGGCGAAATGGGAATGTAATGAAGTTTTGGTGGAAGCTGGTCAAACCCTAAGTGGTGCTTTTTTGCAAAGAGGGCTGGTGGATGAACTAATTCTCTACTACGCAGGAAGTTTGTTAGGTGATCAAGGTATGAGTATGTTTCAGTTCGATGAGGCGATAGAATTTGAAAAGCGTCCAGAGTTTAAAATCCGAGGCGCTGAAATGGTAGATCAGGATATTCGAGTCCTCGCTCATAATGAGACAAGCCTCAAAGAGCTCGATGCCGTCTAAACTATGGCTCCATTAGTAATCAAGAGAAGAGGTCGGAGATGTTTACAGGATTGATCGAAACGATTGGAGAGGTTGTATCGTCAAAAAGAGTCGGCGGTGATGTGCGGATTGCTGTGTCTGCTCCGGATTACTCTGAAGTTGACGTGGAATTGGGCGCCAGTATTGCAATTAACGGTGTTTGCTTAACTGTTATTGAGCAAAGCGGCCACGTGTTTTCATTTGACGTGTCGGTTGAATCTATCAATCATACCTTGATCGGCGAATGGAAAGCCGGATCAAAGGTAAATTTGGAAATGGCGTTATTACCAACAACTAGATTAGGCGGACATCTCGTGTCCGGTCATGTTGACGGCTTAGCTAGTTTAGTTGGTTTGGAAAGCGATGCTAGATCTTGGAGAATGGTTTTCGAAGCACCTCAGGATTTGGCTAAATACATAGCGAAAAAAGGTTCTATCACAATTAATGGAACCAGTCTCACTGTTAATAACGTTGACGGCCTTGAGTTTGATGTTAATGTGATACCACACACTTTTGAGGTTACCACCCTTGGGGATTTATCAGTGGGAGACAAAGTCCACATTGAAGTCGACCTTATCGCAAGATATTTAGAAAGGCTTCTGACAGGAGCTTCAGACGCTAGCTCCGGTGGCACTCTTACGGAATCGTTTTTGTCAGAACATGGCTTCTCCTAAGAGGAGCGATGCTATTTAATTTTTCCCTCTATTTGAACCATTAATGACGTTTTTGTTCTAGCTTGTTAAGCTTTACACCACTAGACACTTATTCTCGAGAAATTCGATGTTAGTTACCCCCTTATTTGCTGCATTGTTCGGCGTTCTCTATTTTATACTCTCAATCAACGTGGTTCGTTTTAGACTCGGTCAAAGAGTTTCTCTGGGCAATGGTGACAATCAAGACATTGAAAAAGCAATTCGTATTCATGCTAATTTCATTGAATATGTACCGTTAATATTGCTCTTGTTTTATTTTTATGAGGTCATGAGCCTCTCCAGCTCTCTGGTTTTGTTTTTGGCTAGCACACTATTTATAGCAAGGGTTTGTCATATTATAGGTATGGTGAATCCAACAGAGCTGGTGTTATTGAGGCAGGTGGGCGCGGCCGTAACGTTTCTCGTTTTGGTCGTTATATCCTGTGCTTTAGCTTTAAAATACATACCAGTAAGTGTGTAAGCATTACAAAGGCTTGCACTTAGCGTTTTAACTTCGAATTTACTAAACATACCTAGATTATGGCTCACAGTAGCATTGAAGAAATCCTAGAAGATTATCGAAATGGCAAGATGGTCATCATTACCGATGATGAAGATCGCGAGAACGAAGGTGATTTGATGATGGCGGCCGATCGGGTGCGTCCAGAAGACATCAATTTTATGGCGCGGTACGGGAGGGGGTTGATCTGTCTTACCTTAACCGAAGAGCGTTGTTCTCAAATTGGTTTACCCCTGATGGTTGGCGATAATAACGGCGCTCGTTTTTCAACCAATTTCACGATGTCTATCGAAGCCGCTGAGGGCGTAACCACTGGTATTTCAGCCGCTGATAGAGCGAGAACAGTGCAGGCGGCTGTAGCCGCTGATGCGAAGCCATCAGATATTGTGATGCCGGGTCATATATTTCCAATAATGGCTCAACCTGGCGGAGTGCTTAGTCGGGCAGGACATACCGAAGCAGGAATAGATTTTGCTCGATTGGCGGGTCGTGATCCATCAAGCGTAATATGCGAGATCTTAAATGAAGATGGGACTATGGCGCGGATGCCTGATTTGATCGAATTCGCCAAAGAACATGATCTTAAAATATGCTCGATTGCCGAGCTGATTAAATACCGTTTGGCAAAAGAGCCAACGGTAGTCCCGGTTAAAGACACGGTTATAGATACAAAAAAAGGGTCACTTAGAACCGTTGTTTTTAATGATAACGAAAGAGATGAGACTCACGTAGCGATTGTGTGCGGTGATATCGATAAAGATACTCCTGTTCCTGTGCGTATTCATGTTGAGTCGGACTTTCTCACTGTACTTAAAACTTTGAACAATAAGGGAAATTTTCCTGTTCAGGATGCGGTTGACTATATTCTTGAACAAGGTTCGGGTATTGTCGTAATCCTGCGGTATGCGCAGAACGCCGATGAATTGGTATTTGATATTGAGCAAATACAAGAAAATAATCGCCCAAGCAATCAGGGACACCTGCGATTGCTTGGCGCTGGTAGCCAAATTCTCTCATCTCTGGGTGCGGGCAAAATTAAGGTAATGGGCAGAGCTAGGAAGACTCACGGTCTATCTGGTTTTGGAATCGAAATTGTTGAATACATCGAAGAATAAGATTCCCAATAAACGTTTTTAAGACAAATTTAAATTTACAATATGACATACAACAAAGTGTTCGGTGAACTCACCGGTGAAAATCAAAAGCTTGGTATCGTACTAGGCAGATTCAACAGTTTTATAGGTGATGCTCTTTTAGGTGGTGCTGTTGATGTATTAGAGCGTCATGGTGTGTCTCAAAGCGACATCACAGTAGCCTACGTACCTGGAGCATTTGAAATTCCATTAGCGGTTCAGAAAATGGCAAAGAGTGGTGACTACGATGGAGTCATCGCACTCGGAGCTGTGATTCGAGGCTCGACGCCCCACTTTGATTTTGTGGCTGGAGAGTGTGCAAAAGGCCTTAATTCGGTTCAACTTGAGACAGGTTTACCCATAGGTTTTGGTGTTTTGACCGTCGACACAATCGAGCAGGCGATCGAAAGAGCTGGGACCAAAGCGGGTAATAAAGGGGCCGAAGCCGCCATGACCGTACTAGAAATGGTCAACCTTATGAAAAATATCTAATAGTATGGCTTCAAATAGACATAACGCTCGCAAAGCAGCCGTTCAGGCCCTGTATCAGTGGGATCTGACGCAACAAGATAGTAAAGATATTGAGCCACATTTTGAACAGATTCACGATTTGCAAAATGTGGATAGGAAGTTCTTGCGTGATATCATGAACTCGGTGCCTGCGTGTAGTGAAGAACTCGAAGAACTTATCACTCCGTGTTTGGATCGTGATTTTTCGTCCCTAGATCCTGTGGAACGCGCTATTTTAAGGTTGGGAGCCTATGAGTTATCGAAGAAACCGGACGTACCAACTAAGGTTGTGATTAACGAAATGATCGAACTTGCTAAAGTCTTCGGGGCTGATCACAGTTATAAATTCGTTAATGGGGTAATGGATAAAATCGCTGCATCAGCGCGTTAGATAAAAATAGCAGTGTTAAAGAGTGGGGAGACTGATCGATGTCGGAGTTTGCATTAATTGAAAAATACTGCACTAATCTGGGTGTTTCTCACGATAACACGGTTCTGTCAGTTGGCGATGATGCTGCGATTATTTCTTTGCCATCAAGTTATGACTTGGTGGTCAGTGTAGACAGTATTGTTGAAGGAACTCATTTTTTGAAGGGCCTCGCACCCGAGCTGATCGCTCATAAATTGTTGGCCGTGAACCTCAGTGATATGGCAGCGATGGGGGCTAAACCAAGATGGCTAACACTCGCTACCTGTATGCCGAGATTTGATGAAGACTGGGTGGCGCGGTTTACCTCTACTATTAATCAAGTAGCATCAAGGTTTGATGTTGAGGTTATTGGTGGAGATACAACCGAGGGGCCCAGATCTTTCACTGCAAACATAATGGGCTTACTTCCAACAGGGAAGGCGTTGACCCGCAATGGTGCCAAGCCAGGTGACAAACTTTATTGCTCGGGGACCCTCGGTGATGCAGCTCTAGCGCTAACGCGTTTATTAGGTGAGCAAGATCTTCCAGATGATATTTTCAAAGACACTTTACCATCCCTTCATGTTCCAGAGCCCAGAGTCAAACTGGGGCAGCGTTTACTTGGGTTAGTCACAGCTTGTATTGATCTATCGGATGGGCTAGTTGGCGATGCTGTGCATCTTTCCAATCGAAGCGGAGTCACAGTCGAAGTGGAGACATCAAAGATTCCACTTTCAGATGCGTATAAAAAATATATGTCTAGCGGCGGCTTCTTACGGTATGCATTAGCTGGCGGTGACGACTATGAACTCTTGTTTACCGCAGCTGAGGAGCGAGAGACAGAGTTAATGGCCGTCGGTAATGAACTTGGTATTTCGATAACCCAGATCGGACAAATCTCCGCTCGATCAGAGGACCCAGTTGTTACACTCCATGACGGAGTCCCCACAAATTTGAAGCTGAAGCCTTTTCAGCACTTCTTCTAGCACCTTTTATCACCATCACGGAGTCAGCAACTCTCTTTGTTAACTATTAAAACACTTGCTAATCGCAAAATGATATCTAAATTGTGACAAACACTAAATTTGATATAAAAAATCCGGTTCATTTTCTGGCCTTGGGCTTTGGGTCTGGGCTTATTAAACCAGCTCCAGGTACTTGGGGAACACTGGCAGGAATACCGGTGTTTCTGGTATTGGTTTGGCTAGCGGGTGTTGGTTCGCTCTGGTACTCGACGGCTGTGGTGATCTCATTTTTTGTGGGGATTTATCTATGCGGCAAAACAGCCAGTGATATTGGAGTTCATGATCATGGGGCAATAGTTTGGGATGAAATAGTTGGCCTATTGATTACGCTTGCTTATTTTGCTCCAAACATAGCTACTGTAGCCATTGGTTTTTTATTATTTCGTCTGTTTGACATCGTAAAACCTTGGCCTATAAAAGCGTTGGACAAACACGTAGAAGGGGGGCTTGGGATTATGATCGATGATGTGGTTGCTGGCATATTTGCTTGGCTTGGACTATATGCTATCGACCACTATGTAGATCTTTCATCACTGGTACTTTAATGCGGTTCGACCAATTCTCTAAAACAATAGATGTGGCAAAATGGGTGCCATCACCCAATTTTGATGATAGAGATGATGGTTGTGATCCCGAGGTGATCATTATTCATTGTATAAGTTTGCCTCCCGGAGAATATGGCGAAGATCACATAGAGAGATTTTTTCAGAATAAGCTCTCCACGAATGATCATCCGTTTTTCCAACAAATAACCCATCTGCAAGTTTCTGCTCACTTTCTGATATACAGAGATGGAACAATAACCCAATTTATACCCACCGACAAAAGGGCATGGCATGCAGGCGAATCTGTTTGTTTGGGTCGTCCGCAAGTAAATAATTTCTCGATTGGCATAGAGCTGGAAGGTTGGGATTTAGACGATAGTGGTTTTACAGAAGAACAGTACTCAGTACTTGGCCAACTTGCTAGTTGTTTGCGCTTAGCCTATCCAAAGATAGCCAGAGATAATATTTTTGCGCACAGCGACATCGCACCAGGGAGAAAGCCAGATCCTGGCCCATATTTTTCGTGGACTAAATTTTATTCTGTATTAGACAAAACGTCTATATAGATTAGTGTATCGGTTGTTGCTACACTTAGTCGCGACTTACATAAACGATCAAAAAAGAGGCTTTAGCCATGACAAATTCAGGTGAGCGCGTTGCCGTAGTGTCCGGATTGCGGACTCCATTCTTAAAAATAGCAACGGGATTCAGAACGGTGCCTTCACGGGTATTGTCATCCTATTTGGTTGCTGAATTGGTCTCCAGATCTGGTGTCGATAAGCAATTAATTGAAAGACTCGTTTTTGGGCAGGTTGTAATGTCTCCTGATGCGCCCAATTTAGCGAGAGAAGTGGTAATGGGATCAAATTTGCCGGTCGGTACCGATGCATACTCAGTTTCACGGGCTTGCGCGAGTAGTTATCAATCTGCTGCCGATGTTGCTCTTGCAATTCAAAGCGGTCAGATTTCAATTGGAATCGCTGGTGGCTGTGATGTTATGTCCCAGCCTCCCATCAGTTTTAATAAAAAAATGACTGAAGCGATGGTGAAAATGAGTTATCACAAAGGTTCTAAATTGGCGGCATTCAAAGGTATTAAGTTAAAAGATTTAATGCCAAGTCAGCCAGCTATAAAAGAGCCCTCATCGGATTTAACCATGGGGCAAGCGGCTGAAAAAATGGCGAAAGAAAATGGTATTTCCAGAGACGATCAGGATTTGCTCGCTCATAACTCTCATTCTAATGCCGCAAAGGCTTGGTCGGAGGGGTGGTTTGAGCAACAAGTAATGAGTGTTGTGATGCAACCCGATTATCAGGCTGTTAATAAAGATAATATTTATCGAAGTGACTCTAAGTTAGAGAAATACAGTAAGCTAAAACCAGTTTTTGATCGCAAGAATGGAACTGTAACTGCCGCCTCGAGTTCACCTTTGACGGATGGTGCCTCAGCCGTTCTGTTGATGAGCGAGAGCACAGCAAAAGAGCTAGGTTTAACTCCATTGGGTTATATTCGAAGTTACGCATTTGCTGCGATTGATCCCAATTGGCAAATGTTAATGGGACCATCTTTTGCTACCCCAAAGGCGTTAGATCACGCTGGGCTTACATTAAAAGACATTGATTTAATTGATATTCATGAGGCTTTTGCAGCGCAGGTCTTATCAAACACGCAGGCGTTTGGATCCAAAGCCTTTGCTAGGGAAAGACTAAATCGAGAAGACGCTATTGGAGAGGTCGACTTTGATAAGTTGAATGTTACTGGCAGTTCGATTTCTCTTGGTCACCCATTCGCTGCAACTGGGACCAGGCAACTGTCACAGATGCTATATGATTTACAAAGACTGGGTCAACAGTTTGGGCTTATAACGGCTTGTGCAGCCGGAGGACTTGGCGCCGCAATGGTGTTGGAAGCTGCTTAATTATTGGTGATTAAATTATGAATATTTTTACGATAGAAAAGCAAGATGGGATCGCTGTTATTAGCATGAATGATCCAAGTCAGCCGCAAAACGTTTTAAACCAAGAAATACAAGATGAGTTTGAACAAGCCTTTGCGGAGGTCAGTAGTGATAAGTCTCTCAAGGGTCTCATTTTTAAATCACACAAACCGGGTTGCTTTGTGGCAGGAGCAGATATTTCTCTATTACAAACAATTACAAGTAAAGAAGAGTCTTTGGCATCCACCAAGGTTCTTCACGAGTTTTTTCAAAAGATAATTGATCTCGACTTAGTCACAGTAGCAGCAATAGATGGGACATGCTTAGGTGGTGGCTTGGAGCTATCTTTGGCATTCGATTACAGGGTAGCCTCAGACGATAAATCCACAAAAATTGGTGTGCCCGAAGTTCAATTGGGAGTATTACCGGGCGGTGGTGGAACACAGAGAATTCCACGACTTATCGATTTACCAACCTCATTGGATTTACTTTTGTCTGGGAAACAATTGGATGCCAAACGTGCCCAAAAAGTAGGTTTGATTGATGAGGTGTGTCATCGAGCAGATTTACTCAAAGCGGCTCAAGGATTAATCGAAAAAGGTAAATCCAAACGATCACAGCCATTTAAGAATCGTTTAATGCGCCTCGGTCCAATTCGCAGCTATGTTATTTCTCAAGCTCGAAAGAAAGTCATGAAAATGACCAAGGGTAAATATCCAGCCCCATTAAAGATTCTCGACGTTGTTGATAAGGGTCTCGGTAAAAACTTAAGTAAAGGGCTCGAAATAGAAGCAGAAGGTTTTGCTGATTTAATAATGACATCAGTTTCTAAACAATTAATGGGAATTTTCTTTGCCAGTACTGATCTGAAGAAAGACACAGGGATTGATTCAAGCGAACCACCGCTGAATGTCTCTAAAGTCGGTATTCTGGGTGGTGGATTGATGGGTGCTGGAATAGCCTATGTCACCGCAGACCGAGCTAAAAAAGATGTTCGAATAAAAGAAATTAGTTCTGAGGGGCTGGCAAAGGCGATCGAATATGCCAGTTCTATAGTTGATAAAAAGCTTGCTAGGAAACGATTGCTGCAACATCAGTACTTGGAGAGTGTCACAAGAATCACCGGTGGACTAACTTATGACGGCTTTGCAAATATAGATGTCGTTATTGAAGCAGTATTTGAGAGTGTCGATCTCAAACAAAGAATGGTGGCGGACATTGAAGAACAAGTTGGTGATAGACAAACTGTCTTTGCAACTAACACTTCTGCCATACCCATAGACGAAATTGCTGCTAAAGCAAAGTTTCCAGAACGTGTTGTTGGAATGCACTATTTCTCTCCAGTAGAAAAAATGCCTTTACTAGAGGTTGTTAGAGGGTCGAAGACGGCGGATTGGGCAACTGCGACCGCGGTGAAACTGGGAAAAGAGCAAGGCAAAACAGTTATTGTTGTAAATGACGGGCCAGGCTTTTATACGACTCGAATTCTAGTGCCGTATTGTATGGAAGCGGTTAGATTGGTCTTGGAAGGCGTCGCTATTGAAGAAGTTGATGAAGCTCTTGAAAGCTTTGGAATGCCAGTAGGTCCGTTAAAATTAATGGACGAAGTGGGGATTGATGTTGGTGCCCATATCGTTGAAACTCTCAACAACGCTTTTGGGGATCGAATACCGTTGATAGACGGTGTAGAACGAGTTTTAGCTGATGACCGCAAGGGTAAAAAAAATAAGCGCGGTTTTTACGACTATAGCGACGCATCTAAGGGTAAAAAGGTCGACGAGAGTATCTATAACACAATGGGAGTTTCATATCCTGGTCGAGCCGAGATTTCACATCAGGATGGTATTGCCGAAAGAGTGGTGCTCACGATGGTTAATGAGGCCGCCTATTGTTTAGAAGAGGGCATACTTCGATCAGCTCGAGACGGGGACATTGGCGCAATATTTGGCCTTGGTTTCCCGCCATTTTTAGGCGGGCCATTTAAATACGTTGACTCACTGGGAGCTCATGTGGTGGTTGATAAACTACAAGCCCTAGAAAAAGAGTATGGCAAACGCTTTACGCCGGCTCCATCCTTAGTTAAGTTAGCCCAAGACTCAAAAAGCTTTTATTAATAGCGATGCTGTTTATTTAAAACCAAGGGTTTTGCATCAAGAGCGCACAGCACTTTATGAAATCTGTGCGGCGTTTTATTAAAGAACCACCGAGATAAATCAACGATGGAAATCATTCTGTATTCTGTGCCATTTTTCTTTTTGCTTATAGCGGTCGAGCTAATAGCTGAGCGCATTAAGCGCACCGATTATTACAGAGTTAATGATTCGTTAACGAGCCTTGCAACTGGCGCGATAAATCAAATTGTAAACGTGAGCTCAAGACTGATCCCGTTTACGTTTTATACGCTAGTTTGGCACTATTTCGCTATATTTGAGCTAGGGCAATCTTGGTTCGTATGGGTTGCAGCTTTTGTACTGTATGACTTTTGTTATTATTGGAATCATCGTATGGGGCATGAGATGAATCTATTGTGGGCATCTCATGTCGTTCATCATTCGAGCGAGGAATACAATCTGACCACGGCCCTTCGCCAAACCGGTACGGGATTTTTTAGTTTTGTATTTTATTTGCCCATGGCCCTTTTAGGTTTTGATCCGATCATAGTCATCACTGTTGGTGCTATTAATCTTGTCTATCAATTTTGGGTCCATACACGACATGTAGGAAAACTCGGCTGGTATGAATGGATCTTTGTTACACCCTCCAATCATAGAGCCCATCACGCGCAAAATTCGGTTTATATAGATAAAAATTATGGTGGCGTATTCATCCTATGGGATCGGATGTTTGGTACTTATCAAGAAGAATTAGACTCCGATCCTGTCATATTTGGAATCACAGGTGCTGTGAAAAGCTGGAACCCGATTTGGGTAAATTTTCAGGTTTACGCACAGCTCTTTCATGATGCTTGGTTTGCGAGGCGTTGGGTAGATAAATTAACTATATGGTTCCGCAGGACTGGATGGCGGCCAGCAGACGTAGCGGAACGCTTTCCTTTAGATAAAGTAAATTTATCGAAGTTTGTGAAATACGATGTACCGCTGCCAAACTTATTGAAAGCGTACTCGATAGTCCAATATGCGGCGATAGCCTGTTTATCATTATATTTTTCAACGAGCGTTGCCGAGCTAAGTCCGCAGATTAGACTGCAATTAGTCGTTCTTGTATTGATGGGTCTATTTGGAATTGGCGCAGTATTGGAAGGCAAACACTACGCTGGAATATTCGAATTGATTAGAAATACGTTGGTTTTGCTCTTTGCCATAATCCTGCCGCCAAACTTGACTTATTTTGTGGGAGTACTAGTGTTGATAAGCCTACCGTTACTTTTTATCGGCAGAGTTGAGCACGATAAAATGCTGGCTGACGTAGTCGTTTCTAAACCCTAGAATTTTTACATTGCAGTACCATTATGAAGGTCTCTGACTTCAATTTTGATCTCCCTGATGAGCTGATAGCTCAATACCCTCCCCAAAATAGAACCGATAGTCGATTACTGAAAGTCTTAAACGGTAAGGGTTTGGTCGATGATGTGTTTCCGAGTATTGCTTGCGAACTAAACGAAGGTGACTTAGTTATTCTCAATAATACTCGAGTGTTGCCCGCTCGACTGTTTGGTAAGAAAGAATCTGGTGGCAAAATTGAGATTTTATTAGAGAGAATCACCGCTGAGGATGAATTTGTTGCTCAAATTCGATCTAGTAGGGCTCCAAGAGAGGGTCAAAAGTTATTTGTCGATGGCGACTCCGGCGCTCAGTTAACCGTAGTAGGGCGTCAAGGTACGTTCTTTGTAGTAAAGGTTAAGATAAAGCAAAGGCTATTTTCTTGGTTAGAGTCTGTAGGCCATATGCCATTGCCTCCATACATAGATCGGGCCGATCAACTAAATGACAAAGAGCGTTACCAAACTGTTTTTGCTAAAAAACCTGGCGCCGTAGCTGCACCAACTGCCGGCCTTCACTATGATGAGGTATTGATTAATAAGCTCAAAGCAAAAGGTGTAAGATTTGCTTACGTCACGCTCCATGTCGGCGCTGGAACGTACCAACCTGTGCGTGTTGACTCGATAGATCAACATGTAATGCATTCTGAATACATCGAGGTCGATGAAGACGTCTGCAAGTCAATAGTCGAAACCAAACAATCCGGTGGGCAGGTGATTGCGGTTGGGACCACGGTAATCAGATCTCTAGAGAGTGCTGCTGAAAAGGCAAAGCGAGGTTTAATTGAACCGTACTCGGGTGAGACTGATATTTTTATCTACCCTGGTTTTGAGTTTAAGGTAGTAGATAAGTTGCAAACAAACTTTCATTTGCCCGAGTCGACCTTACTCATGTTAGTGAGCGCATTCTGCGGCTATGAGCGCGTAATGAGCGCTTATCAGTATGCGATAGAGCAGAAATATCGCTTCTTTAGTTATGGCGACGCGATGCTTTTAGATCGACAAAGTGATTAAAATCAGATGGTTACCATCCTAATTTGATCTTTTAGCCAAAGGTCTGATGAAATTAAACAGATAATTGTCTAATATATAATTCAGGTTAGGGTAAAAGTTCTAGGATGGGGGCAAACTTGATGTCTGATAAAATACAGCTCAGTTCGATTAAATTAGAATCATTAAACGCCGAATGTTTGTTGGCAGCTAATAGATGTGTCAGGTACATAAAGCAAAGACACACTAAGATATTACGCTTGCAAGATAAGGATGTTTTGCTAGAAATTTCAAAAACTGTGAAGGATGCAGATGATCCAAAGTTAGATGAAATATATCAGGATATGAAGGATAAGATGGCACTGTGCGTCAATGATTTAAGAGCGAGCGCAAAATGAATAAAAGGCCACGCTGGCGACAGCGTGGCTTATAATTTTGTCGATTTAGTTAATTAACTTGATACCAATATAACCAAGAATGACACCAGTCGAGAGTCAATAATTCGAAAGACTGGATAATGGGCTACTGGTGATTCGGAGAAGATATACTAGGAATTTAGTGTTGCGAAATCACTTTACCGAGCATAGAGTTGCGTTTGTGACCTTGTTACTCTTTAAAACGGAAGGAGAACCGCTCATTTTTTAGGCTCATATTGGGATTGTAGAACGGATCCCCTTTGGTCAAAAAGTCTTTCCATCTCTCTAAGAAACTTGCTTGTTCTTTTAGCAGACGTTGCATTTTCTCATCTGTATCTTCATACCCCCGACTTACGGACTCATGATGTATTGCCCTAGCGTAAGGCGTGAATACATTCAAATAACCTGCATTAAGAAGTTTTAGACAAAAGTCGATGTCATTATAGGCTATCGCAAGCTCTTTTGAGTCCAACCCACCAACTTCAAGGTATTTTGACTTCGCTACCATTAGCATAGCACCGGTCACGGCGCTCACATTACTGACCATGTGCAGTCGACCGTTATAGCCGATATGTTCTTCTGGAAAAAATTTGTGTGGATGGCCGGCTGCTCCCACCATACCAGCAACTACTCCGGCGTGTTGTATGCGCCCATCTGGGAAAATCAGTTTGCTACCAACTGCTCCAATGTGATCACGCTGAGCATGCTCAAGCATACGCTCTATCCAATCAGGGCTTTGGATCTCGATATCGTTATTGAGCAATACAATGTATTCTCCAGCAGCGACGGTTACTCCCTTGTTACATATATCAGAAAAATTAAATGGAACATTATGCTCAATAAACTTAATCCTATTATCCAATTCCGAGAAGTGAGCTATTCTCTCAGCAGTAAGAGGTTCTTCACTGTTGTTGCTTACCCCAATGACCTCAAAATTTTTATAGCTGGAGCGCTCTAGAATAGAAGTCAAACAACTATCAAGTAAATTTGGTTTGTCTTTGAAAGGAATAACGATACTAACTAGCGGATTACCTATGATTTCCCTGATGACTCGGTAACTACCTTTTAATTGTCCAAATTCAACTCTTACTGAGTCGTCATAGCTACGATGCAAGTTCTCGATTGCCTTTCTGCCTGCTTCCCAGGCATAGCCTTTGGAATCATATTCAACTGCAGTAGAGCCCGGAATTTTCCGCCAGTGGTATAATATTTTCGGTATATGAGCAACCGCCTTAGCAGTATTTGCAGCTCGCAGAATTACATCGTGATCCTGTGAGCCATCAAGACCTTCTCGAAAACCACCAATTTCTTCCATTATTGATTTCTTCATCACAGTGAAGTGACAGACATAGTTGTTGGTATCGAGTAGGTCGGGTGAGTAGTCTGGCTTGAAGTAAGGCTCTAGACGAGTTCCATCTAGCTCCATTTTGTCTTCATCACTGTAAATTAGTTCTGCATCGGGTTGCTGGTTGATTAGCTTTGCATTCTCGTAAAGAGCATCGATAGTGATTTCATCGTCGTGATCTAATAGGGCGATATAGTCACCGGTTGCGATACTTAAAGCGTCATTCGTCGTGATTGATATACCTTGATTTACATCATTAAGCTTGATAACAATTCGATCATCATCGATCGATTGTTGCTTTAAGATTGCTTTCAAATATGTATTCGGTGAGCAGTCATCAACCAAACAAAGCTGCCAATAGGGATAAACTTGATTCCTGACAGAGTCTATCATCGGCAATAGATACTCGGGGTCGGTATTGTAAATTGGGACTAAAATTGAAAACACAGGCTTATATGGCATCTGCTCAATTTCTTTTTTGATTTTCTCTATATCATCTGTCGTTGGCGTGTTTTCTGTGATCCACTGTTCATAATCTTCCGTGTTCATGCCAATGAGTTTGCCTTCGGGAAGTTGATCGAACGGAGGCTCTTGCTCGTCTTCTGTGTATGGGTTTTCGTTAATGATCGAGTCGTCATCCATCTGGTCAGTTTCATCAACAAACGGTTTACCTTTTAATCGGTCGATCCAGCGCCTCATAAACGTCTTTATTCTTGTAGACGGACGCATGAGTAAAAAATGACGTATCTCTTCGTTTTCTATTCTTCTTGCATGTAATCTTGCTTGGAGATGCTCGATCTGAGCGTACAAATTTCCCTGCACATTTCGCTCGGTCGCAACTTGTCTCTCTAAAGATTTAAGATGTCTGGATAGGTCGGCTCTTTGTACTTTGAGCTCTTCAATTAATTGCTTGTTACTTCGTATTTCAGCATTCGCAAAAGCGATACTATCGTCTTTTCGTTCTAACGCTTCAAACAGTAAGGTAGAGCGATCTGCACGATTTAAAGGATGACTGCTTAATTTATCTCCAACTAATGCATCGATCTCATTGGCAACGGAGATTCTACGGCCAACTTTGTTTTGGGAGTCATGCAGAGACTGCTCTGCTTTTATAAAATCTTCTAGGGCTTTTGAGGTGGCAATATCACCGATGCAGCGCTTAATAAAGCCACTAATCGAGTCAATATCGTTTTCTTTAGCGAAGCTTTCAAACACCGCTTTGTTCTCCATGCAAAACCAAAATAAGGAGCGAAATAGAACATTGTTAATGTCCAGTGATTCTCCGTTGTCTACCCCGTTATTCGTCGCTACGTATTCCTTGTTGCGTGCATGAACAATGATCTGGCTAGATAGTAACTTTTGCGAGAGTATTTCGAACTTTGGTTTTTCTAGTGAAACGATCCATTGTCTGTACTCGTTGAAGATTTGTTTGAACTCCTCAATTCCCTCATTGGCGATGAGTGATAACCATTGCGTACTCAAAAGACTCCCTTTTATATATGCCGTCTTACTGACCAGATTGGGGTTGTCGAGGTAGTTGAGCCGCTCAACAAATTGACTAGACCTAGTTCTCTGGGTAATAAGCATTGCTGCCAGAGGAGATTGTGGATTTGGGTAGTGGGCAAAATCGCAATCAATCATATTGCGAACCACTTGATTTGATCTGCCAGCAATTGCTATGAACCGCGAGGACTTCTCAATTAAACGCTCTCTGTCTTGCTTCATTCTATTGAACGATAAGAATTCAGAACGTCTAGGATCATCAAAATAACCTAAGTCATAAAAGTGGTTTATAAAATGCACACTCGACGTCAAATAATCTTCAGAGAAAAGATTGTTGACATACTTTAATGGTGAGAAAGATGCATACATAGCTACTTTGCCGAAGCTGTGGTTTAGCAAAGTAGTTCTTAGTTCTGTGAGACTTAGTTCTTGTTTATGATTAACAGATTGGTAGCTGGCCGCAAACGGTTTATTTTTGTTTTCCTCATTCAAGAGTTTTGAAGCACGATTTGAGTTTTGCGCGTTAACAATTAAAACTCCTCGTTCGGTTAATGCATTGTGGAGTCGTTCAATGAGCTTATCCAGCTCCACCAGGTCTAGATCCAACGATTCTAGTTGACCAATAATGATCAAGTCGTATGAGTCAGACGGCAGGTTTATTTTAGTAATGTCCGCAGAAAAGTGAGTGACATTTGGAAAGGAAGCGGTGCGATCTGAAGCCAGCTCGGAGAGCCCTCGGTCTCGTTTCACAGAATCGATAAAATTAGCACCTTTAGCCAAATAGCTGCTAACCCCTCCGACATCCTCAGTTAAATCTAGCACGCCGTTGAGGTGGGATGCATTCAGATTTAATAGGAAGTTGTAGTAAGAAGGGGTAAGAAGGTTGACCACACGATCTTTATCGTCTGACGTCATACTACCAGTGAAATCGTCATCACTGTGTTCGATTAAACTGAACATTTTGAGTGTTTTGGATTTTCGGTATATGTCACGAATGCACTGTATTACCGCTGGACTATATGCAGACTCCGCATATTCATCGGTGCTTGGGTGAAACACACCTTCCGATAAAACAAATTCTTGGTTTGATAGTTTTAATGGGGAATTGATTTGCATGAAACAGGATCAGTTTTTCTAGATAGTTAGTCGCGCGCCAAGAAATTAGGTAAAAATGTGCTTGGTGGCCGTTATAAAATCAAAAGGCCCATATCTCTGCGGCCAGTAGTTTTTAGGGGTTTATAAGATCGCAGTCAAACGTGCGGTATATTTCGGTCCTATTATATAAGACCTTTGCTCTGTTTGTTGGTTTGCCTGAAAAAAGCGTGTTTTTTTGGGACGCCAATATAGCATGCTCGCGGGCGGCTATGGTGCAATATCGCAACAATAAATGGTATTGAATAACATTGAGTTACCAAAGTTAGTTGAGGTTTAATAGTAAATGCCTTGTTCGTTATTAACAGTACAAATAGTTTTGCTTGAACATGTTTTGAAAAGCATAAAATTGGTAGCCCTCATAATTTTCGTAATGCTAGTCGGTTTAGGGGCCTATTTTTGGACCCCTGACTTATCTAAAGACAAAGTACGAGAGCAGTACGCCAGTGTTGAATCCATGTTTTTTCAAGACAGTTTAGGCAATAAAGTTCACTACCGCGATCAAGGCACCAAAGATGGTGATGTGCTTATGCTAATACATGGTACGAGTGCCTCACTTCATACTTGGGAGCCCTTAGTTAGAGAATTAAAATCTAACTACAGATTAGTATCATTTGATTTGCCAGGACATGGCTTAACTGGAGAAACGGTTGATAGGCGCTACGATTCTGGAGCGTATATCAGAACCTTAGTCGATCTAATGACGCATCTCAATTTGAGTTCTGCTACTTTGATTGGCAATTCACTCGGAGGGCGTATCGCTTGGCAGGCTGCTCTACTTCACCCGGATAAAGTAAAGTCTTTAGTCCTTCTCGCTCCCTCAGGTGCCAAGCGGGTTACGCCTGCGGGTTCAAATATTGGATTTAAGATAATGAACTCTGCAATCGGCAGGTATCTGTCGTTGAGAATTACTCCAAAAATTTTGATCAGACGCTCACTTGAGCAGACGGTGGTTGATAAAGATCTAGTGACAGATTCGATGGTCGACCGCTATTGGCAATTATTGAGGATGGAAGGTAATAGAAGAGCGATGTCTGAGGTATTTGGTGCCCGCCGTACTGAGTCAGACTCGGTGGCGAATTCAGTTATAGTCCCAATAAATACTCCCAAGCTGGTGCTATGGGGGGAGCAAGATCGCATCTTACCTATAAATATGATGGAGCAGTTTGAATCTGTGTGGTCCAATGACTTGTTTTATCGAATCTCCGATGTCGGACACTTGCCTCAGGAAGAAGCCCTTGGTATTGTAGTCGATCAACTGAACAGCTTTTGCAGACTCCATAGCTGTTGATTAACTAATTAGGCATTGTGACGCAACAGCCGGCTCTCTTTTTGTCAGTTTGCTTTTTGTCAGTTTGCTCTCTGTTAGTTTGCTCTTTGTTAGTTTGTTAGTTCGAATAGATCTTCCTCTCATAGTACACGGTAAGGCTGTTCTATATTTGCGCTGGCTAAGAGCTTAATAACTATAGTCCTATAGACTAATTTTTGAGGAACTTAGGCAGGGTTCACAGCAGCCCTTAGTTAGATAATATCGATTGAAGGTCCCGCAGTTTGAACAAATTTCTGATTTTGATTGTTTTTTAATAAAGGTGCGTAAACCTAAATTATATCGCAGGTCGTTAATTAGATAAGCAACTCGAGGTTCGATTATAATGAAGTTAACCGAAACAGTTTTAGAACTCATGTTTGAGTTAAGTACCATAGAAGGAGTAAATCACTTCGATGGTAATGAAGTCGATCTCAGGAATAAGCTACTGAAGCTGTTTAACGCGACCAGGAATCGAGCCGCCCACGATATTATTATTGAAATAATGAATGAAGCAGGGTATCCCTGGTTTGCCACGATTGCACGGGCAGAAGAATTCCGTTCACCTTCGTCATGGAGTTTAGAGCACAACAAGACGATGAGTGATGACGAGTTTATGGATTTAATGCCGGCGAATGGACGGTTCCACTAAAATTGCTACAGAGAGTTCAATGTATAAAAAGAGCGACGCCAGGATAGATCTGGTGTCGCTTTTTTATTTCGAATGTAACTCGCGATGGATTTACATAATAAACGCAGTGCTAGAGGGCGATTTTTCAACTTGTTGAGACAATAAAAAATCATTACACACGGTCATGTTGCCCTCCCTAATATGTCTATTGACGTCGTTTAAAAGTAGCTTGTAATACTTTCTTACCACAGAACTATTACTACGCGCGTAGCTGTTGTGCACGTGTTTGAAGACATTTAACGAGCTTAATTGGATAACTACTCCGTCAGTTTCTTTAATAGCTTTCGAGTATTTAGCAAGTAAAACTAAAACGCTTGCTGGCAAGACCGTTGCTTTGACCCCATAAAGGTGAGTCATTAACTCCATAATTTACCCCATTTAGTTTTCAATTCTCAATTCTCAATTCGATAGAAAAGAGTTTTGTGAATCTAGTTTTAGTTTTTTATTTATGGTTAAAAGTAAGTTGTTTGTTATGTCATAAATTGTCACTGACAATTTGCCTGCCTTTCCAACCTCAGCCAAATTTTGTCAGTGACCTGAATCACGCGACGTAAGGTATCAAGACTTCTCTTTCGTTTCCACAGCAAATCACAAAAAAATGTTATTTTTGTGACACTTTTATCCTATGGTTTACAAGGGTGGTGTTATGTCGGGTAAAAAGGTCAAAAATATAGTTTTGTTTACAGGCTTTTAGCCCGTATTAAATTGTCTTTAGGGCCAAGAATATCTAATGACTTATAAAAGTAATATAAGTGTGACTTATCTTTCTTTTTTTTATTGATTTAAAATAACATTGTTATTAATATCCGCTCCGTCCAAAGAGCCGTGTGTTTTTTAGGCTGGTTTAGTCGTTTACCAAGAGTCGATTGTTATTACGAGGTCCTTATGAAATTAACTCAGCAAGTTATTGAGCTAATGTTTGAATTGAGCAGTATTGATGGGATAGATTCCAACAAGTACCTAAACAGTAACGGGGACCAGCTTCGAAGTAATTTACTCAATTTATTTAATACTACTGAAAATACACAAGCACACGAGATTATTATTAATATCTTTAGTGAGGCAGGATGTCCTTGGTTCGGCACGATAGCAAGAGGCGAAGGGTTTGCTTATGAAGAATTAGTAAAAGTAGCTGAAATTCAAGAGGAAGGAAAGTTGATGAGCGATGATGCATTCATGGAGCTTTTGCCGGCCAACGGACGGATTCACTAGTAATACCCAAGTCGCCATTAAAACGTCTATCAAAGAATGAGATGGCTTCTCAGTTGATTTCTGGGTTGATTTCTGGGTTGATTTCTGGGTTGATTTTTCGTTTAACTTCTAAAGCTAAAGCACATAAAATAATCTCCACAAGTCTGCTGTTCAGGCAGCTTAATCTCAAACAGCACGACAGGTGGGGCTCAATACTAAACCAACAAAATCACCTTTTGCTTAATTTAATTCCAAAACGACTCTGACCCAATTCGCTCATCTAACTCAGCGTCTGATTCGAAGTAGGGATCAGGTTCTAGGTCATCACTGGTGGACTTATAGGTCATATCCCCATTTTGAACATGTAGATTAACTTCCTTTAATAGGATATTGTAATATTTTATGACTCTAGAACTCGTGGTATTCAAATAACTTTGGTGCACATGTTTGAATACATTCAGTGAACTTAACTGAATAATAATCGAATCGTCTTCCTTTAAAGCTTGTGAATATTTAGAAAGAAGCACCATGACCCTCGCTGGTAAGACCTTTGCTTCCACATCGTTTAAATCCTTGACAGTATTCATGTCAAACACCCCATTGTTTTAGTCCTTTTGACCTCTCTGTAATCAAGGCACATGCAGAACAGTTGATCATTAACTGCGTTGCTCTGCGGCAGTGGGAGTGTACTTTGCTTCCTGCTTTGTTTCTAAGTCACCATATCCATGTAATGACCGTACTTCAAAGCGGTTCGCCATCCTTTTTCTAGCAGCTCGCCAGAACTTATCAATTCAGGCTGAATTTAACCAGCCTGAAAAATGAAAAAAACAGATTATTACTCTTTGTTAGACAAAATGACTGCCAACTTAGCGCTTTCTGGGAATATATAGGTCGGTAATAGTACCTTCATAAACCTCGGCAGCCATCGCTACGCTTTCTGAGAGCGTAGGATGAGGGTGTATCGTCAAGCCAATATCGGTTGCGTCGGATCCCATTTCTATCGCTAGAGCAACTTCGGCTATTAGATCGCCAGCATTCTGGCCGACAATACCGCCCCCAATCACCTTATGAGTTTTGGGATCAAATAGTAATTTAGTTTTACCCTCGGTACGATCATTGCCAATAGCTCTACCTGAAGCGGCCCAAGGAAAAGCACCAACTTCGTAATCTATATCCTGACGTTTTGCTTCTGTCTCAGTGAGTCCCACCCAGGCTATCTCTGGGTCTGTGTAGGCAACTGAAGGAATCACAGATGCTTCAAAACCACTCTTTCTGCCAGCACAGACCTCAGCGGCTACCTTTGCCTCATGCGTAGCCTTATGGGCAAGCATGGGCTGGCCAACTATATCGCCAATAGCGAAAATATGCCCGACATTGGTTCGCATTTGGTTATCAACCGCGATAAAACCGCGTTCATCTACATCAACACCTGCCTCTTCTGCATCGATTAAATCGCCATTTGGCCGTCGTCCAGTCGCAATGAGTACATAATCAAATATTTGTGAAGCTGGCCCCTTGCTACTATCTGCTTTAGTAAAATGTACAAGTATGCCGGCGTCTTTGACTTCAATGCTCTCAACCTTGGTGCCTGTCATTAGCTGTTTGACGAGTTTTGTCAGTCTCTTTTTCAATGGAGCAACTAGATCTTTGTCCGCGCCAGGTATTATTTCAGGCATAAATTCAACGATTGAGACCTCTGTACCCAACTCGCTATAAACTGTCGCCATTTCTAAACCGATGATTCCACCACCTACAATAAGCATAGTCTTGGGAATCTCTTTGAGTTCAAGCGCGCCAGTAGAGTCGATTACCCTGGGATCATTGGTTTCAAATGCAGGTAGCACAGTAACACGTGACCCTGCTGCAATTATTGCTTGTTTGAAATTTATAGACTTTACGCCCTTGTTGGTCTCAACGCCAATAGTGTTGGGTGAGGTGAATTTGGCATATCCTTGAACTACATTTACTTTTCTAGCCTTGGCCATGCCAGTAAGTCCACCGGTTAGCTTTGCAATAACCGATTCTTTGAAATGACGCAACTTATCAATATCAATCTTTGGTTTGCCAAACGTAATGCCGTGTTTTTCCATAGCCCTGGCTTCTGAAATCACAGCCGCTGAATGCAAAAGCGCTTTCGATGGAATGCAGCCTACGTTGAGGCATACACCACCCAAATTCGAATATTTCTCGATCAGTGTTACGTTCATTCCTAGATCTGCAGCTCTAAATGCGGCCGTGTAGCCTCCCGGCCCTGAACCAATAACAACGAGATCGGTTTGGTCGCTCTCAGCGGTTATCTTATTGTCAACTTTGGTAGCGGACGATGGGGCTGATTTTGCTATGTCTTTTATATCTTTTGCTGGAGGAGGGCTAGGCTGGTCTGACTCAGATGCTTCTATCGTAAAAATCAGGTCGCCTTCGTTGATCTTTTCTCCGACGACAACATGGCATTGAGTAACTTTGCCTGAGCTAGGGCAGGGGATGTCCATTGATGCTTTATCACTCTCAACCGTAAGTAGTGAATCATCCTTCGATACAGTTTGTTTAGGATCTACCAGTATCTCGATCACTTCAACATCACTAGCGCCACCCAAATCGGGTACTTTAATTTCTACATTAGGCATTATTATTAACTATGTGATTTTAAATGGTTAATCTTCTGACATCTTCTAACACAGCGGCGATGTGTCGAGTGAATCTTGCGGCCTCAGCGCCATCAATTACTCGATGGTCGTATGACAGACTTAATGGCAGCATCATGCCGGGGATAAACTCTGCGCCGTTCCATACCGGTTTAACTTGACTACGAGCGACTCCAAGAATCGCTACTTCCGGTGTGTTAACGATAGGCGTAAACGAAGTGCCACCGATGCCTCCCAAGCTAGAAATAGTAAAGCAGGCGCCACTCATATCATTCATAGTTAGCTTTTTATCCCGCGCTTTTTGCGCTAACTCTCCCATCTCTTTGGCGAGTTGAGCAACAGACTTAGTGTCTGCATTTCGGATAACAGGGACAACCAAACCGTTTGGCGTGTCTACAGCGATGCCGATGTGAAAGTACTTTTTAAGAATTAAGTTTTCACCGCCTTGCTCAAGCGAACTATTGAATTGCGGATAGGCCTGCAATGCGTTCACAACCGCTTTTACAATAAAGGCAAGCGGAGAGAGCTTTGTATCTTTCTTTTGTGCCTTATATTCCGCGTTTAATTGCTTGCGGAATTCCTCCAAGTTTGAAATGTTGGTCTCATCGTTGTGTGTTACGTGCGGTACGTTTAGCCAAGATCTATGTAGGTTAGTAGCAGTGACACGTTTTATTTTATTTAAAGGCGAGACTTCTATTTCACCATATTTACTGAAGTCTTGAGCAGGTACCTCTGGTATACCACTACCCGTTAAACTCTGACTGGACTGCGAAGGGATATTAGTCAACACACCTTTTACGAATGCCTTGACGTCCTCGTGTACTATGCGGTTTTTGCGGCCGCTACCCTTAACTTTTGACAAATCCACCCCTAATTCACGGGCGTACCTTCTGACCGACGGGGATGCATGAGACGGGCTGTTTGCAGGAGCTGTAGCTTGTGTGTTGTTTGTGGTCGAGGGTGCAACACCTGGAGTAGGCGAAGGCGTAGAGCTTGTTCCTGCTTTTTCTGTGGTAGGAGATGGTGTTTCTACCGATTTTGACGTGACGGACGAGCTCGAAGTAGTGATAGTGCTTGTTACCATTGCTATGGTGGTTCCTTCTGTAACCTCATCGTCTACTGACACCTGAATACTTGAAATTACCCCGGCTACAGTGGAAGGAACATCCATGCTGGCTTTATCACTCTCTAAAGTGATGAGTGAATCATCAATACTTACCTCGTCACCAACCGTTACTAAAATTTCAACGACTTTTGCAGAATCGCCGCCGATATCTGGAATACTAACTGGTACAAGTTCATTAGCTTGCGAAGAAGCCTCGGTACTTACTTTTTCTGTAGAACTTGTTTCACCTTTACTATCTTCGTCGCTTGAATTAGGGGCGAGCGATGTACTTAATGTTGATTCTGCCACCTCGAGCTCAATGAGCAGATCTCCTTCGCTGACATCCTGGTCGATTGCAATTGAGATTGCCTTCACCAATCCTGATTGAGGACAAGGAACGTCCATGCTAGCTTTATCACTCTCGAGTGTGACGATTGGGTCTTCAGCGCTTATGTGATCGCCTACACTGACCAGAATTTCGATTACTTTCGCTGAGTCGGCGCCGATATCCGGCACTGCTATGGTTAGTACATTATTCTCGGACATTGCTTTGGTCTCGGTTTCTTGATGAGTTTCTGGTACCTGATTTTCTTTACTGTCAGCAGCTGAAGGTTGCTGACTTTCGGTGCTCATTAGTCCTGGTGACAGGTCTAATGATTGTTGCTCGATTTCTTTTTTACGATTTTTATTGGTCGCTTTCTTTGACTTTTCAGCTTGGGATTTTACAGTGCTGTTAGTTTCTACTGCCTGTTCTTGCTTATTGTCGCCTTTTGGCTTATTCGCTGTGCTGGTTGCTACCTCTGTTTCAAGTAACACCAAGGGTGTAGCTAAATTTATGTTTTCTTGTTCAGAGACAATGAATTCGACAATTTTTCCATCTCTGGTAGATGGAAGTTCAAGTTGTCTCTTGCCACTCAAGACAATAAAAAGTGGGTCGCCTTTTTTTATGTAGTCTCCTTCTTTGCATGCAAACGAGATAATTTTAGCTTGACGGTAAGCGCTCGCTTCTGGTGCGGTCAGCTCTACATATTTGATCATTAACTTAGCCCTTTGGTACTACTCTTTATAGTAACTAGCAGTTAAATCGCTCGTCGCCAGTTTAAAGCGTATCGGGCGACGGTTTTTCGGGGTCGATATTAAACTGTTTGATGGCTTTATTCACTATTTTGGCATCGATGCTGCCGTCTTCAAAAAGAGCCGAGAGAGCAGCGACCGTGATAAACTCATGATTAACTTCAAAATGACTACGAAGTTGTTGGCGATCATCACTACGACCAAAGCCATCTGTACCCAGTACTACAAAACGACTAGGCACAAACTCACGAATTTGATCAGCGTATGATTTCATATAGTCAGTTGCTGCTATTACTGGGCCTGTTTGGTCCTGCAGACATTGTTCTACATAACTTAGTTTGGGTTTTTTAGTTGGATGCAGCATGTTCCATCGTTGGATCGCTAAGCCTTCTCGACGTAGTTCATTGATGCTGGTAGCACTCCAAACATTTGTGGCTACGCCATACTCGTTCTCTAACACCTCGGCTGCTTGTATACACTCATTGAGAATTGTGCCAGAACCGATAAGTTGGACTGTGGCAGTCTGCCCATCATCTTTGCTGCTTTTGGAAAGCTGATACAAGCCTTTCAGAATACCTTCTTCGATACCTTCGGGCATTTCAGGGTGGGCGTAATTTTCATTCATTACCGTTAGGTAGTAAAAAATATTTTCTTGCTCAGCGTACATCCTACGTAGTCCATCCTGAACGATGACGGCTAGTTCATATGAATAAGCTGGATCATATGAAATACAATTGGGGATGGTTGCTGCCTGTAGATGTGAATGACCATCTTGGTGTTGCAAACCTTCGCCGGCAAGGGTAGTTCTCCCCGCAGTACCGCCAACTAAAAAGCCTCTAGCCTGCATATCGCCAGCGGCCCATGCTAAATCACCGATACGCTGAAAGCCAAACATTGAGTAGTAGATGTAAAAAGGAATCATCGGCAACTCATTGGTCGAATATGAAGTTGCAGCAGCAATCCATGAAGACATTGCTCCAGCTTCATTGATGCCTTCTTCCAAAACTTGACCTTTTTGATCCTCGCGGTAATACATCAATTGGTCGGAGTCTTCCGGTTCGTATTTTTGACCTTCGCTAGCGTAGATTCCGATTTGCCTGAAAAGGCCTTCCATACCAAACGTTCTTGCCTCATCGGGCACGATGGGTACAACTTTGTCTTTCAAATTTTTGTCGCGGATCAGCGTAGAGAGAATTCGGACAAAAGCCATTGTGGTGGAAAACTCTCGATCTCCAGAAGACTCAAGTAGTTTAGAAAAGACCTCTAATTCGGGTACTTTTAGCTTGTTTGACGAATTGGGTCGAGCCGGTAGGTAACCACCTAGTGCGGCTCTTCTTGCGTGGAGGTATTTAATTTCTGGCGAGTCTGGATCTGGCTTGATGTAGTCCAAGTTTTTTAATTGCTCGTCCGATACAGGGATTTTAAAGCGGTTTCTGAACACATTCAGTGATTCCAAATCCATTTTCTTTTGTTGGTGAGACGTATTTTGACCCTGTCCAGCTTCTCCCATACCGAGACCTTTTACGGTTTTGGCAAGTATTACTGTTGGTTGACCAGAGTGTTTAACCGCAGCTCGGTAAGCGGCGTATACTTTATCGGTGTCGTGTCCACCTCTAGCCATTAACTCTAGATCTTGGTCACTCATATGAGCGACCATTGCTTTGAGCTCAGGTGTGTTCCAAAAGTTTTCTCTGATGTATGCTCCGCCTTTGGCCTTAAAGGCCTGATATTCTCCATCAACACATTCCTGCATACGTTTCTGTAAGACACCATCGTGATCTTTTTCAAGAAGAATATCCCATTGCGAGCCCCAAATTACTTTGATCACGTTCCATCCCGCACCCCTAAATTCAGACTCTAATTCTTGGATTATTTTGCCATTTCCGCGAACTGGTCCATCAAGTCTTTGAAGATTACAGTTGATAACAAAGACCAGATTGTCGAGTTTTTCACGTCCAGCTAGTCCTAGGGCACCTCTGGACTCAGGCTCATCCATCTCACCATCCCCTAGAAAAGCCCAAACTTTTCTATTTTCGGCTTTTATAAGCTCACGATTTTCCAGATATTTTTGAAATCTGGCTTGGTAGATAGCCATAATCGGCCCCAAGCCCATGGAAACCGTAGGAAACTGCCAAAACTCAGGCATTAACCAAGGGTGAGGGTAAGAAGATAAACCATTACCTCCAACTTCCTGTCTGAAGTTGTCGAGTTGTTCCTCGCTAAGTCTGCCTTCTAAGAATGCTCTAGCATACATGCCTGGCGCGGAATGACCCTGATAATAAATCATATCACCACCGTGATCAGCTGATCTGGCTCGCCAAAAATGGTTAAAACCGATTTCATACAAAACAGCAGCAGAAGCATAACTGGCGATATGTCCACCGTACTCGGTACTTATTTTGTTTGCTCTTAGAACCATGGCTGCTGCGTTCCAACGAATCATCGAGCGAATCTTGAATTCGATCTGACGATCAGCGGGAAGGGCAGGCTGAGTTTCAACAGGAATCGTATTGATGTATGGGGTGTTTAGCCCATAAGGAAGTTGAGCTCCTGCCTCTCTGGCTTCGTCAGCGAGTTGTTTTAGTAGAAACTTGGCTCTTTCTGATCCGTCGTTTTCGATAACGCTTTTTAATGCATCGATCCATTCTTTTGTTTCTATTTGATCAATATCAACTAGCTGACTATTATTTTCTGAGCTCATGATTCTTGCGATTTGGGTGATGAGAGACGGGTTTTTGAAATCCGTTAAATCTGCCTTTTATTTGCGACGTGAATGATAATGATAAGTTTGGTAAATGTAAACTGTAATGTGTAATTTTATTACGTTTTTATCAGAGGAAATTTGCCTCAGTATAAAAAAAGAGCGCTATTTGCGCTCTTTTAAAAAGTTAAATAATCCGATTGATTAGTGCTCAACACTCGCTGTCACTATGCTCGTGAGATTAACTATTCCACGTGGCGTCGTTGTCTTTGTTATGGCGTGTATCGGCATATCAGTACCTAAGATTATAGGGCCGACTGAAATTCCGTTTGCCATCGCTTTTAACACTGTATAGGTTATATTGGCAGCATCAAGGTTTGGCATGATTAAAATATTAGCGTTGCCAGTCAAACTGCTCTTACCTGATTTCTTTCTAGTTATCTCGTTGAGAGCACCGCCACCTTTCATTTCACCATCAACTTCTAGCTCTGGAACCATTTCGTTTAACAGAAGCTTGGTTTTGGCCATCTTTTTCGATGATTCGGTAATATGGCTACCGAAGCTTGAATGTGATAACAAAGCGACCCTTGGTTTCATACCGAAACGTTCTACCTCTTTCGCAGCCATAATGGTGATATTGGCGAGTTCTTCTGCTGTTGGGTCCTCGTGTACACTAGTATCTGCAATAAACAGTGTACCTGTATCGAGTAATAGAAGCTGCATCACAGCCAGATGACTGTCTTCGCTGTTGGTTCCGATAGTGCTCTCTATTGCGGTAATTTGTTCGTGAAGCTTGGCTCCGGGGCCAGTTAGAGCTGCATGTGCAATTCCATCTTTCACTAATTGAGTTGCTTGCTCAATTCGATCTTTGATGTTCTCGCTGATTGGTGCGATGACTTCATAATCGGTGCGTTCATGTAAACGTAGCCCGAGTCTTGATATTGTGTCGGCGATAAGGTCGGCGTCGCCGATTAAAACCGGCCGCGCGTAGCTTTGTTCTACCACATCTTTAATCGCACGGAGAACCCGTTCATTTTCGCCGTCTGTGTAAACTACTTTGTTTGTGGTGTTTTGCGCGCGCTCAAAAATCGGTCGCATCACATTACCTGTTCTGTAGACCAATGGTTCCAAGCTTTGACGATACACTTCGATATCATCAAATGGCCTAGTTGCGACTCCGCTGTCGATCGCGGCCTGTGCTACAGCGGGAGCTATCGTAGTAATTAATCTAGGGTCAAAAGGCTTCGGGAGAATGTAACCGGCGCCAAACAACATAGACTCATTTTGATAGTAGCTTGCAACCACTTCATTACTCTCAGAATGTGCCAGTTCAGCCAGTGCGTAAACGCATGCCTTTTCCATTTCTCGTGTAATTGTGGTCGCACCAACGTCCAAAGTTCCTCTAAAGAGAAATGGAAAGCATAGGACATTATTTACTTGGTTTGGGTAATCAGATCTCCCTGTTGCCATCACGGCATCAGGTCGATGCTCGAATACTAATTCCGGTCGGACTTCAGGGTCAGGATTTGACATAGCCAGTATGATCGGACGTTGAGCCATGCTTTTAAGCATGGGTACACTAACCAAATTCGGCTGAGATACACCTAAAAACACGTCACAATTAACCATGGCGTCTTCAAGGTCGCGAGCATCTGTTTCCCGCGCAAATCGTTGTTTTGTTGGATCCAAACCTTCTCGCCCAGAATGAATAACTCCACGACTATCCAACATGGTAACTTTATTGATGTCGATTCCAAGGTCTATCAATAAATTGGTACAAGCCATGGCTGCGGCACCTGCACCGGACACGGTGAGTGTGACGTCTTCGATTTTTTTGTCTACTACCTTAAGGCCATTGATTACGGCGGCGGCAGAGACTATGGCAGTACCATGTTGATCATCGTGAAAGACCGGAATATTCATGCGCTCACGTAGCTTGCGCTCAATTTCAAAACACTGTGGCGCTTTTATATCCTCGAGGTTTATTCCGCCAAATGTTGGTTCTAATTTAGCGACAACATCGCAAAAGGCATCCACATCAGTTTCATCGACTTCGATGTCGTAGGCGTCGACGTCAGCAAAATTTTTGAATAGTATGGCTTTACCTTCCATAACTGGTTTAGAGGCCAAAGCGCCAATGTTACCGAGCCCCAACACAGCTGTGCCGTTGGTAACAACGCCAACAAGGTTGCTTCTCGATGTGTAGTAAGCTGCACTCAGCGGATCTTTTTCTATCTCTTTACAGGGCTCGGCCACGCCTGGTGAATAGGCTAAAGCCAGGTCACGCTGATTAGAAAGAGGTTTTGTTGCTTGTACTCGAATTTTTCCTGCTTTGGGGGTGCGGTGATAATGCAGCGCTGCATCTTTTAAGTCGTTACTCATGTCTTTTCGTATTCGTGTTGGTGTTCTCAATTTTGGGAGATTCGTGTGCTTTTTAAGACTCCTAAAAAAGCCGATTACTATTTAAGTTATCGGCTTTTTGAAAATATTCTCAGGCTTATACCTAGAGCGGACTGGCTTTAAATCTTGCCTTGCTCGGCTGAATGCGCTTGTATGTCTGCATGATATGACGATCTGACCATAGGGCCGGATGCAACATGCTTAAAACCAAGTTGGTCACCGAATACGCGCAGTTCTTCGAACTCATCTGGATGAACATATCGCTCAACAGGTAAGTGATTTAAGCTAGGTTGTAGGTATTGTCCCAGAGTGATCATGTCACAGTCGTGCTCCTTGAGGTCTCTGAGGACGTCTTTGACCTGCTCAATAGATTCTCCGATACCCAACATCAGCCCCGATTTGGTATTTACCCCTGGCTGAGCTGCTTTGAACTTTTTAATTAAATCCAGCGACCATTGGTAATCAGACCCAGGCCTAACCTTTTTGTAAAGGGCTGGTATTGTCTCTAAATTATGGTTGAAAACATCCGGTGGGCATGACGACATAAGTTCTATCGCTATATCCATTCTTCCTCTAAAATCGGGGACTAAAATTTCCACCTGGGTTGCCGGATTTAGTGCTCTGGTCTCCTCGATGCAGCGAACGAAATGACCGGCACCACCATCTCTTAGGTCGTCACGGTCAACTGACGTAATGACTACGTACCTCAACCCCATATCTCTTATGGTTTCAGCCAGGTGTCTGGGCTCATCTTCGTCTAGGGCAAGAGGGCGGCCATGAGCAACATCACAAAACGGGCAGCGCCTAGTGCATATGTCACCCATTATCATAAACGTTGCGGTGCCGCGATTAAAACACTCGGATAAGTTCGGGCAAGATGCTTCTTCGCAAACCGTGTGTAATTTATTTTGTCTCAGAGTTTCCTTGAGTTCTTGGACCTTATTGCCGTGAGGTAGTCTGATTCTTATCCAATCCGGCTTACGCAATGGGTTCACCGTCTTTTCGATTTTGACGGGGATTCTAGCCATTTTTTCTGCACCGCGCAGTTTTTCACCGGCTACCACAGGTTTGATTTTGGGGCGATTGGTAGTGCTAGTTTGATCTTTCATGCGATACTTCTTAAGGCATATTGCCGCGCCTGCTATTTTGAAAAACAGGCATTTAAATTATTAAGCAGCGAGATTATAACAACTAATGTCAAGTAATGACGTATTAGATCGTGCAGATATCAAAGATATCGTTGAGCGATTTTACCAAACAATGTTGAAGGACCCGATAGTGGGGTACCTTTTTACTGATATAGCCAGAATTGATTTGGATCACCATCTACCCATCGTCACTGACTTTTGGGCCGATATACTGTTTAAAGAGCGGTCTTATAAAGGAAATCCTCTAGCCAAACACCAAGACCTTCACAAAAAAGTTCCTTTAAGACCAGGCCATTTCACTAGATGGCTATACCTTTTTAATCAGGCTGTCGACGCTCGGCACTGTGGTAAAAATGCGAGCTTAATGAAGAAAACAGCGGAGGGTATAGCCAAGACGATAGCGGCGTCATTAGTCAGCGGTAAACGCAAAGACCTAAATCTTGTGTTGGACTAGGGTTAGGTAATTCCACGGCTGTCTTAAGGGATATATGTAGCTAATCACTGCACTGCAAACTAGCTTTGCTTTCTTAAAAAAACAGGGTTTAGAGCGTCCGAGTCATTGGTACTAAACTGATAGCCATCAATGTTGAATCCAGTTAGATCATTAAGGTTTTCAACTTTGTTTTTTATGACCCAAGCACTCATTAAACCGCGCGCTTTTTTTGCAAAAAAGCTGATCATTTTGTACTGATCATTTTTCCAATCTTTAAACACCGGTGTCACAATATCCGCGTTCAAATTTTTTGCCTTTACAGATTTAAAATACTCGTTCGAAGCCAGATTTAGTATCAGATCTGTATTGGTCTCTGCTAGATCTTCATTAATAGAATCGGTAATTATATCGCCCCAAAACTGGTATAGATTTTTACCTCGATCGTTGTCTAGTTTGGTACCCATCTCCAACCGATATGGCTGTATCAGATCCAATGGGCGCAATACGCCATACAGTCCAGACAATATTCTTAAATTATCTTGTGCATAATTAAGGTCACCCTCATTTAACTCGTTTGCCGCAAGACCGGTATAAACGTCTCCCTGAAATGCGAACACCGCCTGTTTAGCATTATTCTGGTCGAATGGCCTAGACCAGGTGTGATAGCGATCCGAATTGAGTTGTGCCAACTTGGTGCTGATCTTCATCAGTTTCTCAATTTCATCTGGCGATTTTGTGCTAAGTACATCTATAAGTTGTTCGCTGTGATCCAGCATATGCGGTTGTGAACATTTAGTTGTAGGAGCAGGGGAGTCAAAATCGAGTGTTTTGGCTGGGGAGATCAGAATCAGCATAGAGGTTTGTTTAATTTAGGTTAAGATAATTGATGGACATTTAGCCTAGGTTTTTGCACGCTAATAGCTGTCCGATGGAGTCCCTAGGTGACCCGACAGCAAAAAGAATATATATGTTCGATGTGAAAATTCCAACGATAGATTAAATTTGGTAGTCTAATTTGACGTCTATAATTAACAATTGAATGTCACACAAAGTTAAGAAATAAACAGTAAGGTGTGGCAGAAGCGCCCATACAACCATATTATTCGATGAATACATCCTCAGAATCCGCGATCCGTAAGTTTTTACAGCTTGAGTCAGCTGGTGGGATCGTTCTGATGATCACCGCGTTATTGGCGATGATAATCAGTAATACCTCATTAAGCAGTATTTATGATTTATTGCTCAATACCCCCGTAGAGGTGCGTGTCGGCGGATTGGAGATTGCCAAGCCTCTGTTGTTATGGATAAACGATGGTTTGATGGCCATCTTCTTTTTCTTGGTTGGGTTGGAGCTGAAAAGAGAAGTTACAGAGGGAGAGTTATCCAATCCTCAACAAATTGTGTTGCCAGCGATTGGGGCCATAGGTGGGATGGCAGCACCAGCTTTCATTTATTTGTACTTTAACCATGATGATCCCGTGAGTGCTGCGGGGTGGGCTATTCCAGCAGCAACGGATATTGCTTTTGCGTTAGGTGTGTTGAGTTTACTTGGCTCCAGAGTACCAATCTCATTAAAGGTGTTTTTGACATCATTGGCTATTTTTGATGACATTGGGGCGATTGTTGTTATTGCTATTTTTTATACCTCAAAAGTATCTTTTTCAGCACTGATATTTGCGGCTGTTTGTTTACTTGTTCTGTACGCGCTCAACAGAAAAGGAGTCGTCTCACGCAGTCCTTATTTAATCATTGGGGTGCTGATGTGGATAAGTTTATTAAAATCAGGAGTTCACGCAACATTAGCGGGTGTCTTACTCGCTATGTTTGTCCCTATGAGGTGCGCTGACGACCCAAATTACTCTCCATTAAAGTCTTGGGAGCATGATTTGCACACGGTGGTGGCCTTTTTTGTGTTACCAATTTTTGCTTTCGCTAATGCGGGCATCGATTTACGAGGTGTGTCCGCTGAAGTAATGTTTCATGATGTCTCGGTCGGCGTAGCGTTAGGACTCATTCTCGGAAAGCAAATTGGTATTTTCTTACTGTGTGGTTTTGCTGTGATGTTGGGTGTTGCAAATTTTCCAAAAGGTATGAACTATCAAAGCCTGTACGGTGTCAGCGCACTCTGCGGTATAGGATTTACTATGAGTCTGTTTATCGGAAGCCTGGCTTTTGAGGAAACGGGTGTTAATCTTCTATTCGATGAGCGCTTGGGCATTATAGTAGGTTCTTTGGTGTCAGGTTTGATAGGTTACGCAGTATTGAGAAAGGTTTTAAAATAGACACTGACTTTACTCTTTAAATAGCTTGTTTCTTACTGTCGTGCGCCACTTTTTGGGACTTATCCCGGATTGGCTTTTAAATAGTTTAGAGAAGTAGCTAACATCTTGATATCCAACACGAAATGCGATTTCTCCAACGTTCAAATTGCTGTGTTTAAGTAAATCTTTTGCTTCTTCTATCCTTAATTTTTGTAGATATTTTGTTGGACTAGTTTCGGTAGCCTGTTTAAATCGTCGATCAAAGTTTCTAGTACTCATACTTAAATCGTTAGCTAAGTCTTGCAACTTTATATTTGGTTGGCTCAAGTTGTTTTGCAGCCACAATTGGGCTTGAAGTATATGTTCATCTGGATGCGCATTTTCTTTTTCTTGATCAAAACTCAAGCGGTCATAAGGCTGGCGTACCTCATGAGAAAAATGTCTTGAAAGATGCTCAGACACTGATGGGCCCATAAAGCGATGAACATGATGTAGAACTAAATCTGTTTGCGCATTGATACTAGCAGCACAAAAAACTTTGCCCGCGCTGGTAATGAAGTGATGCTTCTTGAGCCTAACCAACGGATACCTTTGTTCAAAATCATCAAAATGATACCAGTGAGTCGTTGCTGCTTTGCCATCTAGTAGGCCTGCCTCTGCGACAAAACATACCCCAGTTCCTGTAGCATTGATGATCGCACCATACTCCCACTGATTTTTCAGCCAACTTGAGATTTGCGGGTTTTTAGCCACTACATAAGTTGGATTTCTCCACATGGTTGGGACGAAAATCATATCAAATTTGACTTTTGCGTATGCATCGCTAATCAAGTAGTCGCACCTTGGTTCTAATGCTGAGTATAGTAAACCTTGATTTGCTTCGCCCCTTATCACCACCAGTTCAATATTCTTGGCGTCTGTTTGTTTCTCTGAGAGTGCTTTCGCTCTTGCTGCGTAGATGAGTTCGTAGGCGTTGGCAAAGCTGGTCATAAGCATCTTGGGGGTGGTAAGAAAAGCTATTTTCACTTGATTATCTACTGGCTATATATGGCTAAATTAGACATATATATGGCTAAAACGACATAATAAATCAATACCTCGTTCTTTATAATTGACGAATGAATAACAAAATAATGGCTTAAAATGACCAATCTACCAGTAATTGTCGGGTTCGGAGGCTATAACGCCTCAGGCCGAAGTTCTTTTCATCACGGGTATCGTCGAACCGTATTTGAGTCTCTATCGGAAGATAAAAAGCTCTCAACATTACTCAGCCTAGCCTCATTGATGAAACTGGTACGTTTTGAAAATGGCGTTTACATAGATATAGAAGAGATAACGCTGACGCCAGAGCAGGTCAGAGAAAAGTATGAAAAGATGATTCTCGAAAATACTCTCATAAGGAGGATAACGCGCGATCATTTTGATGTTGACAATGTTCCGTCCACAAAAGACATGCGTCTAGAGTCTGATCACACCACTGAATTTACCTTATCGAAAAAAGAGCTCCCTAATCCGGTGCCAGCAAACTGGCAAGTAAACACGCTGGACGATAAGTATGTAAGTGTAGCCATTAGTGGTGGTATCTCAATGAAGATGGAATCGTTTAGAGAGTTTGATGTGCAGTCCGCAGGCATCCTTCCTTCGGGCTTTAAGCCCAGTGATGAATACAACTCTCGATTTCATCCTAGGGGCCTTCAACTCTCAATCTTGGGTGCCTCAGATGCAATCAATTCAATGGGCATTTCCTGGGAAGATCTTATGCAGGTTGTGAGCCCTGACGAAGTTGCCGTTTTCGCATCGAGCGGTCTAGGTCAAACCGATGATCACGGTGTCGGTGGATATATGCAAGCAAGGCTTAGGTCTGGTCGAGCCTCATCAAAACAAATGGCGCTTGGCTTAAACTCGATGCCAGCGGATTTTATCAATGCTTACGTATGTGGCAGTGTTGGTACTACCGGTGCGACAACCGGTGCTTGTGCGTCGTTCTTATACAATTTAAGGCTGGGTGTTGATGATATTAAAGCTGGTCGCCACAGAGTGGCAATATGTGGTTGTAGTGAAGCTCCTGTAACGCCAGAAGTCATGGAAGGGTTTGCAGCTATGAGTGCCCTAGGTACTGACGAGAGGCTTGCGGCACTCGATGGCACAGAATTAGCCGACCACAGAAAGGCCTCCAGGCCGTTTGGTGAAAATGCTGGCTTTACCATGGGTGAATCCACTCAATATTTTATCGTGATGGATGATGCTTTAGCGGTGGAATTGGGCCTCGAAGTTTACGGAGCAGTCACTGATGTTTTTGTAAACGCTGACGGATTCAAAAAGTCTATATCATCGCCTGGTGCTGGTAACTATGTAACCGTTGCCAAGGCTGTGGCTTCAGCTATTTCGATAGTCGGTGAAGATTCTGTTAAAAACCGGTCCTTTATCCAAGCACATGGATCAAGCACACCACAGAATCGCATAACCGAATCGATGATATTTGATAAGGTTGCGTCTGCGTTTGATATTACCGATTGGCCAGTTACTGCCGTAAAAGCATTCGTAGCGCATCCACTTGGGCCTGCCTCTGGTGATCAGTTAGCAAACACATTAGGGGTATTTGCTGATGGGATTATTCCCGGAATAAAAACCACATCAAAGGTTGCCGATGATGTGTTGGATGAGAGGTTAAACATATTGCTTGACGATTATGAGGCGTCAATGGATGTTGCATTTTTAAATTCAAAGGGATTCGGTGGTAACAATGCGACAGCCACAGTCCTCTCTCCAAATGTGGCGATGTCTATGATTGAAAAACGAGTTGGAGCTGAAGTCTTTGAATCTTATATGGTTAGAATGAATAACAATAAAGAATCAGCAAAAGTATATGATTTAGGAGCGTCACAGGGAGATTTAAATGTTCTTTATAATTTTGGATCCAATATAATCGAAGATCACGAAATTGAAGTAGAAAAGGGTTTTATCGCAATTGACAAGTTTTCGAATAAGATATCCCTTGATTTCGATAACCCCTTCAAAGATATGGTTTAGAGCTTGGTTTAGCTATTGTCTGGTTGATATTGAATATGGAAAAACTCGCTGTAGGAGAGGGACGTTTTGACACCAACCTTCCGCCTGATCTCGTTATAAAAGGTCAAGAAGTAGAATTAAAATTACTGGACTTCAGTCACGTCGAAGGTTTGATTGAGGCAGCCTCGAGTGGACAGTTATGGGAGCTAGATTACACTGGCGTGCCATGTCCAGAGAAAATGAAATTCATGGTTGAAGATGCCTTAGATCGTCACCAAAACGGTAAAGAATTCCCCTTTGTTGTTTTGTGTGCTGGTGAAGTAGTGGGGACTACCCGTTACTATAATCTGAATCCAACCAATCGGAATCTGTCAATCGGTTATACTTGGTACGCAGCAAAAGTCCATAGAACGATAGTTAATACTGAGTGTAAATATTTATTGCTTAAACATGCATTTGAAAAAATAAATTGCATCAGCGTCCAATGGCACACCGACCACCGAAACAAGCGCTCGCAAGAGGCAATAAAGCGGTTGGGCGCCAAGTTCGAAGGAGTGTTGAGAAACGATAAAATAGTAAAAGGCGGTATCATTCGGCACACTCATTGCTTTTCCATGCTTGAGGATGAATGGCCATTGTCTAAGAGCTACTTGGAATCCAGGATGGCGCTCTACGTTCAAGCTAAGTAGATTTCACCCTAACTCGAGTACCTTTAGTCTATTTTTTGACTTGGAGACATACACCTTTCACCTTTGTTGTTCTTTGACCCACTGTGTCGTGATCAAGAAAAAGGGCGTGACATAAAAGAGTTTGCTAGCAAAACTGATCTTTAATTACCATATGCTGATTATTCGGTTATTGTTTCCAGTTGTTTTTCGATTTCCACGGCTCTTTTTTGTAATGCCAGCTCTTCTTTGCGAAGGCTTAATTTTTGTTGCTCAATCTCCAGCAATTCTGCCTCGATTGCGAGTCGATTCTGTCTATCTTTTTCTTGCTCAGCTTTACGTTGTTTTTCTTGTTCTATTTTCTTTCGTTCAGCCTCAGCTCTCTGCCTTTGGGCCTGAGCCTCAAGACGCTGAGATTCCAAGACTTGACTAAACGCAAGAGAGAACTGGTTTCCGCAGACTTTATCAGCCGCTTCTACTTTGGTGTCGTAACAGTAGCCATCTAACTCTTTACTGCACCATTGATCGCCATCCGTTTTACGCTGAATTATTCTTGCTTCGCTTCCGTTTTCGCAGTCAACAGAGACAACCCAGTAAGCATCCTCTCTGGCGTACTCTTTAAACTCTTCAGTTGACATCTTGACGGCGGCGACATCATGGTGATGAGTCAAGGTCAATACCAAAGAAAGAGCGACAGTTGTAATCTTAAAGTTTCTTAAATTCATATCTTTCACTCAGCTCGATTTAGTAAATAATGGTTGAGGAGTTTAGTTTGCTAGTTGTTTTTTTAGTTCTAACTCGCGTTGGGCTAATTCGAGTCGTCTTTGTTCGATTTGGATCCTTTTTTATGACGTTTACACTTGGTCGAGCACCAAAGCGGTTGTAAGGTGTGGTTTTCTTTTGTCCCTCGTGTTTGTTTTTTGTTGAGCTCCCGATTGGTTTTCCTGGACCGCCTCTGGTTCGGTGGCGGGTGGTTTATCCAGCAAGGCGACTTTTGCCGCGATTTCGTTTTCCGTTGCTCCACAAATCAATTCGGAAAGCACAAAGGTACTTTCGTTGCAAAGTGAAGGGGTATCGACAGAACACCAGTCATTGTTTTCCCCCACGACACGTTTCATTAGTTTTTCGGTCGTTTCTCCTTCACAAGTAAGCTTAACTTCCCAATAGCGGTTCCCGTCCACGTTTTGGAAGTATTTCCGTGACATAAACTCCACTTCACTTACAGCTAAGCTCGGAGCTAAGGCAGCGGTTAAAGCTGCGATGCATAAAATACGTGTCATTAATTTCACCCTTTTAACCCATTCTATAATAAATCAATAAGCCAGTCTTATTTCAACGTTTCACGTTGCTTTTCTTTTTCAAGCGCCTTTTTCTTCCGGTGCTTTTTTGCGGCAATTTTACTATCAGCGCCGATGTGGGTTTCTCCACGCGCTTTTGCCAGTTTTACTTGTTTTTCGCGTTCCGTAAACCGAGCTTTTTGCTCGTCACTGAGGCTATTATAGCATCGGTGACAACTGACGCCGGCTACGAAGTGCGGACTCAGTTTTTCCTCTTCTGTAATGGGATGACGACAAGCATGACACTGATCGTAAATGCCTTTTTGTAAATCATGATTGACGGCGACTCTATCATCGAAAACGAAACACTCACCGTTCCACATGGTCTCAGATTGATCTACCTCTTCCAAATATTTGAGAATACCTCCTCTTAAGTGATAAACCTCTTCAAATCCTTTTTCCTTCATAAAGGAAGATGCTTTTTCACATCTGATACCGCCAGTACAAAACATAGCTACCTTTTTATGTTTCTGAGGGTCGAGAGTCTGTTCTACATACTCTGGAAACTCACGGAAATTATCAGTACGAGGATTTACCGCATTTACAAACGTCCCGATATCATACTCGTACTCATTTCGGGTATCTATAACAAGCGTGTCGGGATCTGATATCAAATCATTCCATTGTTTTGGTTCTACGTAAGTGCCAACGACCTTGTTAGGGTTTATACCTTCAATCCCCATAGTAACGATTTCTTTCTTTAACTTTACTTTGGTTCGGTGGAAGGGTTGCCCTTGGTGGTAAGAAAGTTTGTAATCTATTGGCGCGAACCGGGAGTCGGTTTGTAACCAATCAAGCAATATTGTTATAGACTTATCTGATCCAGAAATCGTGCCATTTATGCCTTCATTCGCAAGCAAAAGCGTACCTTTAATATCCAAGCTTTTAAGCTTTGATAAAAGTTTTGGCTGAAGCTCTTGGTAATCATTTAATGTAACAAATTTGTATAAAGCACAAACCGTACGTGTGGCATCATCATTCACTGAATTGTACAGCGAAGCGTCATTAGAGTTTTGCATAATTTTTTCTGCCGGCCGAAGCGTAAATTCGGGGCTAAAGGTTATTCTGTAATTTTTGCGGCGAGTAGCTCGCGGGCGCTATTATCTAATATTTTGTCGATATTGACAACAAGACATATTGTCAGGTATCTTTCGTTATCCCCTTTGAATAGTGCTTTTTGGAGACGCGCGCAATGGAACCAGTTTGGTTGAATTCTTACCCTCAAGGTGTACCTCATGAAATTAATTTAGATGAGTTTTCATCGGTAGCAGATGTGTTTTTAAAGTCATGCGCAGAGCACGAAAACAAGCCTGCATACACCAGTTTTGATCATTCGCTTACTTTTGGTGAGATTGAACAAATGACGGCTCAGTTTGCGACTTATTTGCAAAAAGACCTGGGTTTAAAAAAAGGCGACAGACTAGCGATAATGTTGCCTAATATCATTCAGTATCCGGTCGCGGTTTTGAGTGCCATGAGGCTAGGTCTCATTGTGGTAAATATAGACCCTATGTATACCCAAAGGGAATTGAAGATTCAGTTTAATGATTCCGGAGCTGAAACGGTTATTGTTCTGGAGACCTTTGCTGCCGAAGTCGAGAAAGCCATGACTGAAGTGCCGGTTAAAAATGTAATTGTTACCAAGATTGGAGATTGCTTGCCCCTCTTGAAAGGTTTGGGAATCAATATGGTGGCCAAGCACATTAAAAAAGCCGTACCGCAATATTCGATTCCAAAGGCTCGTGCTTATAAGTCGGCCTTGTCTAAATATAAAGGTAGAACATCGAGCTTAGTTGATGCTGAGCTAACTCATGAGGATCTTTTGTTTTTACAGTACACAGGGGGTACTACCGGAGTTCCTAAAGGCGTTGAGATTACTCACGGCAATATGATTGCCAATATCCAAATGTCAAAAGAGTGGATAAAACCTAGCCTGGCTCCAGGCGTACAGCATCGAGTTATCGCTCCTTTGCCGATGTATCACATATTCTGTATGTCGGTAAATTTGATGGTAATGATGAGCTTGGGCGCAGAAAATATTTTGATTGTAAACCCTAGAGATTTTGATGGCTTTGTAAAGATTCTGCAGAAAAATAGGTTCACGGGTATTACCGCAGTTAATACACTCCTCAGAAAATTACTAGATACTCCAGGGTTTGATCAAATCGATTTTTCAGAGCTGGATTTTACCTTTGCAGGTGGTATGGCTGTGACCAGTGATGTGGCTGCAGAATGGAAGGAAAAAACAGGCTGCACCGTAGTTGAAGCCTATGGGCTATCAGAGTGTTCACCGGGAGTTTCTTCGGTTCCCTTTACGACCGAAGAGTTCTCAGGGTCGATTGGTCTGCCATTGCCGAGCACAAAGATTAAGTTGCTAGACGACGATGGTAATGAGGTTGGTTTTAATGAATCTGGTGAGTTGTGTGTTGCTGGCCCTCAAGTAATGAGGGGCTATTGGAACCGACCAGATGCCACTGCGGAAGTAATGACCGACGATGGATATTTGCGTACTGGCGATTACGTCAGTGTCGATGAGAAAGGGTTTATTCGCGTGCTTGATCGTAAAAAGGACATGATTCTCGTTTCTGGTTTCAACGTTTTTCCCAACGAAATCGAAGACGTTGTTAATCAGTTTAAAGGTGTTGTTGAGTCTGCTGCTATTGGCATTGAAGACAGAAACGCGGGGCAGGTGGTTAAATTATTCGTTGTCGCCAACGACGATTCTCTCACCAAAGAGGATGTCTCAGCCTACTGCAAAGACAATCTAACGGGATACAAACGTCCGAAGGTGATCGAATTTCTACCCGAGTTGCCTAAAAGCAATGTCGGCAAGATTCTCCGCAAAGAATTACGGTAGGGAGCTTAACTAATTAATATATCAGAAGGTTAATGGCGAGTTTGAGATTCCCAGCTTAAACTCGTCAACAGCCATTGGTTATCGAACTGGTTAAAAACCCCAGACACCTTTTGATTATCAAATTTCAGGAAGGGTAGGTTACCGTCAAGATTACTTTCGGTGCCCGCCATTAGTACTAAAGCCTCCACAGCAACGGTATTATTGTCAATCAGTTCCAGGGATTGGATGTTTACCACTAGTTTTATATTTTGACTTTTCAACATATAAGCCGTGGCCATTTTACGAAGTGATGGCTTAGTATGTCCGGCATGATCACTGTAGTCATCGTGTATGTGTATCATTAGCCTAGAATTTCTGCGCTCCTCGATTGCTAATTCCATTTTATCTATAACTGCATTGACCTGCTGCTCTGGGCTTGTTGGGCTAGACGTACAAGCGGATAAGCTTAGTAACGCAAAAAAGGTTAAAGTGAGCGATCTTGTTGTTTGTTTTGAGCACAGCATCGTTGTTTAATTCGGAGCAAGATAGATACTACGCTATCATACTCTATTCATTTTTATTTTGATGGGCCTAAGTTATATTGCAATGAATTATTTAAGCCATCTTTTTTTCTCTCAAAGGACACCTTATTCCTTCACTGGTAACCTTATGGGAGACTTCAAACCAAGTTCTGAGTTGCTTTTAGATTTGCCTGTTGAGGTAATAAAAGGGATTGAAAATCATAAGTTTGTTGATCGTGAGACTGATAACTTCCAAGATGTAAAGGATCTGCGCAAAGTATTTAGCAATAAGCGTCGACGATACGCGGGTGTAATAACGGATATTGCCTTTGATTATTTTTTAATCAAACATTGGAGTAATTTTGCTGATTTACAGTTTGATAAATTTGTCTCTTTGGCATACCAAGGATTAGCCAAATGTAAAGATATCATGCCATCGAGAATGCAGCATGTGACTGCAAATATGATTGAACACGATTGGTTGCGAGTATATGCTACGCTCGAGGGTGTTGGAAAAAGTATTGACATGGTTAGCCAACGAATTAGGTTTACTAATTTTATGCATGGTTCGATAGAGGAAGTTGAGACAAACTACGACGCTATTGAATCGGTATTTCTACAACTTTTCAGTCACTTAAAGTTGGCAGTTGATGATAAAAACATCGAATCTTCCTCTATTTTGTAAATCTACTCGTAAAACTTTAGGTTTGTTCCCAATAAACCTCAAAAAACATCGATTTCTCTTTGACACATGGGCGCCCTAACTATATGATTCGGCCAAATTTTTGGATGTATCCAATTTACATAGATGCATCTGCCAAGCCTTATCACGATTGCTAAATGAAGTAGGTGGCGATGAAGGTTTGACATTCGACTAATCGAACTTGTTTTGAGTGAAGTAGATGCTATTAATCACTTCGAAAATTGGGTTTTTAATAGAGCCAAAAACCTCAACAACAGGTTCTCAAATATTCATTCAGCGAGGTAGACCATGGCTGTACAAAAAAGTAAGAAATCAAATTCTAGACGCGGCATGCGCCGTTCACACGATGCGATGGGTGAGCCAACCCTATCTTCAGATTCAATGACTGGTGAACTTCATCGTCGTCACCAGGTGACAGCATCTGGGTACTACCGCGGTAAGAAAGTCGTGAACGTAAAGTCTGCAAATTAATCGTAGCTAGTTGCTTCGTAGAGTGTCGGGTAACGTATAGTTAGCTTAGACACGTTTAAAAAAGGCCTCACATTAGAGGCCTTTTTTATTGTTAGGAAAGCAGATTTATCAATACTTTATATAGTTAAATTGTCTGTCTCAGCTTAAGCCTTTGAAATTCAATTTGAATTTAACAATTCATCTATAAACCAACGTGGAAATCTCGATTTTTCTCAAGGATTTTATTTGAAGCCCAGCTAACTATCTTATATGAATTCAGTACCAAAACAGCCTACCGTAGCTATTGATGCTATGGGTGGGGATATTGGGGTAGCTGTCACTGTTTCAGCGGCGGTAGACTACCTAAATAATAACGCCAACAACAAAAAGATTATTTTAGTTGGTGATCAAAATGCTATTTCTACGCAAGTGAAAAAGGTTGCTGGAGACAATCTAGTAGCTAAAGGAAGGCTCGAAATCGTTCATACCACCGAAGTAGTAGGGATGGATGAATCTCCCGCCTTAGCATTGAAGCGCAAGAAAGATTCATCAATGAGGGTTGCCATCAATATGGTCAAAGAAGGGCGCTCTCAGGCAGCCGTAAGCGCTGGTAACACTGGCGCATTGATGGCCACAGCGAAGTTTGTTTTAAAAACCATCAAAGGCGTGGATCGTCCGGCAATCATTACCACGTTTCCTTGTCGAGATACCTCAAAGACTATCCACATGCTTGATTTAGGTGCAAATGTCGATTCATCTCCCGAGATGCTACTCCAGTTTGCCATTATGGGTTCTGTTCTCACGGAATTTGTTGATAAAAAACAACACCCGAAAGTTGCGTTATTAAATGTTGGCGCTGAGGAGATAAAAGGGAGTGAGAAAGTAAAAAGAGCAGCCAGTTTACTCGAAAAGTCAGAGTTGAACTACGCCGGCTACATTGAGGCTGATGAGATTTATGACGGCAAAGTCGACGTGATAGTCACAGATGGTTTTGAGGGTAATGTTGCCTTGAAGGCCAGCGAAGGCACTGCGAAAATGATTATGGGAGTGATGAAAGAAGAGTTCAAAAGGAATCCGTTGACTAAGATCGCAGCTGTTGTGTGTATGAAAGTCCTTAAGTCTATGCAGAAACGGTTAGATCCGCGAGCCCACAATGGTGCCACTTTAATTGGTTTAAACGGTGTTGTTGTGAAATCTCATGGAGGTACCGATAGTTTCGGATTCAAACACGCAATTGCTGAGGCCTTTGCTCAAACTGAACGTGACGTCGTAGGCCACTTGTTCGAAAAATTTGAAAGCTTCGACGATGAAGTCTCTACCGACTAAAATCGCAAAAATTACTATTTAGGAGAAAAGTATGTCGTTCGCAATGGTATTTCCTGGCCAGGGCTCACAAGCCATTGGCATGATGAGTGCATTAGCTCAAGAATTTAGCGTAGTCAGAGAACTATACACAGAAGCATCTGATGCGCTTGGTATTGATCTTTGGGGCTTGACTCAAGAAGGTCCTATTGAAGATCTTTCTATGACCGAAAATACTCAACCAGCGCTACTGGTAGCTGGTGTTGCGGCCTGGCGAGTTTGGCAAGAAAGCAGCGGCGCAATACCCGCAATAATGGCAGGGCATAGTCTGGGCGAATACACCGCATTGGTTTGCGCTGGTGCGATACCATTTGATCAAGGTGTTACGTTAGTAAGAGATCGAGGAAGGTATATGCAAAACGCGGTACCAGAGGGACAAGGCGGTATGGCAGCTATTATAGGGCTTGATGATGATGTGGTATCAAAGGTGTGCGCTGAAGTCGCTAATGGCGATGTTTTACAAGCCGTAAATTTTAATGCACCAGGTCAAGTTGTAATCGCCGGTAGCGCCGCGGCAATTGAGAGAGCTGCGCCAGCTATGAAACAAGCGGGTGCAAAACGTGCTCTTGCATTACCAGTTTCTATACCCGCACACAGTGCATTGATGAGCAGTGCGTCTGAGAAACTAGCGGCCAGAATACAAGAGGTAGATATTAAACTACCGACCATACCTGTTTTGCACAATTGCAATGTGAGTTTCGCTGAAACCCCTGAGCAAGTAGCACAGAATCTGGTAACCCAATTAGACTCTCCTGTGCTTTGGGTAGCCAGCGTTGAGAGAATGCTAAATGATGGCATAAACAAGTATGTAGAAAGCGGCCCTGGTAAGGTCTTATCAGGCATGATTAAACGCATTGCCAAGGGTAGTCAGGTGGGTTGTATTGATACGCCTGATGCATTAAAAGAACAACTTTAAATAATAACTAATAGGTCTAACGATGTTTAATTTAGATAACAAGGTTTGTTTGGTGACAGGTGCGACTCGCGGTATTGGTAAGGCGATTGCCAGCCAGCTGGGCAAGCAGGGTGCAATTGTCATTGGTACCGCCACATCAGACTCTGGAGCTGATTCCATCTCGACGTACCTCAATGAGCAAAGGATCAAAGGCAAGGGAATGAAGCTAAATGTCGCCGACTCTGATTCGATAAATGATGTCATCAAAGAAATTGGTGATGAATTCGGCCCGGTAGACGTGCTTGTCAACAATGCAGGTATCACCAAAGATAACTTAATGATGCGCATGAAGGAAGATGAGTGGGACGATGTGTTAACTACAAACTTGAAGTCAGTTTATCGTTTGTCTAAGCAGGTTATGCGAGGAATGATGAAATCAAGGTTTGGCAGGATTATCAATATAACCTCTGTGGTCGGTGTTTCTGGTAACGCTGGACAGGCAAATTATGCAGCATCAAAGGCGGGCGTCATTGGATTTACTAAGTCGTTGGCGCAAGAGATCGCCTCGAGAGGCGTAACGGTTAATGCGATTGCCCCGGGGTTTATTCAAACAGATATGACCGATGCTTTAAATGATGAGCAGAAAGAAAAAATGGCCGCAAATATTCCCGCCGGTAAGCTTGGGCAACCCGAGGATATTGCGTCTGCTGTTGTTTTTCTGGCTTCAGACGAGAGTGCATACATTACCGGCACAACCTTGCATGTCAATGGCGGTATGTATATGACCTAAATGAGCCTTAAATCTTGTATAAGATAAGAAAGTTGATAATTGTACAGTTTACTAATTAATTGTTTTGCAATACGGCGTCTTTTTTATATAATCCGCGGCTAGAATAAACCGCCAATGTAAATCGGTTTGCATTGGCACATTTCAAACCAACGGCTGGATTAATTTTTGCTCTAGTCTTTGGATGATATAGCTCCTTTTACAAGAGGTACTCTTATGAGCAGCATTGAAGAACGCGTAAAGAAAATAGTAGTTGAGCAACTAGGTGTTAACGAGGATCAAGTCGTCAATAGTGCGTCTTTCGTCGACGATCTAGGCGCAGACTCACTTGACACTGTCGAGCTAGTGATGGCTTTGGAGGAAGAATTCGAAACGGAAATTCCCGACGAAGAGGCAGAAAACATTACTACTGTTCAACAAGCAATCGATTATGTGAATAACAATTCATAAGCGTAGTTAAGAACAAATTTTGAAAAAGCCGCTCTGGAATACCAGGGCGGCTTTTTTGTTTAAGCGGTTAAGTACTGGTCATTTTGATCAGTTACAAGGCAAGTAGGTCGATTTTATTGAGTCGAATGCAAATTTAATAAGTGTACGTAGCAACTCACTGGCGATGTTTCTATAATCAACGACCTAACGATGAGGCTATGTCATTAAAAACGAGTTAACGAAGAGATTATGAGTAAGCGTAGAGTTGTAATCACAGGTATCGGTATTGTGTCTCCTGTCGGCCTAACCCTGCAAGAGAATTGGGATAACATAGTAAACGGTGTTAGT
>JAKVBA010000029.1 GCA_022447525.1 Gammaproteobacteria bacterium
TTTTGAGAGGTATGCACATGTTCGGATTCTTGAGGTTGTTTTGACTCAATTGGCTTTGGCTTAACGGATTCGCTTTGGTCTGCAAGTTCGGCTGCAACACTCCCTGGTGAACAGAGCGATGTCGCTCCAAGCGATAGGTGCTCATATAGATCTTGGTATTGCTCAGTCATGTTTTGAAACTTTTTGGATGTTTCTTCAAAATGCTCCTCCACTTGACTTCGGTAATCGTCATACTCTTGTTTTACACCGGCCGCCGAAACCGAACCGCTGCGTGCTTTGTTAAAAATCAACATTGCAATTACTGCGGTAAGTAATCCGATGCCAAAACCAATTGCAATTTGTAAAAAATCAAATTCCATAGTGCCCTGCAGGTCATTTATCACACAAAAGAATGACGCATTGTAACGTAGAATGAGATCTCTAGAATGCAAACAAGTGATTAAGGTTTCGTTAGACAGGGCCTAATTCGCCGATTGCTCTTGCTCTATTGAGTGGGTAGGAGTAGTTTTAGAGGCTCGGCTGGTTAATATTTGTCGTTGGATAGGTCAAATTTTTCCACCAACCGAATGGGTCAACGGGGTTAGTAGTAGTATTTCTTTTACATGGTTTTATAGTTATGACAACAAAAAGTGCTCTCAAACGCGCGACATCCAATGCTGAACCTTGCTCGTCGACTCCTCTCATTGAGGTGAACAAGCTTAGAAAAGCACTTTCCATCATGGCAGTCTCGTCGTTGATCGCTTTCAGTACAGCCCATCCATGCTTAGCTGAAGTCAAGGAAGTACCAGAATCTGAACTCACGATGACTAAAGATCTAAGTTTTGATATCCACAAGACGCTCTACTATCTACGTTATCTCCATTACTCACCCAAGAATTTAAATGACGACTATTCATCAAAGATCTTCGATGGCTATTTGAAGATTCTAGATCCAAACAAACTGTACTTTAATAAATCAGATATAAAAGGATTCGAGAAGTATCGAGACAAGATAGATGACTTTTTGATGCAGCGCGATGCTGAAATTGCTTTTGATATATTTAAGGTATTTCGCAAACGCCTCGAACAAAGAACCAAGACAATAAAAGAGTTTATCGAGTCTGATTTCAACTTCGGAGTCGACGAGGAGCTCAACATAGACAGAGACAGCTATGTATGGAAGAGCGAATCGGAAATTAACAACGAATGGCGTAAACGCATCAAAAATGACACACTGCAGCAACTGATGGCAGAAACTCCAATCGATGAAGTGCGTGCCAATCTACTGAGCCGATACAATCGTCAAAGAGACGTTATTTTTCAACTTAAGGGCGAAGAGGTATTCGAGTGGTTCATGAATTCGTATACTTCAGAGTATGGTCCGCACACCACCTATATGTCACATGTGACCGCGGAAAACTTCAATATCAGCATGTCATTATCTTTACAAGGAATCGGTGCAGCGCTCAACACGGATGAAGACTACACCGTTGTTAATAGAATAATCAAAGGTGGACCAGCAGAGAAAAGTGGTGCGATAAAAGCACAGGACAAAATAGTTGCTGTGGGTCAAGATGGCGAAGACATGGTTAACGTAATAGGCTGGCGCTTAAACGACGTGGTGCAAATGATCCGAGGCAACAAGGGCACCAAGGTTAAACTTGACGTTGTATCTGGAGATGCTGCACCAGGAACGCCACCATCTAGAATAGAACTAGTTCGCGATATTATTCAGTTGGAAGATCAAGCTGCTAAACTTTCTTATGTCGATATTCCTGAAGGCAAACGAACCGCCAAATACGCTGTAATCAGCATACCCAGCTTTTATTCTAATGCCCGTCAAGTTGGTCTAGGAGGCGGCAAATACGTTGCTACTACGCATGATGTGGCGAAACTCATCAAAGAAGCTCAGGCTGAGGGCATAGACGGGCTAGCACTGGATTTAAGAGGCAACGGTGGTGGTTACCTAAATGAGGCTGTATCACTAACTGGACTCTTTATTGACCAAGGGCCGGTTGTGCAAATTGTCGGATCCAGACCAAATCAACGATCGGTCGAGAAAGACTTAGATAGCAACATTGCCTATGACGGTCCACTAGTGGTAATGATCGATCGCTATAGTGCATCTGCTTCAGAAATATTCGCTGGAGCCATGCAAGATTATGGACGAGCTTTGATTGTCGGTGAACGTTCCTTCGGCAAAGGCACAGTGCAAAGACCAGAACCCTTGCGCGGCGGCGATCGAAAAAGCACCATCAAGTTCACCAACGCTCAGTTTTTTAGAATCAGTGGCAGCAGTACTCAACACAAAGGGGTGATCCCCGATTTAAAATTAAATTCAGGCCAAGAGGATCCCGAATTTGGAGAAAGAGCATATGACAATGCCTTGCCATGGACGCAAACTCAGGCCGCTGACTACAAGCCGTCTACTTTACCCTCGGATCTGGTTGCGTCATTGACTGCCAAGCATCTCAATAGATCAGAGCGATCTCCGGCCTTTGAATTTTTGCGAAGAAATTCCGAGCGAGTCTTTGCAAACAAAGAAATAAAATCGATCTCGTTGAATTTAAGTACTAGAAAGGCCGAAAGAGATACTCGGGAGGCTCGAGCTCTCAAAGAATTAAATGATTACCGACGTGCACTCGGTCTTGAAACAGTGACTTCCGAAACGCGTAAAGACAACCCTCTGCCCGGTGAAGAAGAACATTGGAACAACGTTTATCATGAAGAGGCAGCGAGAATTTTACACGACTATCGAAAGTACAATGCTTCGCTCGTCACCAAGAGAACCGAAAAATAAACACTAGGCTCATGCCTTAATAATTCCTTAGATGAACATAGTTACTTTGCGGACATTAAAGCTCCGCAACCTTGGCTTACTGGCCGGTAGTATATCAATACTAACCGGTCATTTTTATTTTGGTCCGACTGCAAACGCTCACACAGCGGAAGCAAAATTGGGTCAATATGGGCAAAACTCAGAAGACTTTCCTGCCATCACTTCCAGGGATGGCAACGTATTTGAAGTTCAAATCAAACAAATCACCGAAGACAATGTAGATATCTACCAACGAGAGGGACCAGATGCAATCGGCGGAATAGGAGATTGGTTCATAAGTAATGGGACGATTTGCGGTATTGTTTCAGATGTCGAACATGAAGGCGAGTTTTCCACCAAGGGGGGATCTCTGGTGGACTTGGGGGTTTGCGGAAAAAGTGACGACCATTTCAGTTTCACCCACGACATGATCAATGGCAGTCGCAAACGGGTTTTGAATACAGAATCTATTAGTGTGGAACAACACGAGGAAGTTATCAGTTTGGTTGTCAAAGGGCAGAGTCTTGGGACATCACTGTTAACTCGCTATTACTTCGACCCTGATGCTCCACTGCAATTACAGATAAGCAAAACCTACTCCAAATCAGGTGGCGACGATTTTAATTTTGTTTCCCCACTCAACTTTAATCTCAGATCACTAGAACCATTTATTTTTAACAGCAAAGATCCAACTAAGAATTCGGGCTTTAAAAAGGAGGACTTTGTAAAACGCGGTATCAGCGCTATACGTAAGGCCGCGCGACTAGCAGATACCATCATACTACCAGCACCAAAACATACCGAAAGCCCAGTAAGCTATGGATGGCATCTAAGAAGTGCACAGCGAATTGAAGACAAAGAGCGAATTGAAGTCCCATTTTTCATGCTGGCAGACAACGACAGTACCGCTATGATGATCTTGTCAGATACCTTTTACCTGGGTAAAAATACATCTTTGGGGCTCGCTCAATTAGCACAAATTCCGTTGCTTGACTTAGATGATGGTGCAAAACTAGAAACACATGAGGTTGTTTTTGTGGGTGAGGGCGGCGATGTTGCGTCAATCACTGATCAATTTTTCCCTAATGGACAATTGATTCGTGGCCAGCTGGATACTAATGACAGCGCTATCCATGTTTACCAAGAAAATGGTGCCATAATGACTCATGTGAGGCCTGATCCCTTGGGTCGATTTGCCTTCAAGCTCCCAGAGGGCAAATACTCGCTAGAGGCAACGGGCTATGGAGGTAGGGAGTATAAACTTCAGTTTAACTCCAAAGGGAAGAATGCGCTGGGGCTTGGCAAAATCGAGTTATCTGAAGCAGCCAAACTATCACTCCCACAAGGCCACCCAATGCGCTTAGTTTTTGTAGGTTTAGACGGCACACCAAATCCTGATTTCTATGGTGAACTTTCTGGGTCTTCGGTAGCCTACGATAATCATATCGAAGCAAAACCTCCGATTTCATCAATCTTCTTGGCAGGCGTTGAAACTGACCGAAAACAAGTCGATATAGCCCCTGGAAGTTATAGAGTCTACTCAACTAAAGGCCCTGAACACTCGCTTGAATTCACGGACATTGAGCTCAGCAAGGGCGACCACAAAAAATTGCTTATCGCGATACCAAGACGTGTAATTGAAACACCAAATTACATCGCCAGCGACCTGCATGTGCACTCGGGATTAAGTTTTGATAACGCATTCGCTGAGTCAGAACGAGTTAGATCGTTTGTCGCTGAACATGGCGAAGTGATGGTAGCGAGCGAGCATGATCTGCCAACGGATTATTCACCCTATATCGATGCTCTTGGTGTCGGTAAAGCAATCGTTTCAATTCCTGCGGTGGAGGCAACTAGTATATTACCCACCGATCTGAACCCGCACACTGGCGGGCATGCCAATATCTTTCCGTTTGAACCCAGGCCAAAGGAATATCGCAACGGCATGATTGCACATGAAAACAAACGTCTACGCGACTTAATTTATGCAACCAAACAAAGACATCAGGACGCTGCTATTCAGCTCAATCATCCCAGACAAAATGGGATACTGGCTCAGAAGCGTCTTCCCAATGATTGGAAAGACAAGATCGACGATGGCAATTATCTAGACCATATGGGCACTGCGGGCTATCCATACAACGCTTATAAACCACTGACTAACGACCAAAATGTAGTGCTAATTGAACCACATCCTGAAACCGGCACGCGAGATCTTGATTTTGATCTGATAGAGATACTCAACCCTGGCGGAAATGATCCGGATGCACGAAGAAACGCAGTGAGGCAAGACTGGCTCTCATTTCTTTTACAAGGAGAAAAGATCGTTGGCACAGCAAATAGCGACTCACACACAGCGCTTGAGCAAGTAGCTCTGCCACGAACCATGGTGGCTATTTCTAACGATTCGGTTGAAGAGTTCGACACTACAGAATTCGTTGCGAATCTCAAAGCAGGTGATGCTTTTGGCACCACAGGGCCCATGATTGAAATTACGCTTGGGGAAGCGAAGATGGGGCAGACTTTCAAGGGCATTAGAGGCAACTTGCGGGTTAACATCAGCAAAGCACCCTGGATTAACGTGCATACGCTGGATGTTCAGGTGAACGGAAAGTCTGTGGCTCAGCATTCTTTACTGGATAAAGTAAATCAAATTATTCAAATACCGATTGAGTTTGACCGCGACTCATTCGTTACCGTGGAAGTTTTTGGAGAGGCCGGAGAATCTTATACTCACATTTATCCGGGTCAAAATCCTTATGCGTTTAGTAATCCAATCTTTGTTGAATTCGATGGAGATAAAATCTGGACACCGCCAGGACTTGAGTCAATTAACTAGGTTAAAACTGTCTCAGGTCTCAAAGGTTTGCGCTTTAAAAGAGCTAACACTATAGATCTGTCGCTGTTGACACTAAGCTAAGTCTGTATTGTGGTTTTACCTCTGTAGCTAGAGGGATGGCTCGCTAAACCGCTGATCGAAACTCGCCTGCATATCACCCACACTCTGGTGTAAAGGGTTTATGTCTTTAAATACTCTTAGTATAGACTTCGAGCGGCCAAACTTGCCCAACTTAATAGCTAAATCAAACTCGGCTTTCAATTCAGCTAGCACTACCTCAGCACGTTCGTCAGCTAGGTCTCCTAGCTGATCAGCCTCTAGCGCCAGCCGATAAAAATACCAGGCACTGCTGCCGTCTGGACCAACTATGTAGCCTTTTTTCAACGCGCTTCTGGCTTTACCCAATATTTCCTCTTGAACCTCGTCGAACAAAGGTTCTGGCTCATTCAACAGAACTTCGAAACTGTCGATTTCAGAATCATCGACCTCAATTTGCGGATCTAATTGAGGAATGACTTTTGATTCCATTACTTCTTTCGCTTTTTTCGTATCTGCCTCCAAAGGCAACGCATTTGTATTGTCGTCACTATTCACATATCCATTCAGCAGAGGTTCTTTTGAGCTTATTTTTTCTACTGTATCTGGACTCGATAGTGTTGGTTGAAGAACGACTTCTGTTGAAGTGATATACCAATAAAAGACCGCGATTATTGCAACTATGACGCTAATTAAATAACGATAATCTATATCGCTAGTTTTACTAATCACGTCATTGTCCGCCAAGAGACTAGAATTAAATACGTAGTTTAGGGCTGGCATTATTTCTGTTGCCAGCAACGGCAACGGAAACTCACCGTCTACAACTTCATTAATAACGTCATCGCTCATCAACGTAACTAAATCTTCTTTTTCACCGATCAAAAAAATCGAATGAGTTGGTTCCTTAGTTTTTATCTTAGCAACGGCTTCTGCGACACGGCTGCTATTTTGACCAACCATGGATATATCCAGAATAGAGGCAGCACAAACATTATCCATACTAGATACTGAAGTTTGCTGAATTACCACGTAATCGATTTCAGGATAAGTTTGGTTTTTTCTAGATAACACTTCAGATATTGACTTAACTATCTGCACGTCGCGACTGTAAACCGCAATTCCTATTGGAACGCTTTGATTACCGCTAAATCGATATAATGATGACATAAAACCCCACTTATTAGATGCCACAGTCACAATTTGACTGTGTCTGTGGCTAATATCGAATTGAAGTGCTGCGCCCACCCACACTCTCAACCCGAAAGAATGCATGTTGTCTTGTCGACAGTACTGCGCACTTAGAACCTTTAGCACGTGCGATCTAAGTTTCTGGTTCATACAAACCTAAAGATCAAAATCATGAGCATTTAAGGCCTTTTCTGCATAAGCTTTTTAAAAGTATCACGGTTACTCCACAAAATACTAGCGACAGAGCGAGCATGTGATACTAAGTTACTCATTATTTTAGGGAAACGATTCAATCAACACGGATCCTCTGGCACAATTGACGATGCAAGAAATAACACCACCTCTGGGTCTTTTACTCTAAGCTTAAGTTCGCTCTTAGCTCTTATTAAAAACTGATTTTTTCACCTCATTATCGTGATGCTAAAACACAAAGCCCACCTAAATTTTCTACTGCTCGCATGCACATTGTTATTGAGTTTTGCCGCCCAAGCACAATTTTGGAAAAAACAGACCCAATCGTTATTGCCTGATGATCAAGCTTTTATCGAATCTGCAATAATCGAAAAGCAGACTTTACTGGTTCGTTGGCAAATTGCTGAAAACTATTATATGTACAGAGACCAATTTTCGGTCGTCTCATTGACAGAAGGTGTCACCCTAGGTCAACCTTCATATCCGGAGGGCATAATAGAGGAAGATCCCGAGTTTGGGGAGGTCGTCGTATATTTTTATGAGGTTGAATACAGACTGCCGATATTAAAAGCACCTGCGGATCTCGAGAGTCTTTCTTTGCAGCTCAAGGCTCAAGGTTGCAACAAACCAGTGGGCGTTTGTTATGCGCCAATGGTTAGAGAGGTTACTCTCGATTACTCCCAACCAGAGGGTCGAGATACGCAAACTAGCAATGATAGAGTTGCACAAAAAGAAGTCCCTCAAGATACCTCATCAACAAGCCAAAAGTTATCTACCGAAAAGACCTTTTTGGGGTACCTATTTACAGCTTTTGGAGCGGGTTTATTGCTCAGTTTTACACCTTGTGTTCTCCCTATGATTCCTATTCTAGCGGGGCTGATAGGTCGTCAGGAAGATATTAGTAAAATTAGATCTGGATGGCTAGCAGTGTGTTACGTGCTAGGCACGGTGGTGACCTATGGCCTAGCTGGTTGGGTTGCGGGGGCGTCTGGAACACAACTTCAAGCCCACTTTCAAAGCCCTACAGTTATTGGCGCGGTATGTACGATACTGGTTCTTCTGGCATTGTCTTTATTCGGTGCTTATAAGATCCAACTACCGAGCAGCATTCAAACCAAACTAAACAGCACCTCGATTAATACTCGATCTGCAAGCTTTTCAAGTTTCGTACTGGGTCTTATCTCTGCGCTAGTCGTCGGTGCTTGCGTTTCACCGATATTAATAATCACTCTGGGAGCCGCGATATCACAGGGGGACCCCGTGTTAGGAGCTGGCATTATGAGTTCGATGGCACTGGGAATGGGTGTATTGTTAATTACTTTTGGTTTTGGCGCTGGTTGGTTATTGCCCAGAACAGGGCCGTGGATGAACCAAGTCCAAGTATTATTTGGCTTCATGGTTTTGGGTGTGGCGATTTATTTAATAAGTTTCGTTGATAGCGTGTTTGTTATCTATTTATGGGCAGCTTTGCTACTTTGGATGGGCGCCTACCTTCTGCGATTTGCAAAGCAAGTAAGCAGCGATCTATTCATTTCCTTACTTAGAGCTTTTGGTATCGGCTCGATGCTATGGGGAAGTCTGGCGCTAGTCGGCGCCAGCAACGGCGGGAGAGACATACTCAACCCTATTGGGTCTTTGAATGTTTCCGGCGGTTCGCAGTTAAATGAGAGAACCGTGCCTTTTCAGGTTGTCACTACCTTAGAAGAAGCTGAGTCGTTGTTAAAGTTGGCGCGTGAAAATAATCAGCCAGCTTTAGTAGATTTCTACGCTGACTGGTGCCTAGATTGTAAAAGAATGGACAAAACCACTTTCACTGACGCTGGCGTTTATGACGCATTACAACCATGGCAATTGATTAAAATAGATGTAACAGAAACCAATCAGCAATCGGAAGCAGTGAAACGATTTTTTGAGGTTTTTGGACCGCCAGCGACTTTATTTTTCAGTTCTGACGGCAATGAAAGACAACATTTGAGACAGTACGGGTATCTTACAGTCGATCAACTTCTTCAATTGGCAAATCAGGCCTCAAGCTAATATAACCTAAAATTACTATGTCAAATCAATCAAAAATCTTACTGATATCGGTAGCTGTAGTAGCGTTTATTGTAGGGCTGGGAATTAATAAAGCCGTTCTCAGTGATGAAATCAAAATTGAAGAGCTTTTGAATGCAAAACTGATGACTTCAGAAGGAGAATCGAAAATTGTAAAGTCCAACCTGGGTGACCTAACTCTCATTAATTTTTGGGCAACCTGGTGCACTCCATGTAGACGAGAGATGCCACTTTTTGAAACCTTTTATCAAAACAATAAAGCCAACGGGTTCCAGATCATTGGTATAGCCATTGATAATCAAGCGAACGCTCAACCGATGCTTGACTCAATGGGAATCACATACCCGATCTTATATGCTGAACAAACGGGTATAAAACTGATGGAATTGAGTGGCAATCAAAGCGGTGGGATGCCTTACTCTATTCTGGTCGATAAAAAAGGCACAGTAATCGATCTAAAGCTTGGACAAGTGCATGAACCTCAGTTAAATGATTGGGTAAAGGGCGCTCGATACGAGGGCGATCAATGACTTGGAAACAAGCCACGTTTGTTGTCGACCAAAGTGAGGTAGAAAAACTAACCGGGCTATTGGAAGCATTTTTAGCCGCGGCTGTAACAACAGAAAATGCAGGCGATGATGAATTTTATGAAGTTGCATTTCCAGGTATTCCTGACTGGGAAAAAGTCCGAGTAACAGCCCTTTTTGATGAACGAATCGAGCTGGGGCCAATAGTTGATTTTATTCATAATCAGTACCCTGACCAAGAGATACCAACAGCAATTAATAGGTTAGTAGAGCAAGATTGGGAACGCGTTTGGTTGAGCTCTTTTACACCAATTGAGGTTGGTCAAGAACTCTGGGTATGCCCAACATGGTGTGAACCCGTTGAACCCACTTCAAGGAACATCTTCCTCGATCCAGGCCTAGCTTTTGGCACTGGCACTCATGCCACTACTTTTATGTGTCTCACTTGGCTTTCTTCACAAAATCTTTCAGAACAAAAGATTTTAGACTACGGCAGTGGATCCGGCATACTGGCTATCGCTGCCCTTATGTGTGGTGGGATGCATGCCGATGCAGTGGATATCGACCCTCTTGCTGTAAATGCATGCTTTGAAAACGCTGAACGAAACCACTTATCTTCTAAACTTGAGGCTTATCTTCCAAACCAACTTCCATCGGAACACTTTTACTCCTACGATTTGGTAATCGCTAATATCTTAGCTGAAGTAATTATTGAACTACGAGATACCTTACTGCTACATTTGAAACCCGGCGGCACTCTTTTACTAACTGGAATTCTAGAATCTCAAGTGGATAGAGTGCTGCGACACTATGGGTCTGATTTTGAAGTAGAGTTGAATCAACAAGATCAGTGGGCTTTGTTAGTCCTAAAATCAAAATCAGTAAAATAAGCGGTAACAAACTTCTGGAACATGGCTTTTAAGCAAGTACAATGTCCGAATTGCTTCACGGAATATGCGATTCCTGAGGAGCAGCTCAAGTTGGCAGATGGAATTATTCGCTGCGGTACTTGTCGTGGCCAATATCGGGCTATCGTTCTTAGTGAAGACCACACCCCTGCTCAATTTGACCCTCGAGATGTGTTTATAGAACCAATGAGCAATCCTTTGGAAGAGGATGCCACAACGGAACTAGAATTTGCGGAACATCAAGAACTCTCTTATGTTGACTACCAACAGCAACCTAAATCCCCAAAATCAAACATCGAACTTGTGAGCTCTCATGAATTCGACGATCGAGGACTGTCTGATGACGCAGGAGCCCGTGAAGAACTCGGCGAGCCCTATGGGAACAGTGACGAGCTGTCGACATCTGAAATTCTAAAAAACTTGAGGAAAAAATCGCGTGATCCTGAACCACAGCTTGAACTTACAATCGATGATCAGGTTCGCGCTTCAAGGGGGATCAAACAACCGCCAAGCACGGAGATTAAACAATCCGCAGCCATGGACACAAAGCGTGATGACGAGCTGATCAATGAAGTGGACAGATTAGTCGATAAAAACCTGACTAGCGATAAAAGAAAGACCAAAAATTCACAACCCAAAATAAAATTAAAAGAACAAACCCAACTCAAAGCACGAGGAAAATCCCATTTTGATGATGATGACTTTTTAGTAGAGCCCAAAAGGAAAAGAGGCAAACAACTTAGCCTACCAGCGCGTTTGCTATTCTCGACCATTCAGCTCATCGGTGTATTGTTCTTAGTCATGGCGCTTGCGTATCAGCTCTGGCTTAAACAGGTTTTCGACATTCCAGAGCAAGTTAAAACGTTTGAGCACCCGGTTCTAGACAAAATTTTTAAACTATCAGAACCATATTGGTTGAGTGCTATAGATCTCGCTGGCAACTATGGGCTCACACTTCCAAAAAGAAAAAATCTAGGTATGTTGGAGCTGGTATCAGCTCAAACCGAACCGCATGCGACTCGAAACAACACGATACTATTAAAGGTAAGCCTAATTAATCATGCTCATGTTTCTCAATCACTACCATGGTTGGAAATGAGTTTGATGGACTCACAAGGTAGTCTAATAGCAAGACGAAGTTTGTCTCCACAAGACTATATTTATAACAACAGAACCGATACCTCAATCGGATCGAAAGAGCTAAAAAAGATCACTGTGGAGCTTTTGTCTTTCCCGAAAAATGCCAGCGGTTATGAAATAAAAATAGTAGATCACTAACACCAGCATTGGCTCGTAGCGAATTAAAAACGAGTACAATCAAAAGATCTGGCCCTATCATTCAATGTCGAGCTCCCATTGAAAATCCTATACTAATGAAGACAAGGTTCACTTGATTAGAGATAGGGTTTGTATATTCCTTAGCCCCGACGAGTAGCTCGCCTCAACGATTGCTTAAAAAATACGCAATTTTTTAAGCAATCGTCTTTACGGTTTTTGTACGTATCGGTATCATTCCACGCCCTGAACAACCAACTTCCTTTGATGCCACAAATACAATGCAGATTGGTCCATACAAATTAGCCAACCCTGTTATTGCTGCTCCTATGGCTGGTGTCACAGATAAACCTTACAGACAAGTCTGCCGAGATTATGGCGCTGGGTTGGTGGTGTCTGAAATGATCACAAGTCAAGCGGGTTTGCGGGATACTGCGAAGACAAGATTTAGATCAGATCTAGACGGCGAACCTGAACCAGTAGTCATCCAAATAGTAGGAACAGAACCAGATCAATTGGCTGCAGCGGCGCAGTTCAACGTGGCTAATGGCGCCCAGATTATTGATATTAATATGGGCTGTCCTGCTAAAAAAGTGTGCAAAAAAGCAGCGGGGTCAGCCTTGCTGGCAGATGAACCGTTAGTAGCAGACATCCTCTCTACTGTAGTTCGATCGGTCGATGTTCCGGTAACAGTAAAGATCAGAACAGGCACAAACCCGAATCAAAAAAATGCCGTATCGATAGCGCAGATAGCAGAACAATCTGGAATTCAATCAATTACGGTTCATGGTCGCACTCGAGAGTGTAAATTTGCAGGACAAGTTGAGTACGATACCATCGCTGCTGTTAAGCAAGCCATAGACATTCCTGTTGTCGCAAATGGCGATATTTGCACACCTGAGCAAGCTTCAAAGGTTCTAGAAATTACCAAGGCTGACGCTGTTATGATCGGCCGAGCGGCACAAGGCCAACCATGGCTATTTGGTCAAATAGCTGACTTCTTAAGAACAGGTACTCACAGCACTATCCCAAGTAGAGAAAAACGCTTGGACACGATCGTGAATCATATAGAAGCGATTCATAAATTTTACGGAGCAAGTCTGGGAGTTCGACTGGCCAGAAAGCACATCAAATGGTATCTGTCGCACTGGAATTCCGCAGTGGATTTAGATTCTCGCCTTGCCATAAGCACAACCGCAGATACATCAGAACAATTAAGACTGCTGGTACACACATTGCGTAGCTACATGCAAAGCAGTGATATCAAAGCGGCCTAGGAAGAAAAAAGAACTAGCAAGAATAATGACAAAAAACGATCCTCTTTCTGTTTGTGTAACTCAAGCAGTCGAAACCTACTTTGAAGATTTAAATGGCCAAGAGCCGACTAATCTTCATCACTTTTTTATCAATGAAGTAGAAAAGCCGTTTCTGGAAGTGGTAATGAAGCAAGTAAATGGCAATCAGACCAAAGCATCTGAAATTTTGGGCATCAACCGAAATACGCTTCGCAAAAAACTTAAAACGTATGACCTTTGCTAAAACTGATTGATTTAGCGCTCTCTTTAATCCGAAATGCTCTGCATTTCACTCTTATATTACTAATGGCCTAACGATGACTGATTTTAATTCAGACTCTCGAATTCTTCCAAAACGCGCTCTTATTAGTGTTTCCGATAAGACCGGTGTGCTCGATTTTTCTAAAGAGTTACACACCGCTGGAGTAGAGATACTTTCTACAGGTGGCACAGCAAAATTATTAGCTGATAATGGGGTACCAGTTACCGAGGTGTCCTCATACACTGGCTTTCCAGAAATGATGGACGGGCGGGTAAAAACGCTTCACCCAAAAGTCCATGGTGGCATATTAGGCCGTCGGGGCACCGATAATGAAGTTATGCAAGAGCATGGCATAGATCAAATTGATATCGTTGTTGTAAATCTCTATCCGTTTCAGCAGACAATCGCTGACCCCAATTGCGACCTACCAACTGCAATTGAAAATATTGATATTGGCGGACCAACTATGGTTCGATCCGCAGCGAAAAATCACCAAGACGTTGCCATCGTTGTAGATAGTGGCGACTATTCGGAACTGATTGAACAAATCAAGCAAGGTGGCCTTACTTATGCTACCCGATTTAGGCTCGCCACCAAGGCATTTGAGCACACAGCACAATATGATGGTGCAATTGCAAACCATCTAGGACGCATCAACGAAGTCGGTGAAAAAGACGAGTTTGCGAGAACTTTTAATGTTCAATTTAAACATCAACAAACAATGCGATACGGTGAAAATCCGCATCAAAAGGCCGCTTTTTATGTCGAAGAAAAACCACCAGTTGGCATTTCAAGCGCTACTCAAATTCAGGGCAAGGAGCTCTCGTATAACAATATTGCTGATACCGACGCCGCCTTGGAGTGCGTTAAACAGTTTGACGGTGCACCGGCCTGTGTGATCGTCAAACATGCCAACCCCTGCGGTGTGGCTGTGGCCCCAAGTCTGTTAGAAGCCTACCAAAAGGCTTTTTCCACTGACCCCGAGTCTGCGTTCGGCGGCATTATCGCCTTTAACCAAGAGTTGGATGCTCAGACCGCTGCATTGATCGTGGACAAGCAATTTGTTGAAGTGATCATTGCACCTTCTGTATCTCAAGGTGCGATTGATGCGGTAGCAAGTAAAAAGAATATCCGTTTGCTGGCTTGCGGTAATTGGCAAAAAAATTCGTTTAATGATCTAGAGTACAAACGAGTCAACGGTGGTTTATTAGTACAAGATAATGACCTTGAACTGATAAATAAGCTTGAGGTTGTAACAAAGGTAGCGCCAACGGAGCAGCAAATGTCAGACCTAAACTTTGCATGGAAAGTAGCTAAGTTTGTTAAATCAAATGCCATCGTATACGCCAATCAAAACATGACAATAGGTGTTGGTGCGGGTCAAATGAGTCGAGTAAACTCAGCCAGAATCGCCGCGATCAAAGCAGAACACGCCGGGCTGACGGTCAACAAATCAGTAATGGCGTCTGATGCATTTTTTCCGTTTAGAGATGGCATTGATAATGCAGCGGCAGCGGGTATTTCAGCCGTTATTCAACCTGGTGGTTCGATGCGAGATGAGGAAGTGATTGCCGCAGCCGACGAAGCTGGTATAGCGATGGTCATGACCGGCATGCGTCATTTCAGGCACTGATCGATATCGATATCACGTGCCAAATAACAAGCCCGATACTGTGTCGGGCTTTTTTGTGGCTACTAGAAAATAATTTCCCAGAAAAGCTTACAGCCCAAAGCAGTCAGTAAAATCGCAGCAAAACGATCAAAGTAGCTTTTAGTCTTTTTGTAGAACTTCTTACTCGATTCCTTAGAAAGGCTCAACGCAACCAAAGCATACCAGGCAAAATCGATCACAAACGCCATCATAGTTACGAGTAATGCGGTGTACAAGGGTGGCTCACTAGGCATCACCGCACTAAAAATACTGGCAATAATAAACACCGTTTTTGGATTGCTAACCTGAACAGCAAAACCTTTTACTAGACTGCTGCGTAAATTGGATTCATTGGCTTGATCAAGACCTGAAGATGAGGCAAGAGGCTGAGTTGCTCCTACCCAGATATTGTAAGCTAAGTAAATCAGGTACAGTCCACCAGCTAGTCTAAATACAAAATAAATGGTCGGAGTTTGCTCCAACAAAGCGGTTACCCCTAGGCCAGCCAATAAGGCGAAAAAACCCGCCCCTAAACCGGTACCAATTGCTGTCACCACACCATGTAAGCGTGACTTAGATAGCGAATTCTGCGCCACCACCAGAAAGCTTGGCCCAGGACTCATAGCCCCGCCCAACAGTGCAGCGGCAATGGCAAATAAAAATGAATACTCGTTCATTCAAATAGTATAAGGTTTGTTCTACTTATAAAAAACTGCCTTTTTAATGATGCGAATTTCAACCACAATATTTTTATTTTTCATAAGTTTTTTGTGCGGTGCGCAAACCGTTATCGTTGCCGACGCTATGTTCGATAGCAAAACAGCAACGCTCAAATCTCAACCCAGAATAGTGATTGAAGAAAGTAAAATTTCTACCATAACTTTTGGCGGAGCAATTCCCGATGGCACTTTAGTTGATCTGTCTGGGCATACCATCATGCCTGGGTTCATTGACATGCATACACATCTCACTTCCAGCCATACTGAGCACGGTTACCGACGTCTGGCGAGCTCCACAGCAAGATCAGCGCTGAGAGGCGTAAAGCACGCTCGACAGACTGTTTTAGCTGGTGTTACTAGCGTCAGGAACCTTGGTGCTTCTGGCTTTACTGATGTTGCTTTAAGAGATGCCATTAACGACGGCGATTTCATCGGCCCGAGAATGTTTGTTTCTGGTCCATCGCTGGGTATTACTGGGGGCCATTGCGACAATAATTTACTCTCCTATGATTTTAAAGCTATAAGTGAAGGTGTAGCCGATGGACCGTGGGAAGCTGCCAAAGCGGTGCGTAGAAATATCAAGTACGGAGCCGATGTTATTAAAATCTGTGCGACCGGCGGCGTTCTTAGTAAAGGTACCAAAGTAGGGGTTCAGCAATACTCTCTGATAGAAATGCAAAGAATTGTTGAAGAGGCACACAGACGGGATCTAACTGTAGCTGCTCATGCACATGGCACTCAGGGCATTTACGAGGCAATAAAAGCTGGAGTGGATTCGATCGAACATGCCAGTTTCATCGACGAGCAAGGCATAAAGCTAGCAAAAGAAAAGGGCACGTATCTATCAATGGACATATACGTAACCGAGTTCATTTTGAACGAAGGTAAGGCCGCGGGCATATTGGAAGAAAGCTTGGCAAAAGAGAGAAAAACAGGAAGCCTTCAGCGTGACAACTTTCGCAAAGCAGTTCAATCAGGGGTGAATATGGTAATGGGCACGGACTCGGGAGTGTATCCGCATGGGCACAACCTAAAGCAATTATCACGTATGGTGAAGTTTGGAATGACTCCAGCAATAGCTATACAAACAGCCACCTACAATGGCGCCAAGTTGCTGCGCAAAGAGGATCAAATTGGCCAACTTAGACCTGGAGCCTACGCGGATATCGTAGCGGTCCAAGGCAATCCATTAAGCGATATTTCTTTACTCGAAAATATCGATTTCGTAATGAAAAACGGCGAAGTCTTAAAGCAAAATGGCAAAGTCTTATAGAAAAATTTAAATTGGTCAAAAGAAAAAGGCCGGGTAATACCCGGCCTTTGTTATTGACGGTTTAAAAGGAATAACCTTGCGTTAGAAATTATAATTAAACCTTACGCCGAAGGTCATTGGCCTTAAAACGTTGGTCACAAAGCTTCTAACCGTAGCACCATTAATTGTTTGGCTGATTAGTGGCGTACTTTGCACACCCGTTTCTGCAAATTCATCAAATACATTATTGATGTAACCAGTCACACTCCAGTCATCGCTTTGGTAAGTAGCACGTATGTTACCGACCCCAAAACTAGGTAAGGTGTAACTACCTCCTCTGGCTCCCGTGCGTGACAAAATGTCACCTTGCCAGGCGTAATCACCACTCAGAACAAGCTCAGCACCATTGTTCATAGGCATGGTATAGGATGCCTGCAATGCGAACTGATTCTCTGGAGATCCTGGTAGCCTGTCTCCAGACAAACCGTCCTCAAATCGAGTACCAAATCCTGGAGGGCTGATTGTCCGAATCAATGAGGGAACGTCGGCCGACAATTCGCTCTTTGTGTAACTGTACATTGCTTGAAGTCTAAGCGCATCGGAAACCAACCAATCTACAGTGGTTTCCAAACCAGTAGACTCAGCACCGTTAGCGTTAATCGTAATCGGAATCGAAGCATTTACTGTAGCCGAACTGAGCTGGTTATCTTCCCACTCAACGTAGTATAGCGCTCCATTCCAGGTGAGTTGACCTTCGAGCCAAGTGCTCTTAAAGCCAATCTCATGATTACGTGTGGTATCTGGGCCAAACGCACGCTCGTCGAACTGAGCAAAATCATTAGGCCCCGGTCCAAATTGTTGTCCCGGTGCCAAGTTGCAGTTACCTTGCGATGCATTAGGATCAAAAGCTGGGCAAGGCCCACCACCATTACTTCCACCAATACGGAAACCTTCACTGACCGTTAAATAAGCCATGAAGTCGTCCGTAAAGTTATAAGAGGTATTAAACTTGAATAGAGTGCCGTCGTCTTCTTGAGCCAAGTTTGGGTCAAATGGACGCGATTCAATTTCTTCTAAGCTTGCTGCTATAAAGCCTGGGTCAAATAGAGGAAAATCTACAGTAGACTGAGATTGAATCTCGTAGTCATACAATCTACCACCCAAGGTGACCTGCCATTGGTCGGTAATCTGGTACTGTAATTCTCCAAACAAAGCACTTTCCTCAACCTTAGCAGAACCAGCAGAAAAATACTCTAGGTTGTCGGGACGATTGAAGCCTGCGAACTGAGCGTAACCTGGGGTGAACTCAGATGATGATGAAACGCTCTCAACCTTACTGTAGAAACCACCAACGATCCAGCTAAGGGCCGAATCACTGGTCGATACCAAGCGTACCTCTTGGGTAAAGGTTTCTTGTCTCTCATCCTCTAATGTGAAAGCGGTAAAGGTTGGGAAAGTTTCATAAGAATATTCAAGCGAGATCAATAAATCTGTTTGATCTCGCTGGCCAGTCTCTTCATATTCAGACAACCCTGTTGCCGAAGTCAACTCGGCAAAACCAAGGTCAGCGGTTACCTCTAATGCGAGTAACTGTGTGTCTTCTTCATTTGGCTCGAGCACACGCTGTGCATTTTCGTACTCGGCTGTTGGCAATGCACCACGGAGACTCGAAATACTTCTGCCTTCGTTGTCTTCTGCTTGATTGTAGTAAGTTAAGTTAGCGTCTACCGATTCCGAGGGCTTCCATCGCAATGCTAGCTTAGCGGTCACTGATTCCTGGCCGTTGACGTCTTCTGCCGGTGCGAAATCGTCACTTCCACGAGGCGCATCAGGCTCTGACACCCCTACTTCGCGAACCACAAAAGGTTGATCAATAAATCCTGGATCATAGTAAGAATCTACAGCGGCTCTGAAAGCTAGAGATTCACTAATAGGCGCATTCCAGGTGAAACCGAAGTCAGTTCCTATGTCGTCGCTTTCTGCGTTTTTAAAGGCGTCTCCGCGAATAGAAAATTCGGTTTCCTCTAATTGCGGTCGCTTGGGAATGTATCTTATAGCTCCACCCAAGGTGCCAGCTCCATAAAGCGTCCCTTGAGGACCAAGCAAAACTTCTAATCGTTCCAAATCAGAGATGCGCAAGTCTACCGCCAAAGGAATATCACCTAAGTAGGTTGAAACCGTGCCGCCTTGTTCATTTCCGTCACCCTGACCAAGGGGATCAGCATTCAATCCACGTACAATCAATGGATTACCATTACGTCCGCCTTGGTCTATCGCGACGATACCGGGCACAAATCTTAATACCTCTGAAATATCCCCTAAACCTTGACGTTCCAGCTTATTACCATCAATGGCGGCAATATTAATGGGTACATCTTGCACTGTTGAAGCTCGGCGTGTTGCTGTCACCACTACCTCTTCGAGCTCTTTTTGCTGTGCGAATGCTGGCGCAGCCAAAGCACCACTCATTGCTGACAGAGCAATCGCTCTAGCGATACTTGTCGGTTTAAAAAACCTTTTATTATTCATGGTTAGACTCCAATAAAATTAAACTCTCTCTACCAACACATACTCTGGATTTAAAGTATATTGTCCAAAGAAAATGTGACTCATTACAAGGTGATTCAAAACACCACCAAAGTAGTTGTGAAGGCAGACAAACACTATTCCAGATGGGGAGTAGACGTTTTGTCCTTAAACAAGGAAAATACCAAAATCCGCGCAATAAGCTGGAGAGTTGGTGTTTAACCTAACTGTGATCGGTGGGGCTTTGCATCATTGCCATGTAAGTTTGGGCAGAACCGAGCAATTTGTCAATTACGATTTTCAAACTCAAAAAAGCAGATGCCATGAATAAAACATCCTCAACCACATCGGCAGTAATCGAGCGAAGTCTTTTAAGGTTGGGGGAAGGCAAATATGAAGAGGTTCACAAAGAATGTATCGCCCAAATCCATCAAAATATTAATGATCCGGTGCCATACTTACTGCTCGGACAGCTTGCTTTTGACCATAAGAATCACAGAAAGAGTCTCGAGCTATTTAACAAAGCGATACAACTCGCGCCTGATAATATCTATTGCCTTGCTTACTATGCTCAAGCTTTAAGCCTCTTAAAAAAGCAAAAAGACGCAAAGGAGATTGCCGATAGAGCCAATAGAATTAGCCCAAAGACCGCAAACCTGGCCGATCTGATTGGTGTCGTTTATAGTCGGTCGGGATTTCATGAACTGGCAATTGCCTGTTTCCAAGAAGCAGTTCTACTCAATCCAACGCCGGCAAACTATCATTACAATTTGGCAGCATCATTACAATTTACTGGAGACTTTAGTGCTGCCGAAGAATCATACAAAGAAACATTAAATCGAGAACCCGAAAATTATCGGGCACTGGCATCGTTAGTTGGTTTGAAAAAGCAAACGATCGAGAACAACAATCTTGAATTGTTGCATGCAGAATTTGCTAATCAGCAAACCAACGAAGACGCTGCCCTGCATCTAGGACATGCACTTGCTAAAACCTATGAGGATCTGGGGGACTATAAATCTAGCATGCGTTGGCTTCGCAAAGCCAAAGTCGCAAAAATAGAACAAAGCGGCACAATAGACTACAAAGCTATCTTCGAGGCCGCCAAAAAAACCACAGCTGCGATCCAATCGCCCAGAGTCCAGACCGCTGACAAAAATGCTCCAATATTTATTGTTGGCCTCCCCAGAACAGGGACCACTTTAGTTGATAGAATTATATCGAGCCACTCAGAAGTGGTCGCTGCCGGTGAACTTAATGTATTCGCCAACCTAGTCAAGGAAGCAGTGAATTCCCCATCAAATCTGGTAATGGATGAGACCACTTTGCTAAAGAGCCAGCAGGTTGACCTAGAAAAGATTGGCTCGGCCTATTTATCTAGCACGGCAGATCTACGACGGGGTTCAAAGCGGTTTACCGACAAAATGCCCTTAAATTTTTTCTATGTGGGATTGATACACCGTGCACTTCCTGGTGCCAAAATCATAGCTCTTAGGCGGGGTGCCATGGATAGCTGCTTGAGCAATTATCGACAATTACTCACGGCGGACCAAGCCTACTATAACTATACATACGATCTATCAGCCACTGCTAAATTTTATGCTATGTTCGATGATCTAATGAGTTCATGGCGTGAACAGTTGCCTAAAGAATGTTTTTATGAGATCAAATATGAAGATGTCGTATTTGACCAAGAGCATCAGACTAGAAAACTGTTAGATTTTTGTAACCTTGAGTGGCAAGAGCGATGCTTGGATTTCCACTTAAATGAAGCCCCAGTATCTACAGCAAGTTCGGTTCAAGTCAGGCAACCTTTGTACTCTGGATCGATTGATAGGTGGAAAAGATACGACCCTGAGGATCTAAAAACATTAGTAATGGGCCTAGCAGATTTAGCAGAAACCTAACTAGCCGCACATTTCCACTTAAACACTGCGGATAGGAATTCCAGCAGCTTTTGCAACGCTATCCAACACCTCTATCGCGTGTTCTGGTCGAATATTTTGATACAGCGACCAATATTGGTCACTATCGACTTTTAGCGATTCATTGACCTGTGCTTGCTCTGATTTTGTGAGCTCGCTGACATCGTCCCATTCGACTCCTTGATGCAAAGCACTCTGACTGGCTAACCACTCGGGCTTTTTCGCGCGCGGCGAGAGAACGACAGCACTGGGCAGACCACAAGCTTGCGCTAAGTGTCTGGGTCCACCTTCATTTCCGAAAAATAAGTCACAGTGCGACATAAGTGCGGTTAATTTGGACAAACTATCAGAGTTGATCCTGGGGTAAATATCGGGATGCTCACCTAATGCGGAATAAAACGTTTCTACTTCATTTTGTTCTTCATCGGAGCCCGAGAATAATACCAGCTGGGCATTATAAGCATCGATAGCATATTGAGCCCATGCTTGCATTTTAGAGAGTTCCCATCGCTTGTTTTTTTCCTTGGCGGTAACAGACATCAAAAATACAGGGCGCTTAAAATCAACGCCCGCGGCCTCCATGCTGACGCGCATTTCGTTCTTCAACGTCATAGCTGTATTTAATACGAAATCAGTGTCTCGTTTGACATCAAAGCCTATTGCGACCAAAGGTTCAAGCAACCTCAAACGCTCAGTGATTTTATTTCCGCCACCCGCTTTGGCATCTACTTTGTTGGTGTAGAAAAAGCCTCTTCCTTTTTTAGCTCGACCTATACAAATAGCTCGTTTGCGGGCCAACATCGCTATGAATTCACTCTTATTTGTCGACTGCGCATCAACAACTAGATCATATTCTGCGGAAGTAATCTGCCTAATCTTGCGCCAATATTTAAAAGGATTTTTACGCTCCTCTTTACTTAGACTGATCACATTATCAATATACGGATGATTTTCAAACAGCCCAGCACTAACTTCATGTACCAAATAGTCAACTTGGGCTTTGGGAAACGTCTTTTTTAAGGAGTTACACAAGACCGACGACAAAACCACATCGCCAATAGCCATAAATCGGATTACAAGTATTTTTGCGGTTTCAGCAGTGGGTGTATTTAGAGGAGATGTTTGATGATTATACGCGTTCATTACTTATCTTTTTTCTTCTAAACGCTGCAGTGTACTAACTAGCATTACAACAATATGACGTCGGTTCGTTTGTTCGCAAACGAGCTTTCGAATATACGCCTTTTTGAATTAAAAAGCTGCATAAACATGCCACATTTTCCAAACCAGCTTGCCTAGCAAGCATATCTCCCTGTACTTATGAATCTAACAAACAAAAATAGAGTTATATCAACCCCTTGGGCGATGCGCTAATTCAACAGCATCCTGATCAACCTAGTCCACTATAGCCCCTAAACCTAGCAAGGGTTTGCGTTTTAACATCCTCCTAATCAAAGGGGGTATACGCTTGCTAAATTGTTGTTTCGATCACTAAGGGTTGACACCAATTACTACATAAAGACTCACATGCAACCACCTTTTCTGTTATGTGGATCTTTCTGCGGACAAATACTCATCTATCTCTAGCTGTAAATCCTCCAACATATCCAACACACCGAGAAATTTACTACCAAATTCCGTAACACTGTACTCTACTCTAGGAGGTACCTCGTTAAATATTTTCTTCTCAAGAATACCGAAGTCTGTGTTCCTGCGTAAGCATTGATTCAAGACTTTAGTAGTTAAACCTTCTGTATTGCGTACCATTTCACCGGGCCTGTTAATGCCGTCAGCCAGTAGTTGATAAATTGTCAATGACCACTTACAGCCGTAAATAGTCTCCAGCATGCGGGCGCTTTCTAGCGGTGCTGATTTTCTCGAAAATTTTTTTCCTTTATCTTTCATAAAAATGGACCAAAAAGTACCTACCTAACCAATTAGTACCTACTTTTTTTCTGATACTCAATGCTCTAGATTTTGCTCAATAACTTATCACAGACTGGAGAAGAAGCATGAGTAATTCTAAATTGGCAATTATCATTGGTGGCTCAAGTGGTATGGGCTACGCAACTGCTGAGAACTTAGTTAAACAAGACATTGACGTCTATATTCTAGGTAACAACCAAGAAAAATTAATGAGCGCACAGCAGACTCTGATAGAGATGTCAGGGGCGAGCGTGACCACAATACAAGCCAACCTTTACAACGAAGAGGATGTCAGCAGAGTAATAAAAAATATAGATGCTGAGCAAAGACATATTCAGTTTTTAGTCAATGCGGCGGGCTACTTCAACCCCAAACCATTTCTAGAGCATAAGTTGAGTGACTACGATATTTATATGGAATTGAACAAAGCCATATTTTTTATCAGTCAAGCAGTGGTAAAGAACATGGCCAAACATGGCGGGGGTTCTATCGTGAATATTGGGTCGATGTGGGCTAAACAGGCGATCAAGGCGACCCCTTCTTCGGCATATTCCATGGCCAAAGCAGGCTTGCACTCTTTAACTCAACATATGGCGATGGAGCTTGCTGATTACAACATAAGAGTCAATGCCGTATCTCCAGCGGTAGTTAAGACGCCTATCTACGAGGCTTTTATCGATCCTGACAACATAGACGAGGTCATAGACGGGTTCAACGACTTCCATCCAATCGGCAGAAGTGGTACACCAGAGGACATATCGAAAAGCATAAACTTTCTTTTACAGGATGATAGCAATTGGGTCACGGGAGCAATTTGGGACGTCGATGGAGGCGTAACCGCTGGTAGGAATTAAAATTTTCTCGAGAAAAGGACCCGTTCCTTTTCTCACTTCTTTTTGCTAATTCATATAATCTTACAAACATAGAGCACAGAGAAAAACCATGACAACCCGACTTAATGCAGATTTCTCAGAAAAAGTAGTGATCCTGCCGCAAGACTATCAATGGGTAAATTCTCCGATGCCCGGAGTAAAACGTATGATGCTTGACCGAATTGGTGACGAGGTGGCGCGAGCCACCTCGATCGTTAGATACGAACCCAACAGCGCTTTTTCGCCACATTGTCACACTGGAGGCGAAGAATTTTTTGTCCTCGAAGGTGTTTTTGCTGATGAGCACAGTCAATATCCAGCAGGAAGCTATGTTCGCAATCCGATTGGGACGTCTCATCAACCTCAAATTGGTGATGAAGGTGCAACTATCTTTGTAAAACTGCATCAATTCAATGCTAAAGATACTAAACCAAAAGTGATAGACACAAACAAAACCGAGTGGCGTCCGGGCCTAGTGGAGGGCCTAAACGTCATGCCATTACATGATTTTGAAGGGGAGCATGTAGCTTTGGTCAAATGGGCACCAAATACACGATTCAATCCACACAAGCACTGGGGAGGAGAAGAGATTTTAGTATTAGAGGGCACGTTTCATGATGAGTACGGCTCGTATCCGAAAGGCAGCTGGTTACGCAGTCCACATATGAGTCAACATCAACCTTTTACCAAAGGTGATGGGGCGCTAATCTTTGTAAAAATAGGGCATATCCCAGACTAGTTAGGTATTTTATATACCTTCTTAATGGCAATCTCCATCATCATTTCAGCCCTCGACATGGCACCAGAGCCGATTTGCTTGTAGAGACTATGATTATCGGCCTTGGTGCACATAAATCTTATTAAAGCCCATAGCTCTTGATGATTTACTATGGTCCTAAACAATATCTTGCTTAAATTTTTACCTAGATCGGACAAGCACGCGAGGGTGGCTGCAAAGGTAATTGTACGAACAAGTTTTTTTGCGTTTGATTGATCAAACAAAATCTAAAATATATCGATATAGTAATCGCTTTAATCTATGATTATCTTCCCAACCAAATAGTCAGCGGCTTTTCCTGAAAGGATCACTCGATCTCCTTTGAGATGACAAAAGATAGTCCCTGTACGCTTAGATAACTGTTTGGCGACTAGCTTTGTTTTAGCAAGTTTCTCAGCCCAGTATGGTGCCATTTGGCAATGGGCTGAACCAGTAACTGGGTCTTCATTGACTCGATATTTTGGATAAAAACAACGGCTAACAAAGTCTACGGCGTCTCCTGCAGCTGTCACTATTACACCACGGCGATCTAACTTCGCCATGACACTAAAATTTGGACTAACCGCTCTTACCTCGGCTTCGCTAGGCAATACAACTAGGTAATCTTGAGCAGCTCGCACGCCAAGTACTTCAGATTGACTGACACCCAGCGAAGACAATAATAAGTCAGATGTCTCAACAACACTTGGTAATGATGCAGGGAAGTTCATATCATACATCTGTTCGCAGGCACTCGATTTACTGACAATTAGATCACCACTTTTTGTAAAGAAGTGAATCTGCTTCGACGAGAACTGTTGATGCTCAAATAGTACGTGAGCTGTCGCAAGTGTTGCATGACCACATAGATCCACCTCATGCTCGGGTGTAAACCATCTCAGCTCTATTCCTTCATCAACAACGACATAAAATGCCGTCTCAGATAGATTATTTTCCTCTGCTATTTGCTGTAACCGCTCATCATCAATCCATTCATCCAACTGACACACGGCCGCTGGATTACCTGAAAAAGCTCGATCTGCAAAAGCGTCGACTTGATATAACTGAATTTCCATTTGGTACAAATTTTATGGGTAGATTTAAGAATTAATTTTTTGTTTTCTCAGCGCCCAGAGTAAACAGGTTCGACCAAAGCGAAGTAGCGGATACAGTAAGGTTGAAGCTCGCTTGGAACGAAATATAGAAGCTTGTAGTCTATTAAAAATTCCAGAATTTGTGCTCATTAAGGCAAGCACATGCAAAGCATCGGCACCCCAATAAATCTGCTCATTAACTTTTAGTATCATTCCCTGGTCTAAATCATATCCAGCTTGCTCTGCCTCGGATCTTGCTGCGTCGCTTTCTCGGGCGTTGATTAATTCTAAATTACCTACATCTTCGCGGATTCTGAGCATTGTGGAGTAGCGCTTGCAAACTGGACACTCGCCGTCATAAATCAATATCAATCGCTGGTGCTTAGCAATATCACTCATTATCAACGACCGCATCGGCTGGATGGTTTACGCCATCATAGGTTGGTATATCGTCTATTTTCAATGGATTAATGCCCTCTAGACAGGCGACATTGAAACCATATTGAGTTGGATTCGAACGACGCTGATGATGAGTGTATATCCCGCATTCTCTACAAAAGTAATGCTTCGCGGTGCAAGTGTTGAAGGTATATTGTTTTATACTGGCTTCGCCCTTAACTATCTTTATACCACTTAAGGGGACAGACGCAGCCACCGCCCCGCGTCGTCTACATAACGAGCAATCACAACGTCTGATATCTACCAAACCGTCGGGCAAGGTCAATTCAATTTCTACAGCGCCGCAATGACAGCGAGCCAGATGATGTTTTTTTACTTTTACGCCGTCAACCTCAGTCAGAATAATCATACCTTTCTCTTTATCTTAAAACGACAGAGCAGCCAACGCGTGATAAGCCAAACTACCAAATAGATAAAACACTATTAAGTATCCAGGCAAAGTAGCAAAATATACTCTCTTTGTTTGCATTTTCGATACTTCACTTCCAAGTAATATCGGATACGAGGCTCGTATTAGGACATAAATAAGTCCTAACAGAGTAGCCACGGACACCGATACAAAAATCGCATGTAACCACAGGGACACCAGAAAGGGTACCATTTGTTCCTGAGTATTTATAACCGCACGGTCAGCCGACAACATTTGCTTGTCTTGGCCAAAATACCGATCAAATTCTTGACCTTGGTTTTCATACTTTTGTTTGAGACGATACTTGGTTCCTCTTTGCACCACTAATAAGAGGTAGTACCAAAATAAAAAGTATAAAACCGTGACAAGAGTCGGACCAGAGTAATCTGTTATCGCCATAAATTTGTGGAATAGTTAAATAAACAATCCCATATTTTCATTGTTTGTTCCATAAGCATTATCTAGCGTTTTATTCAATCCTGTAAACTAAATGCTGAACTCGTGTTGTGATGTCGTTAATATCGCCTCAGGTAAAGTACGCACATTGTATTTAGAGCTGGTCGGAACAACTAGCCAACAATCTAAAGTTGTTGTTTGCAGGCAAGAAGACACGGCTTTTATTAGTTTTAATTTTTGGTTAGGCAGTATCATGCATATATCCAAACAAAAGGTGCCAACTATGCAAAATTTTGATTTCTACAACCCAACTCATATTATTTTTGGTCAACAGCGTTTAAACGAGCTGGATAAACTAATCCCTTGTGATGCTAAAGTCATGGTCTTGTATGGCGGTGGCAGTGTGAAGAGAAATGGTGCATTAAATCAAGTACTGGAAGGTTTGGGGTCTCGTAAGGTAGTTGAGTTCAGCGGTATAGAACCCAATCCACAATTCACAACTTTAATGAGAGCAGTAGACAAAGTTCAAAGTGAAGATATTGATTTTCTCTTGGCTGTTGGCGGAGGCTCAGTGATGGATGGCACTAAATTTATTGCGCTAGCATCTAAAATTGAAGAAAACCATGAAAGTCTATTGTTCAGAGGTTTTGTGTCACCAACCCAGCATTCAGCATTACCACTTGGATGCGTTGCGACATTACCCGCCACCGGCTCGGAAATGAACATGAGCAGTGTGGTTACTTACCAAGACCAAAAATACCCGGTGATGTCGCCTTTAACTTATCCGAAATTTTCGTTTCTAGATCCAACCTTTACTCAGACTCTCCCACAAGAACAGATTGCCAACGGCATTGCTGACGCTTTCGTTCACGTTGTCGAGCAATACATCACATATCCTGTCAACGCCAAGGTCCAAGATCGTATCGCTGAAGGCGTGTTACAAACTCTCATAGAAGAGGGGCCAACCACCTACGCAAATAACGATGACATCGAGGCTCGTGAAAATTTCATGTGGTCTGCAACAATGGCGCTCAATGGCGTAATAGGCAGTGGCGTTCCACAAGACTGGGCCACGCACATGATTGGCCACGAACTGACAGCGATGTATGGTATTGCTCACGGTCGCACACTCGCCATCGTTCTGCCTTACTTACTCAGAGAGCGCAAAAAACAAAAGCGTGCGAAACTCTTGCAATTTGCTGAACGAGTTTGGCAAATCACAGAAGGGTCTGATGACGAAAAAATCGATCAAGCAATTGATCGCACCGAGGCTTTTTTCAACAGCTTAGACATTGTGACCAAACTGTCTCATTACAATATAGACAATGACGGCATAAAAACGGTGGTACAGAATATGGAGAAGATGGGACTGACTGCGTTGTCTGAAACAAGAGACCTCGGCCTTGATACCGTTAGCAGAATTCTACGATCAGCTAGATAGTGTCGTCGCTTACAGACACTTAAAAACAAGACTGCACACGCTAATAACCTTGTGACTGCAGTCTAAGCTTCACACTTTTTAAAGATCAATTACCAATTGATATCATGCTTGGCCAGTGATCAATTTGATTGTTCCAATCAATATTACAGCTTCTGCACCATTTGAATTTCGCTATTAAAGTTGATTCGGCACAAACAGAGTTTACTTAACTAGCGTCACTTTAATTCCAAGCCGTAAGCTGATTTGGCCAACCTATAATCAAAAAATATTTGCATATAGTTGCATTTACAACTAATATAGTTGCTATAGCAACTAATAGAAAGGTCTCTCATGTCAGATTTATTCGAAAACCCAATGGGTCTATGCGGATTTGAGTTTATTGAGTTCGCTGCAACTGAAGAAGGTACGCTTGAGCCAATTTTAGAAATGGCTGGCTTCAGCAAAGTAGCCGTGCATCGATCCAAAAATGTGCACCTATATCGCCAAGGAGGTATTAACTTATTGCTCAATTATGAGCCGAACAGTAACGCCTATTACTTTGCACAAGAACACGGGCCATCAGCGTGTGGCATGGCATTTCGAGTAAAAGACGCACAATTCGCATATGAGCGTGCTCTTGAGTTAGGCGCTCAGCCAGTTGAAATACCGACGGGACCAATGGAACTTAGATTGCCAGCCATCAAAGGCATTGGTGGCGCACCACTGTATTTAATTGACCGGTTTGAAGAAGGCTCGTCTATTTATGATATTGATTTCGTATTTCTAGAAGGTGTTGATCGCAATCCAGTTGGATGCGGCTTTAACGTTATCGATCATTTAACCCACAATGTGTATCGTGGTCGAATGAAGTACTGGGCCGATTTCTATGAGCGATTGTTTAACTTCAGAGAAATTCGCTATTTCGATATCAAGGGTGAATATACTGGCCTGTTGTCAAAAGCGTTGACTGCGCCAGATGGAATGATTCGCATTCCATTAAACGAGGAAGCTTCTAAAGAAACAGGACAGATTGAGGAGTTCCTGATGGCCTACAATGGCGAGGGGATTCAACACATCGCTTTCTCTTGCGACAATCTGTTGGAGTGCTGGGATAAGTTAAAAGCGCGCGGCATGCCCTTTATGAGCGCACCACCCGACACTTACTATGCCATGCTAAATGAACGTTTGCCCAATCATGGTGAGCCAGTGGAAGAACTTCAAACTCGTGGTATTCTGTTAGATGGCTCAACTGAGAATGACGATCCTCGTCTATTGTTACAAATTTTTTCAGACACATTAATAGGCCCAGTATTCTTTGAATTTATCCAAAGAAAGAAGGATGATGGTTTTGGTGAAGGTAATTTCAAAGCTTTGTTTGAATCAATTGAAAGGGACCAAATCGAAAGAGGCATCATTGCCACCGACGTATAATTAGATACATCAAGCCAAATAGGCAAAATAGGTAAGAGGTCAAAATATGTTAGTACTCAATGAAACCCACAACCCTGAATTGAAAAGCTGGGTAGCGTCTGCCAATGGCACCAGCACTGAGTTTCCGATTCAAAATTTACCTTTTGCAATTTTTCGTCGCAAGGGGCATGACGAAGCATTTAGAGCTGGGGTTGCTATCGGAGAGCACATTGTAGACCTACGTGCGGCACACAAAGCAGGGGTTTTCCCAATGGAACTCACCCCTATTTTAAAAACGCTCTATAAACCGCGCTTAAACAAGTTTATGGCACTCGGAAAAGAATCATGGTCGGCACTGCGTCTCGCTTTATCAAGGGTGTTGCGTGAGGACTCTGATAAAATAGTGCAATTGGAAACATGTTTAATTCCGCAAGCTCAAGCCGAGTACAAGTTACCAGCACGGATAGGTGACTATACTGACTTTTATACCTCAATTCATCACGCCACCAATGTAGGTAAGTTGTTTAGACCTGACAATCCACTTTTACCAAACTATCAATGGGTACCAATCGGCTATCATGGCCGCAGTTCGTCAATCAAAGTGTCAGGCCATGAGTTTCATCGCCCCGTCGGACAGCTGAAAGCGCCAGACGCCGATCACCCAACACTTGCTCCTTGTAAACGTTTAGACTACGAACTCGAAGTAGGTATTTACATCGGCACAGAAAACGATCTTGGTGAATCAATCTCGATTGAAAAAGCCGAAGATCATGTGTTTGGCCTATGTCTATTTAATGATTGGTCGGCGCGCGATATCCAAGCTTGGGAGTACCAGCCTTTGGGGCCATTTTTGTCCAAAAGCTTTGCGTCAACTGTATCTCCTTGGATCGTTACTATGGAGGCACTTGCGCCTTACAGACAACAATGGAGTCGACCAGCTGATCACCCACAGCCGCTGGACTATTTAGACTCACAAGAACTAAGAGATCGTGGCGCCGTGAATATGCACCTCGAAATCTATATTCAAACTAAAAAAATGCGTAAAGACGGAGACGCAGCAGAGCGCATTGCCATAAGTAACTTTAATCAATCTTACTGGTCAATCTCACAAATGGTAACGCATCATAGCGTGAATGGATGCAATCTTAAGGCCGGCGACTTGTTCGGTAGCGGCACTATGTCGGGCCCAAGTGAGGACAGCGTTGGAGCGCTCTTAGAGGCTACAGAGGGCGGTAAAAAACCAATCACTCTAAAAAATGGAGAAACCCGAACTTTTCTAGAAGACGGTGATACAGTGATTTTGAAAGGACATTGCCAAAGCGATAGCGCCCCCAAAATCGGCTTTGGTGAAGCTTCGGCGACTGTATTAGCAAGTAAGTACTAGGAGGGAAATAGAAAGTGAAAATTGATCGAATTCATCATGTCGCTTATCGGTGTCATGATGCCAAAGAAACGGTTGAATGGTATGTTAAAAATTTAAAGATGGATTTTCAGCTCGCTATTGCTGAAGACCAAGTTCCTTCTACCAAAGAGCCCGATCCGTACATGCATGTTTTCCTGGACGCTGGTCACGGCAACGTTTTAGCTTTTTTCGAACTACCGACTAAACCAAAAATGGGAAGAGATGAGAATACGCCAGAATGGGTACAACATATTGCTTTCAAAGTCCAAGACATGGAGACCCTCAAGGCTTATAAAGAGCATCTCGAAGCAAATGGTATTGAAGTTCTTGGTGTAACCGATCATTCGGTATTTCACTCGATTTATTTTTTTGATCCCAATGGACATCGCTTAGAACTAGCCGCACCTGACTCAGCCGAAAAAGAAAAACTTGAGCGACTAAGCGAGGTAAAGTGGGATATGCTCAATGAGTGGGCTGAAACTAAAAAGGCACCCCGTCACGCTGACTGGATGCATAATAAAGAGTTTGACTCATGAGTGAACAAATCACGCTCACCACCTATTTTCGTAGTACCGCTGCTTATCGTGTTCGAATTGCTCTCAACCACAAAGGAATTGATCACACTTTGTTGCCTGTTAATTTATTGACAGGAGAACACAAGGAGGATTCATTTTTAGCTCACAATCCTCAAGGTTTATTACCAACATTGAAGATAGATGACGCCGTAGTGACTCAATCTATGGCTATTTTAGAGTACATAGAGGAAACCTATCCGCAGTCAGCTCTCTTACCTGATGATGGTTTACAACGTGCTGCAGTACGATCGTTGGCACACAGTATCGCATGCGATATTCACCCGCTAAACAATCTTAGAGTTTTGAAGTATCTAGTCAACGAAGTGAATGTGGACGAAAGCGGCAAGCTAAAATGGTATCACCATTGGCTTGAACAGGGTTTCTCAGCCATTGAGAAACAATTAGCGCATAATGCTGATAGAGAAAATTTTTGTTTTGGAAGTTCAGTAACTATGGCGGATGTTTGTCTGATCCCTCAGGTCTACAACGCCAATCGTTTTAATTTCGATTTAAGTAATTATCCGTTGATTAGTGAAGTTAATGAGCATTGCCTGCAGTTACCCGCATTCGCTAAATCAGCTCCAGAACATCAACCAGATTTTAAATCTTAAAACCAAGGAAGCCTCTGCTCAATCTGAGGTTACCTAATAATGAACAGGAGCTAACCATGGCTGGGTTCGATAAAGTAGTAACAAGTTACACTGAGGCTATGGCTGGCCTTGAAGATAATATGACTATCGTCGCTGGCGGCTTTGGCCTGTGTGGTATTCCTGAAAATTTAATCAAGGAAATAAAACGCAAAGGCACAAGGGGTTTAACCATCGCTTCCAATAACGCAGGTGTTGATGGTAAAGGCCTTGGTCTTCTTCTTGAAGACAAACAAATTAGAAAAATGATCGCATCTTACGTTGGTGAAAATGCGCTCTTCGAGGCGCAAATGATGAGCGGTGAATTGGAAGTTGAGCTTACACCACAAGGCACTTTAGCCGAAAAAATGCGGGCTGGCGGAGCCGGCATACCCGCTTTCTATACTGCAACTGGCTACGGAACACCGGTGGGAGAGGGCAAAGAGGTACGTGAATTCAACGGTCGACATTACATTCTCGAAGAAGCAATTCAGGGCGATTTCTCGATCGGTAAAGCATGGAAAGCCGATCGACATGGCAATTTAATGTTTCGAAAAACGGCAAGAAACTTTAACCCGATGGCGATCACAGCAGGAAAAATTTCAGTAGTTGAGGTCGAGGAAATTGTTGAGGTAGGTGAATTAGATCCGGATGAAATTCACCTACCAGGCATCTATGTCAATCGATTAATCAAAGGCACTTTCGAGAAGGCCATTGAACAACGCACCGTAAGAAACGCATAAACCGGAGGAGCAGATATGGCACTTACAAGAGAACAGCTTGCACAACGCGTTTCACAAGAGTTTAAAGATGGTTACTATGTAAATCTTGGTATCGGCATACCAACGCTAGCGGCAAACTACATACCTGACGATATGGAAGTATTACTGCAATCGGAAAACGGTTTGTTAGGGATGGGCCCGTTTCCGTTGGAGGAAGAAGTCGATGCCGATTTAATCAACGCTGGCAAACAGACAGTGACAATGAAGACAGGCGCTTCAATTTTTTCGTCTGCTGAGTCATTTGCGATGATAAGAGGTGGTCACGTAGATTTAACTGTACTCGGGGCCTTTGAGGTTGACTGCCAGGGCAACATCGCGTCCTATATGATCCCCGGCAAACTCATCAAAGGAATGGGCGGAGCGATGGATTTGGTTGCCGGGGCGGACAACATCATCGTAACCATGACACACGCTTCTAAATCTGGACAGTCTAAGCTGCTTAAGGAATGCACATTGCCACTAACCGGCAAAGGCTGCATTAAAAGGGTTCTAACAGACCTTGCTCTAATGGACATAGAAGATGGAAAATTTATACTGCGCGAGCGCGCACCAGGCGTTAGCGTAGAAGAAATCCTTTCACTGACTGAGGGCGAGCTAGTAGTGCCTGATCATGTTCCAGAAATGCAGGTTTAATTACTCTCATTACTTTATATACCTACTGCAATGATTTCACAGCAAGACGTTATAACCAGCCTGCCAGAGCATTTACAGCCCTTTGTTGCGATCCAGGACTATTCGCAGTACACACCGCGTGATCACGCGATTTGGCGTTTTCTATTACATCAATTGAAATTTAGCCTATCTCGTAGTGCGCACCCGACCTACTTCGATGGCCTGGTAAAAACAGGTATTGGATTAGAATCAATACCTCGTATCGAAGAAATTAATGCGCGTTTAAATGAGCTGGGTTGGCAGGCTGTGGCAGTTGACGGATTCCTCCCTCCAGCGGTGTTTATGGAATTTCAAGCACGAAAAGTTTTAGCCATCGCGCTAAATATTCGTTCTTATGAGCACATGCTCTACACACCCGCACCCGATATTATTCACGAATCGGCGGGTCATGCTCCTTTTTTAGTAGATATTGATTACGCAGAATTTTTACAAATGTTTGGTGAACTGGGCATGCGAGCCGTGGCGAATCAACACGACATGGACACCTATGAGTCAGTAAGACAGCTGTCGATAGTCAAGGAGAGTAATTCATCGACTCAGGCAGATATTGATTCGGCTCAAAAGCGTGTTGAAGAACTACAAAACACCAAGGTTTTACCATCTGAAGCAAACTTATTAGCGCGTTTACATTGGTGGACTGTTGAGTATGGTTTGGTAGGTGATCTGGACGACTACACCATTTATGGAGCTGGACTTTTATCTTCTTTATCAGAGAGTCAAGGGTGTCTAGACGACACTTCGGTTAAAAAAATCCCCTTGACCTTAAATGCGGTAAAGACCAGCTACGATATTACCAAACCTCAGCCACAACTATTTATCACCGAGTCTTGTCGACATTTAAGTCAAGTGCTTGCAGAGTATGGGCATCATATGTGTTACTCACGAGGTGGTGCCAGCGCTCTGAACGAAGCTATCGAGAGCGGCAGTATCAATACGGTTTGTTACAACTCAGGCCTTCAAGTTTCGGGACGAATCCGTCGCGTCATCACAGATGCCGTAGGGAACGCAATTTATCTAAATACCGATGGCCCAACTCAACTTGCGTTTCAAAATCAAGAATTGTCGGGTCACGATATTAATTATCATGCTCAGGGTTTTGGTTCACCCGTCGGCAAGTTAAGAACAATGGAACGTTGCCTGTCCGCTTACACTGTTGATGAGCTGAAACGTCATGGTATCGAAATAGGTAAAAGTGCAGAGTTAAATTTTCTTTCCGGCATCAAGGTTGTTGGCGTATTAACCAATATTGATCGGCGAAATCAAAAAAATATTCTTTTTACATTTACAGACTGTACAGTGTCAGATGTAGATGGAGATATTCTTTTTGATCCAAGCTGGGGGGTATTTGACATGGCAATTGGTGATTCAGTCACCTCTGTATTTGGTGGCTCTGCTGATCAAATTAAATTTCCCATGTATGAGGCTCCCTCACAAAATGTAACTGCAGCACAAACCTATGACAAAGAGACTTTGGATCAATTCGAGGTGTACAAAGAACTTAGAGTGGCTCGGGAAACTGGACTAGGCATAGAGCAAATCATTAGCAAGGTAAGTCTACTCAAAAATTGTGATTGGCTGCTTACTTTTGAGGCCTTGGAATTGTCAATCGGTCGAGTTAACGACGACGGCGTGAATCAAGATTTTAAACAAAGACTGGCTAAAGAGACCGGCAATGAGGCGACATTGATTGCCGAAGGCTTTAAGCGTCTGGGCTTATCCTAACCGTGCGTGGTCGTTCTAGGGTTGTCATCGATTGACAAGGATGAGACACCCCGATAATTGAGCAATCGCCTTTGTGGTTCTAGATCAGGGCAACTTGAAAAAGGGTTTTACCTATAACGGTCTTTTTTGTCCATCGATTACGACACCCCAAATCCCTATTTGGGGCCATTTTTCAGGGACTGTTTCCAACGGGTTTCGATCTAAAATTGTTAAATTAGCCCTCTTGCCGGACTTAATCGAACCTATTTCGTCCTCCAGTCCCAGCGTCCATGCTGCATTTATAGTGATTGCCGCCAAACCTTGTTTTGCAGTCAAGCGCTCACTTGCGAGCATTACGTCACCTTCACGAGTAAGTCGCGTCATATGCACCGATGCGGCTTGTAACGGAGAAAGAGGCGCCAGCGGCGCATCTGAATGAAGGGTTGCCGGTATGCCCGCTGCCAACGCCGAAGCCATGGGCGTAATGTGATTTGCCTTATCACCCAATACTTGCTGATACTTTTTGCCCATATAGTGGACATAGTGACTTGCCGCCGACACCCCGCCAGACATTGAGGCAACGTTGTCTAGGTCATTCGGGGATAGCAAACCGCCGTGTTCAATGATAAATCTTTGGCCTTCTTTACGGCCGCTGGAGATGATAAAACGCATAGCCTCTAAAGTTGCTGATTGCGATGCATCGCCGTTAGAATGAATGTGAAAGTCTAGTCCCGCTTTCCAATACGGCAACATTTCCACCTTCAGAATGTCCGGATTTGTTGCCCATACACCATGAGAGTGATTGCAGGCATAGCCCGGTGGTAAAAGTTTCATCGTCTGCGAGTAAAATGCTCCATCGCTAAAAAACTTTACCCTTGGTAATACCCTAGGATCACCTCGGCTCCATGCAACTTTTGACAATTCGAGGATTTGGTCGGCAGATCGGTCGCCATATTTGTTCTTAAACGCCCTATGCTCGGGTATCAGATACAAGTCATAAGGATCGTCTTTTTTGTACTCCAGCCAGTAGTAAAAGTCCTCCAATCTCTTTCCAAACAATCCATAACCCAATTCTGCTACGGCGGTTACACCATTTTCAGTGATTAACTTCTCATAACCGTCAAAGCCCTTTGACACGTTTGCCGGGGTAAAGAGCTCAAACACTAATTTCTTCAGCAGGTGTTTAGGCGCATCCTCCACTAAACGACCAGTCAGCTCTCCCTCGGAGTCTAATTCGATGCCTTGGTATGTTTTTAGTAGTCTCTTATCGACCTCAGCCCAGTCTAGAGCCTCGCTATTAAGGTAAAAATCATGACCCGAGTAATGCCAAACCAAAATTGGTCTATCTTTAGAAATTTTGTCTAAGTCATGTCTATCGATGGCACCATGAACAAGATTGTGATAACCATAGACAATAAGCGGTCCATTGCCTTCTGTTTCACCTTCAAGTTTAGCCAGTGCCGCTAAAAATTCTTCTTTATTTGCTAAGCCCTTCACCAACCCACTGGGGGTTTGCATATCCCATGGCGGCAAAAATGGTCTTGAATAAATTAGAGCGCCCAAGAGCATATGAATATGAGGGTCAATAAAACCCGGCACAATTACTCTCTCAGCAAATTCTCGATCGATGTCGTAATTAGGGTATCGAGCTATCAGAGACTCAAATTCACCAACGGCTTTAATTTTACCTTTATCGATTGCTATAGCATTAACATAAGAGTCGCCCGACTCCATGGTAATGACAGCACTTGCTAACAGTATTTTGCCGTCTGATTGGTCGCCACAGCCAGATATGACGGCCACCACACACAAGCAGTAAAGGCTTCGAAATAATCTCTGCAACCAAGTTTGTAAGAACTTAGATTTTTGCTTTAAAACGTATACCAATATTCTCTCGATTTTTGAGTTTTAACCTTGTCAAGACCATGGCCGATTTGCCACCGATAAACCAGTACTTCTGATATTAGCAATCAAGAACTCTAGCGATTAACGCCTCTGTTGAGGGGTCAAAATTTGCTTCTCGTAATTTGGCGGTTTTTTGCAAATACGGTTGCACTTCTTTTGCTAAGCGTTTACCCAGTTCGACACCCATTTGATCAAACGAATTAATATCCGTGAGCACGCCACCGAAGAAAGTTCTGTGCTCATAGAAGGCTAAAAGAGAGCCCAGTGCTGCGGGGGTCAGACGTTCGACTAATACCGTAGAAGAGGGGCGATTACCTGCAAATATTTTAGCTTTCTTAGTCGCCTCGGTTAAACCCTCATCACCATGCAACCTTTCGATATCCTCCAGAGATTGGCCTTCGAGTAACGCGGCCGTTTGGGCGATACCATTGGCCAATAAAACATCATGATGCTCAGTATATTTGTGGTCCGGCTGTTTGACTAAAATAAATTCAGCTGGAATGAGGCTAGTGCCTTGATGCAACATTTGGAAAACGGAATGCTGCACATCAGTTCCTACCCCGCCCCAAACCACGGGCGATGTTTTATACTCTACTGGTTCACCATTTACATTACGATCTTTGCCATTGCTCTCGGTTTCTAACTGCTGTAAATAATCTACCAAAGAGCGCAATCTGAAATCGTAAGCAAAAATGGCTTTTGAGCCGCTACCTAAAAAGTTAACGTAGTAGTGATCGAGAGCCGCTGCCAAAAAGCATACATTTTTATCTAGTTTAGTTTGATAAAAGTGTTGGTCTATTCGAGCTGCGCCCTTTAGAAATTCATCAAACTTATCTTTACCCAAGACTAAAGCGGCTGATAAAGAAACCGAAGACCAAACGGAATAGCGACCACCAACCCAGGTTGGAAAACCAACAACATTTTCCTCAGGTATACCGTACTGCTGTGCTCTCTCAGGAGCAGACGTAACACCGATGAATACATCCTTTGGTGACGCCACTCCGGCTTCGATAAACCATTGCTCAATGGTGTTCAAATTTTGTAATGTTTCGGCCGTGGTGAAGGTTTTAGAGACACCGATAACAAGTGTAGAATCAACCGAACATTGACTCAAAACATTGGCCAATTGATGGGCGTCTATGTTGGCAACAAAATGAATCTTTTGCTTGGGATGGTTACCACTCAAAGCCTCGAAGAGAAGCTGTGTTCCAAGAGAGGAACCGCCGATACCGACGTGAATAATGTCTCTTACTGGTATCGTCCGTTTTTCCATTGACTCAGCGAGTGCTTTGCATTGCTGATCAAAGTCTTGCTTTGCTTGTTGTGCTAATTCCAATACTGACGCATTTTTCATTTCAATGCCTTGGTTGTCAGCATCTCGCAAAAGCGCATGCAAAACAGCGCGATCCTCTGAGTTGTTAATATGTTCACCGCTAAGAAAAGCATGACGCTTTTCAACAAGACCAATGTCGTTAGCGTAGTCTAAGTAGCACTCAAGTAGATCAGCATCAATATGAGTTTTACTAAAATCTATAAACACATCTTCAGTGGCCTGAAAAGAAAACGTATTAGTTCTATTCTTATCTTCTTCGAACTTAATTTTAATACCGTTTTGAAGATCTGCTTCAGCCTTGGAAGCTAAGGCCGTTTTGAAATCGTTATTCATCTGCTTTTGAGCTAGGTAGAGGATTGTTTGTACTGCGAAATGGTGGCGGTATTTTAAGACACTTGACTAATAATTTCTCCAAAAATGTACAATGATGAGGCAATTACTACATGGGCGTATCGAACCTTGGCGCCATTACCAGGGTAGAATTTCACCATTTGAATGCCAAAATGAACCAGAGTTTTGTAGATTTAGTTCTGTAATTCTCGTTGCCAAACGCACTGCCGCTTGGTCCGGGGTAATATCACCGAATCCTCCTATCATTTCCGTACCCACTAAACCCGGATGAAATACACCAACACTGATTTGACGCGAGGCAAGATCATGAGCGAGAGAAACCGCCGCTATATTCAGCGCTGCCTTTGACATTCTGTAACCATAGCGCCCGCCGCTAGTGTTATCGGCGATCGAACCCATGCGGCTGGTAATCATGGCCACTTTCGAACCGTCTACTAACTGAGGTTCTAAGGCTTCCGTGACCCTCAGTGGCCCCAGAGCATTAACGGTAAACTGCTGCTCAACTGTCGCATAATCAATATCGCCCAAAACCTCATTACGTAAGATACCGGCATTGTTTACTAACAAATCAATTTGCTCTGAGCCCAACCCGATCTTCAGCTTTTCGCCCACTTCAGGGCTAGACACGTCGACTCCTTCAATCACACGAACATTTAGTTCATTCAACGCGCTCGATGCCTGCCGACATAGGGCAAAAACGGTATCGCCTCGTTCAGATAATAGTTTGGATAAAGACAGCCCAATTCCTCGATTGGCACCTGTGATTACTACATTTTGTGACATAAAAGCCTCCGCTTAGATATGTTCAGCAGCAAATTCTAGGGCAGCACACACCGCGACCACTTGCGCTCGTATGCAATTTTCCTCATCTACTTTTGGACTATCGGGGTACACCTCAGTGGTGGTATTTAATTTTGCCTTAGTAAAACCGGTACAGAGACCTAGCTCACTTGTAGCGTAATTTATGACGCCTGTTTGTTCTATTGGCTCGCCAATGATACGGCCGCCGTCATCGCTTGGAGCTATGTGGGTCACCTTACTAACAGCGTCGATTATGTGTTTTTGAAACTCAGGACAGGGGTTTGAGGTATCCCCAACCAAATAGAATCCATCGGGGATTTCCCAAAATTCGTGATAAACATTATCGCGCGCCGATAAAGCAGGTCGAAATTCTGTGTTGTCTGTGTCGGTTGTCTCATGAAGATCCACGTGAACGTCAATCTTGGTTGGCAAATTACTAATATGGCGCATAACCAAACCAGACTCCTCGGCAGGACTGTTCTCAATAAAAGAACGGTTTGGATCAACAGCCTTGGGATTCCAACGATTAGTAGTTTCGTAGGCCCATGGACTTATACATGGCATCACCACCACATTAAAACGATCTAAAAACTCTTTTGCATCTTCCAAAAGAAACCTTAGTGCACCTTGCACACCACTAGTTTCATAACCATGCACGCCACCAGTTACCAGTGTCGTTGTTTAGTCAAATCAAATTGATGAGATTGAGCAACATACAATGGGTAACGTTCACAGTCATATTGCAAGGCACCGTATTTGATTAGGTCAAATCTCTGATCTACACCTGATAGTAAATCCAATACCTGTTCTTTGTAACTGCGCTTGACTAGTTGCTCATTAAGCCACTTGTTACGCTCAGCTTCGCCCCATGGCTCGCCCGCGACGCCTATGTGATAGGCCGGTTCTTGATCACTCATCGATTTTATTTTGTGCTTCCATCATTGGTTCTTCAACCTTGGCTTCTAGCGCTCCCAACACCTTTCCACGCTTTTCTCGTAAAGTCTGTGCTAGCTCTCGCATATCGGTAGTGGTGTCAGTTTCATCAACGATTTCCATGCCTAGTATGGTTTCAATAACGTCTTCCATGGTGACAATACCCGCCATGCCACCGAAATCGTCTAAAACCACGGCTATATGCTCCTTTCGTTGCATTAGGGTCGTGAGCAAATCGGTTAACTCATAATTTTCACTGACGGCAACAATATCTCGCTTTAAGTTGGCCAGCGGTTCTTTGCCACGATCCTCAACCATGGCTTCCATCACATCAACTTTTAAGATGTATCCAGTTATATGATCTTTACTGTTTTGTTCGAAAGTTGGGATCCGAGAGAACTGATTTCCCTTTCGCTTATCATAGTATTCGCCGATCGTTTGTTGCTCGGCCGTGGCCGCTACAACGGTGCGAGGCGTCATCACATCACTGACGGTAACTCCTTTAAAGCGAAGCATACTACCCAGCATTTGCGATTCGGTATCTTGAAAAATACCTTCTTCAGCACCCATTTCCGCCATCGCCATAAAATCACTACGACTCAAGATCGGACCATGACCTTCACTCTTGAGGGTTCGGGTTAAAAGTTGGCTCATCCAAACCAAGGGTGCCAAAACCAGCAGTAAAAAGCGTAAAGACGCTACAGTAAACCCAGCCAGATTACGCCAGTAAAGTGCACCGATTGTTTTAGGAACAATTTCAGACAGTAACAATACAGCTAACGTCATAACAGCGGGAACCAGCAAACGAGTGATCAGTGGATTGCTCTCAGACCATAACGCCGCTGCTTGCTCACCAACACCGAGTGCTCCGACGGTATGCGCGATAGTGTTTAGAGTGAGAATCGCTGAAAGAGGCCTATCTATATTTTGCTTAAACTCCTGCAGATACTTACCTGTGGCAGTACCCTCTTGATCCTGAATTCGCGCGTAGGTTGGAGTAATACTGAGTAGAACCGCTTCCCACAACGAACACATAAAAGAAAAGAAAATCGCGAGCACGAAAAACGAAATAAGTAATGAGTACATAACCTGTGTATAAAAGCCCTCTTGTAGGCTTTAGTCTAACGTGTTTATTATTATTTAGCTGCAATTCGGTGTTCAAATTTACAAATTGACTACCAACCACACCATTGATTAGGGCGCTGTAAGCCCTCCTCTGAGGTAGTTGTCCTCAAACCAAGAGACTCAGTCAAAGCTTTTTATCGATATTGGCAACGACCGCCTTTTCAAAATACCCTTTTTTCGCCAAGGCGTGGATAATCATTTTTTAAATGGTCGTAAGGCCTATTTCGATGATTTCATCAAACGGATTTGTTGTAGCCTGTGATTAACTTGAGGGCTCTCAGACTGCCTATGTAGATTGTTTGCCTGTACGTTGGTCTACTACCTGTACCTTGGTCTACTAAATAAACATCATCTGCCTCTATTTTTACCTACTCCAGTGCTCATCCGTATTTCATACTTTGAAAGCTTGGTAGTTTATGGCTATGCGACAAAAATAAGTAGGGATGCTCTGACGATCATCACCATAAGCACTACCCATGATGCAATAAACAAATAGAAACGAAGAACTACAATGTCAATAAGACCTTGAACTAGGGTATGACAAACCCTAAATGCAACAAAACACCAAGCTGCATAAACAAAGAATGTATCAGTAAAACCCAACACCGCTATTGATATACAAACAGCATAGAAAAGAGTAGGCTGTTCAAAAAGGTGATTATAGTTATTCGAAACTCTATTAACCTCATGAGGTAGATACTCTCTAAGCTCGCGTGTATCTTGGCCCTTTTGGGGATGAATCTTTAAACGAACCATGGCAGGTATACGAGTAAATAACATCCAAATGGCTACTGCCATCGTTAGTAATGCCATCGCAAAAACTGGCTTCAAAATATCTAGACTATCCAAAAGATCTCTCCATCATTAATTAAGGAAGAATACACTATAATCCTGACCACCGTTGTGCTTCGTCACCCAATGCTGTTTCGAATTGATCAATAAACAAATTGTTCCATCTTTGGCTAGCAGGTTCTAGCAGGTTATTGTTATCGATTTGCTTAACTCTCTTCGACTAAGCGGTAGTTAGAGGGGGGACATCCATCCGACATTGATCGCCGCATTAACCAACTTATATCTAGTATAAATTTGGTTTCGATGATTACAAAAAAGGCGAATTTAATGTGCCTGTTCGTCCTTGTTAAAAATTTATATTGCTACTTGATAAGTGTATTGAGCTTTGCCACTTATGCATGATCAATCCTTAGACATTTTCGCAAGGCCATCTTCGCCCACTAGTTCTAACAGCGACACGAGCTGTTCCTCAAATTGTTCAGTAGTAGCCTTTTTTGCGGTCAAGTTAATATGACCTAATTTTCGCCCAGGACGCTCAGACTTACCATAAACATGCGAGACGCTGCTTGGATACTTCTGTACCTGTTCACCATCGGGCAGAGTTCCTATCAAATTCACCATTGCTGCAGGCGCTAGCAACTCAGGTTTAACTAAATCCAAATCACACACAGCTCTCAGGTGGTTTTCAAACTGACTGACGTTGGTACCATCCTGGGTCCAGTGTCCTGAATTGTGTACTCTTGGGGCAATTTCATTTGCCAATAACGCGTCGCCTTTTTGAAAAAGCTCAAGCGCTATTGTACCGACATAGCTTAAATGCTCGGTTATTTTACGCACCATATCCTCTGCCTTACTTTGCAGTGGCTCTTTATCTAGGCATAGTGAAAGACGCAAGATCCCTTCTCGGTGATGATTCTCGGTGAGCGGAAAGAATTCTATATCACCGTTTGGTTTTCGGCTGGCTATGATCGAAACCTCTCGATCAAAATCCACCATCGACTCAAGTATGCAGGGCACCCCTAATAGGGTGTCCCAAGCCTCAGACAAATTCGTATTATCGCGGATGACAACCTGCCCCTTACCATCATAACCATCCGAACGCGTTTTTAAGATTGAGGGCCTACCAATGGTTTCAATTGCCTTTTCCAAATCTTGCAAGCTGTTGATGGCTCTGTAGTCAGCGGTACCGATACCCAAAGCGTTAAACATGGTCTTTTCAGACATGCGATCTGCGGCGGTAGCTAGGGCTCCTGAGGGGGGGTAAAGCGTACTACTTTGCTCTAGCTTGCGAACCATATCGGTTGGGATATTTTCGAACTCATAAGTGATGACATCAGCCCAATCGATCAGTTCTTGATGGGCTGACTGGTCATCGTAAGCCTTTCGAATTTGCTCTGCATAGCGCGACGCACAAGCGTGCTCATCTGGGCAGATGAACTTAAACTTCAGGCCAAGATCTTTACCGGCCTGAGCCAACATTTGAGCTAATTGGCCGCCTCCTAATATACCAACTTTCATTCGCGTGAACCGTTTTAAATTAGTTTCTATTCAATTATGGCCTAGGGTCGGGATCTGATAGAACTCGATCGGTTTGTTGTTGACGCCAATCGTTTAATGATGATTTAACTACAGGATATTTATTTCCCAGTATACTTGCGGCCAGGAGTGCGGCATTAGTAGCACCAGCCCTGCCAATAGCCAAGGTGCCAACGGGTACTCCAGCTGGCATCTGAACGATCGATAGTAGTGAATCTATGCCGTTTAAAGTAGATGACTTTACCGGTACTCCCAAGACCGGCAGGCTCGTCTTAGCTGCTACCATACCAGGTAGATGGGCAGCGCCACCAGCGCCGGCGATAATCACTTGGATACCACGCTTTTCGGCTTCTTCGGCATAAGCATATAGTTTATCCGGAGTTCTATGTGCTGAAACGACTTCGGCTTCATGAGGAATACCGAGCTTTTCCAATGTCTCTACGCAGTGTTCGAGTGTGCTCCAATCGGATTTTGAGCCCATTATAATGCCAACCAACGGAGTTGAGGGTAGCGATGCCATTGTTTTACCTTTTTGCTTAATGGTGTTTTGTCGCGTTTCACGCAAAATTTTTAGGCCCAGTACTTTAATCGATTACGTCGGTTTCTCCAATCATCTTAAGACCAACAAGTGTAAAAGTTTATACAGAACATCGGTTTGCCTGCTCATGTTAATAACATCGGCATTGAAAATCAGCAAAACAATGCCATATCTTAGTCATTGAACCACAAATTTAGTCAAGGAGAAGCCTCTATGAGCAGCATCGTTTCCAGTAATAGCGACCAGAAGATACACGCTCTTATCGCTTACATTTTGATGTTGCTAGGCCTGTTTACAGCCATACCTGTGTTCATCGGAGCTTTGTGGGCAATGTTCACCCGAAGTGGCTCACTTGGTAGCGTGTATCACAGCCACTATACTAATCTAATCAGAGTATTTTGGTGGTCGGTATTTTGGTGCATTGTCGGTCTATTTCTTTCGATTATTGGGATTGGCTTTTTGATCTGGGGTATAGTTTGGTTATGGGCCTTGTATCGTATGGTATCTGGACTGGCCAAAATTGTGGCTGACGAGCCTTATCGTTTGTAATCAAAGTAAGTTAATGGACTAATTATAGAGATAATGTGGCAACTCTTGGTCGGCGTTTTATTGGCCCCCATACTAATAGTTCAGGGCTTGTCCACTCGCTGGACCACTGAGCGTTTGCCGGAGCCAGAGGGTAATCGTCGAGGGCGCAGCGGCAGCGGGCCCCTTTTGAGAGTGCTCATCGTTGGTGACTCTGCCGCCGCTGGAGTAGGTTGCGAGCATCAACAACAAGCCCTACTCGGCCATCTAGTAAGGCTACTCTCACCCCACTTTACGGTTGAATATCAATTAGCAGCCTTCACAGGCGACACCTCGAAAGACTGTCTTGAAAAACTAAATGCACGGCCTGTTTTTGAGTGCGATGTCGTGTTGACCTCTCTGGGCGTTAACGACGTCACATCGGGGTGCTCCGCTGGTAAATTTGAACAGCGTCAAGATCAGCTAGCGTCACTACTTCAAAACAAGTTCGGTGCAACTCAAATCATACTGAGCGGCTTGCCGCCGATGGGATACTTTCCAGCCTTACCACAACCGCTGCGTTGGTTTCTTGGCTCACGAGCAACCGTACTAGACTTCAGATTACGTAAAATAGCGACCGAACGAAATCTTGATTACATAGAATTTGAATTTGATGGAGACACTAGTGTGGTAGCTTCAGATGGTTATCACCCTGGCCCAAAGGTCTATGAACACTGGGCTGGTTTAGCGGTCGAACTAATCCAAACTCACCAAAATAATAAATCTAATGCTTCTTTTGACTACTCTCTTGGAGATAAATAATTTGTTTTAGTTCTGGTCTTTGGTCGTCGCAATTAACTAAGATCAAATCACTAACCATGCCAAGGCGCTGCAAAATGAGCATAATCTGGCTCCCAATGACCTTTATCAAGGTAGGCCAATCAAATTTAACCCTTCCTTGACTGGCATTGCCTCCCTATTTTCTCACTCCCTAGATGTGAGCACTAATATCGCTGTCGTTAAGCGTAGATGCCTCCTCTAAGCGGTTTTCATATTTTTAATCCAATTTGTTTTGGGGCCCTGGCGAGAAGTCGCGGAAGATGATTTTTTGATGGAAGGTTATCGTATTTAAGTAGCTCATAATGCCCATAAGAAAAAGGCGTCAGATATAAAAGATCGCATACATGGCTACAGACTCTTGCCAACCATGCAGGCACGTTCAAGCGCCATCTGGTATTACCTCCTTTTAAAAGATCCAAATACTCAAAGATACCCACTACATTTCTACCGCCCAACTCAATCTCACGATACTCCGGGTTTATTTGAGGTGCCAAAGCCACAACCGCGATTGCTTCTGCTAAGTCTTTGACATGAATAGGACGCAACAGACCTTTAGAGTTGGCCGGCGCAAAATGAACTGGCCAACGAGTAACTCGGCGAAACCATTTAGCTCCATAGCCACCATCGCCATCGATGATAGAGGGCCGTACAATGACCCAATCAGCCCCAGAACTTTTAAGTGCCAGTTCGCCATCATTTTTACTGATTAAGAAGCGACTCAGAACTGGATTATTCAAACCCAAAGCGGATATATGGATAAATCGGATTCCACTAGCAGCACAAACCTTTGCTGCACGATCAACGAAATGATGGTGCACATCATCATAGCTTTCACCAAACCTCTCTCGCAGAATTCCGACGGTATTAATCACTGCATCGAGGCCCTCCATTTTACGTTTCAATTCACTGATATTGTCCTTGTGGGCGATAACGTTGATAGCGTTTTTCATTTGACTTGATTTGCGGGTGCTGACGACCACTTTGTGTCCCTTACTTCTTAAATACTCAGTGACATATCGACCAATAAACCCAAAGCCACCCAACACTAAAATAGATTTTTTTGTATTGCAGCTATCAATCACAGTTCACCTCCTAAATAATTCAAGGACAGATTAATGCGAAAACAAGTGGTTTACCTCCAACTCTATAAAAGCAAAACAAAAAAAATTTTAATTGAAAAAAATCAATAACATAAAACTATTCTAATTTATAAATAGAGAAAAACTGCGCGCGGGCAGATCAAACTGACAGCAGGCTGCTACTGATTTGAGTCCTTTCAACATGCAATATCTTGAGCCTAAAAAGGCCACATCGAGGTCTTCAGAAAACTTTGTGACCATCTACGATGGCCACAAGCTGAGTCTTATAATATTCATTTCCATTGTTGGTTTTAGTCCACATCGTCACGGAGGGCGGTGTAAACACCATGACGAGATTAGTCTTTAGAAACAATGAAATTTATAAAACCAACACGCTAGGATGGATTAAAAGTGAAGACGAATACCCGCACTGGTAATATCCACCTCGTCAAAAGTGTCATAGCGAACTTGTATGCTGAGATGATTGTTCAATCGAAAATCTGCAGAAGCACCAACAAATGCAGCTGTCTCATCTTCAACTTGATCTGAAATACCAAGTTGTGAACCGATTTCTGCATCGGCATTTGCGGCTCCAACTCTGGCCGACAAAGAAAATTTGTCCGTAAGGGGTGCGCTGACTACGAAGCTTGCGTAGGTATAATCTATTTCGGCAGTTGCGGATACTGTGAGACCGGCAGCAGTAACACTGGCCGCGTATTCGCCCATATCAACATAACCCAATTCCAATCCTAAAAAGCGATTAAAATTGTATCCCGCATTAATACTCAAGGACTTGTCAGAATCATCGTCGACCGCGCAAGTTAAAGGAAAGCCACCCACCAAGATATTGTCTTCGAGTAGATCATCACAAGCGTCGTTAAGAGCTCTAAACTTAGTCGTACCAGCATTTAGACCGACAAAAAATTCACCAGCATCGGCTTGAAGACTCAAGACGACAAGTGAAACTAATGTATGAAATATGAGTATGTTTTTCATGATTATTACTGCACTTATAAAAAGTACTTTAGTTAGGTTAGGGTAAAAGAGAGTATAAGGAGCAGGCACGAACTTACGAGAGATATTACAAAGCTGCCATGCTGGATTTGTGAATCCACCTTAGAGTGTAGCAACACAGTGGCGATTCTAGTTGGCCGACTCGTCCCCAGCATACACACTCTTAAAGTGCTTTCGGCAAAGCGATACATAACGATCGTTGCCCCCAATTTCCACTTGGGAACCCTGATGCAGTGCCATGCCGTTTTCATCTACTCTAACGACCATAGTTGCCTTCTTCCCGCAGTGGCATATGGTCTTGAGTTCATGCAATTCATCAGCCCAAGCAAGTAACCATTGACTACCCGCAAACAACTCTCCTTTAAAATCTGTCCTAATTCCATAACAGAGTACAGGTATCCCAATCTGATCGCACACTTCACTCAGCTGCCATACTTGATCTTTATTTAGAAACTGTGCTTCATCAACCAAAACACAATCCACTGTCTTCGCTGTGTTTCGACGAATCACATGTTGAAACAGGTTCACGTCTTCATCAAATAAATCAGCTTCCTGTTCAAGACCGATCCGAGACGCGACCTTGCCTTTGCCATATCGATCATCTAAAGCAGCCGTCAACAGCAATGTGTGCATACCCCGTTCTTGATAGTTAAAGCTCGACTGTAATAATGTAGTCGATTTACCTGCATTCATCGTTGAATAGTAAAAGTAAAGCTTTGCCATTGGGTCTACTAATGAGGTTCTATTTCTATGGTTTAAAGTGCTGTATCAGGGTGCTGGTAAAGTGGTTTAACACTTGTTCAGATTCCACCTGCGCTGCCCACTCGATAGGCGGCAAATTCTGCCAATGAGGTAGTAAATAATTTTCAGACAGAGACGCTGAAATCAATTGCCCCATCGCAACACCAGAGGTCACTACACGTGCTACACCACTATTCATTTCAAATAGCTCGGGGTTAGTAAGATAAACTAAGGCGCTCGCGTCATGCATTGCACAAGCTCGTTGACTTGATATTGGTATCGGTAACGAACTGTAAAAGTCTACATAGTATCGACTGCTTTGCCACAAAAACTCACCCACACCTCCGGCTTGCTGTTGCAGCTCTTCAAAATGCCAGTCTGTTAACGCTATCTTCATTGTAACGTCCAAACCGACTATCGAAAGGGGCCAATTTTGCGAACACACAATATCAGCGGCATGTGGATCGTTAATAAAATTTGCTTCAGCCACTGGGCTTACATTGCCGGGAGCCAAAACCGTACCTCCCATAACAATCAATCTTTTTAGTTTAAGCGGCAATTGTGGATCTAGACTCAGAGCTTTAGCGATATTAGTTAACGGCCCTATCGCCACTATGGTTAACTCACCATGGTGTTGATTTGCCGCCTCCACTATATACTCGGCTGCACTCAGTTCATTTTCTATTAGTTGCTCAGGCGCTATGTCTAGATTGCCCATACCATCATCTCCATGCACAAAATCTGGAGACGCAAACCTGTCTATATGCAACGGGCTTGATGCGCCCCTAGCCACATCTACATCCAGGGCATCGAATTTTTCTAGAACAGCCAAGGCATTGCGAGTCGTGATTTCAATGCTCGCATTACCAAACACCGTCGTGAGTGCTATCAACTCTAATTGTGGGTGTGCTATTGCATAGGCAATGGCTTGAGCATCATCTATTCCAGGATCAGTATCTATTATTAGCTTACCCATCTATTTTTGCTTTGACCTCTTTTTGACTCGGGATCGCATCGATAGCACCAAGTCTGGTGGTAGTAATTGCAGCAGCAGCAGAGGCATTTTTCATTGCTACCTCAATAGGGAGACCATTGGCAATCCCGGCTACTAAAAAACCAACGTATGTATCGCCAGCGGCTGTGGTATCTTGTACTGTTACTGAAAGAGCCGGTACGTGTTGAATGCCATGCTGGTTCAAGAGCGTCGACCCCTTTGCTCCTTGAGTAATAATTACATTAATGTTCGGACAATCATTTTCAAGCCTTGATTTAATATCTATTAGCACACGAGTGCCCCAAAGCTGCTGAGCTTCAACCTCATTAACAATCAAGATCGATAACTTACTCAATGAAAGCTCTAACACATCTTGGCTCATTGGTGCAGGATTGAAAACAACGTCGATACCTAAACCATTTGCCAAATCGATAGCCCCGAGGACATCGTTACACTCATTTTGCAGAACAAGATAAGCGACGTCTGATTGCTGACGTAAACATTTATCAAGATCAGTCAACAAGCATGTCTGATTTGCTCCTCCATGAACGATAATGGCGTTTTCACCTTGTTTGTTTAATTGAATAATAGCGTGTCCACTTGGCTCCGCGACGAATTTAATATACGACGTTTCTACCCCAAAATCAGTCAGTGCTTTTTTAGCCCATAGATCTGCAACACCAAGTTGACCGACGTGTATAACCTTGGCTCCGGCATTGGCCATTGCTACGGATTGGTTTGCGCCTTTACCTCCCAGACCGGTAAGCAGGCTCTCGCTGGCCAACGTTTCACCCGGCGCAACGAAATGATCAACTTTATAGACATGGTCAATGTTAATTGATCCAAAATTAACTATCTGTCGCTTCATAAGCCCCTTAAAACCCGATCTCTTTGAGTCTTTGCTGGTGATAGTCTCCAGCCAGAATATCCGCATATTGCTTTGGCCGCTCCTTACTACAACATTGCGGCAAACAAGCAAGCGACATATCAGGGTCAGGGTGAACAAAAAATGGCATTGAATAGCGACTTTGATAGGCTCGTTCACCCCTAGGGTTAACTACTCGATGCGTTGTTGAACGCAAAATTCCATTGCTAAGTCGTTGTAACATATCACCAACATTACAAATGATGGTTCCCTCTATCATATTAATCGGAACCCACCGCTGGTTCAAAGTTAAAACTTCTAGGCCCTCTTGTTCTGAACCAACTAAAAGGGTGATCAAATTAATATCTTCGTGTGCTGCTGCTCGGACATTAGGTGAACTTTGATCCTTGATCGGAGGGTAATGGAGAATTCTCAATAAGGCCTCACCTGACAGCACACTAGCTTGAAAATAGTGTTCTGGGAGCTCCAAAAATAATGCGGTAGCTCTCAACACCTTGAGCGAAAGTTGGTCCAATGCGTAATGTAAGTCAATGTATGCAGATTTAAACTCTTCATTTGTAGGCCAGATATTTTCCTCGTGCCCCACCGCAGAATCTCTTCCTAAATGGTAAAACTCTTTTAAGTCAGCATGGACAGAGTCTTTTGCTTTCTCTACACCTTGAGGCACATATCCACGAGACCATGATTGGGGATGTTTCAAAGAATTCTTTATCTTTATAGGCTGATCGAAGAACCATTTAGCCGCCTCCATAGCCTTAGCAATAATATCTCGGTCAATCCCATGCCCAACAATACCGGCAAAACCCCACTGGCCATAGGCTCGACCAAAACATTCGATAAAGTGTCGCGGCCTCGTATCGAGTTCTGATATATCCAGTATTGGTACTAGATCACTACTCATTACTTTACGTCCTCACAGTTTACCGCGTAGTTTAATAAATTGAGATTATTTTGATTGTTTACCGAATCATAGTTGATGCTAAACTTTTTCAGTAAGAAATTGTAGTTTTACCAAAACTTTCAACCAAAAAGCGAACGTTACAGGTTTGATTTATATTGGTGCTTTGTTGTTGGCTAGGATGAAGCAACGGATAAACTCATAAGCGATGCCGGCGATAGACCTTCGAAACCATGAATGGTCTCTCTATTATGGCGGAAGACAAGGTAGTTCCCTATTTGTTTAAAAATCATAAGATCGAGGCTATGGTTGGCTTGCGAAGCTTTGATAGAGTAGCCAGATCGGTGGACCATTGAATAGAACCTAAATCCATTACCGCAACTGCGACTTGTCTGTGCTTTTTGGATACTAGCTTATGAATCGATGAATTAGTCGACATTATCGACAGATTTGATCATGTATAAATCCCCGATCGGAATTGAGCTTTTCTTCAAGACAAACCAAAAAATGCTTCGCAGATTGTTAGTTTCTTTTGCCTTTTGCCAGACCCTACTATTTGACGATCTACCAATAATAAGCTCGCCGGTGGAGCAACGGGTTATGGTGAGAGAAGCAATCTAAATTTCGAGGCATGACGTCTACGCTTGCTAGAATAGCGCTTTCTAGAATACTGATCGTATTTTATCTAGGCGTCTACGAAGCGGCTCAGCTGCCAGTTTGAGCTACTTCGTTTTTTTCGGTGTATTGCTGGTTTAACGTCCACTGAATTTTTTTAACGCCACTTAAATAAGAGGTGGTATGGAGTTTTCCATCTCGCTTGAGTGAAAACCGAACCTTTCGTTGTTTACCTTTATCATCAATTTCAAACCCACGCCATTTTTTTTCCGCGGTCTGAACCACACCAACATAAAGAGTTCTACCTTTTCGCTCTGGACTCCAATCTGCTCTAGTGATCTTAGCTTCATAAACCGGATTAAGTGCACTGTGGTTTTCAGCTTTGACGAAGTCAACGTGCATTGATTCTTTTCTATATTCCCAACTTCCCTGCAGATCTGCAATTACGTCCTGGGAGTAGGCTTTAGTGCAAAAAAGTAACGACGATACAAAAACAAATGAAAGTAATCTTTTAGTCAACATGGGCTATGCTTTTATCCTGATTAATCGAGCCAAGGTCAAAAACAAAAATCGATCCGGCCGATAACCTAATCAATAATGGCTTCATTTCGCCCGAAGGAAAAATCAAAAACAAATTACTTTTAGTTATCTGATTTATTGCTTAAATTTATTACTGATCAAATAATTTACGTCTATTTGTAAAGCGATTTAAAAATTTCCTTTAAATTTCAGTCGGTTTCATAAAAGATTTTAAAAATTAAGGTTGGAGCAAAAAAAAAGTCCCTCGCGAGTATCCACGAGAGACTTTTAGAATCGCGTTTCTAAAAAGAACTAGGCCTCTGCTTGATTATAGCGTTCTGCTGAATCTAGAATCTCTTTGCGAGCCTCTTCTTTTCCAGCCCATCCACGAACCTTTACCCACTTACCTTGCTCAAGATCTTTATAGTGTTCAAAGAAATGAGCAATTTTGTCTAACATTTCTTGTTGTACATCGCGAAACGTCGACACGTTGTTATAGAATTTGGTCAGTTTTTCAACTGGAACTGCTAATATTTTAGCATCTTCACCGGCCTCGTCTTCCATTTGCAACACACCAATTGGTCTTACACGAACGACTGATCCCGTCACTAGTGGAAACGGCGCTAACACCAAAACATCAACTGGGTCGCCATCATCAGATAGGGTTTGAGGCACGTAACCATAATTACATGGATAGTTCATTGCGGTAGACATAAAACGGTCTACGAACATCGCTCCTGTGTCTTTATCCACTTCGTATTTAATTGGATCGCCGTAACGCGGTATCTCGATAATGACGTTAACGTCATCAGGCAGTGATTTACCTGGGCCTACATTGTTTAAAGACATCTTGATCAGCTCCGAAAAATTGGTCTTGAAAATTTGGCTGTATTATACTGATTTAGCGGCGTTTAACAGCCGTAGCAAACTAAAAAACGATAACAATTTGTTAGACCCATATAAGGTTAAATTTGGTAGTAGAGGGCAGACCAATCTAAAGTAGTTTTGTTTTAGTTTAATCAATAGATCCGAAAGGCAAAAATGTTCTCTGCGCTATGATGTTTTATCGTGTAAACATAGAGGTCTAGGACCGTGGCTAAGCAGTAAGTCACTAGATTAAATGCCTGCCTGTCGATACACCTTGTTCACCAATGATGGGGAACCACAGGAGGAGACTCTATGTCTGTACAAGCAGTACCAGCGTTATTCGGGGTTGTTGGCTTAATCTTTGCCTTCATTATTTATCTAAGCATCGCGCGCACTTCAGTCAGTGAAGGTAAGGTAGCCCAAATTGGCCATCAAATTCATATTGGAGCAATGGCCTTCATGAAGCGTGAATACACTATTTTATTTGCGTTTGTTGCCGTTTTGGCCATCTTAGTAGCCATATCTGATCTAGGTTTAAAAACAATGTACGCGTTTCTATTAGGCGCGTTTTGCTCTGCATTTGCTGGTTATATTGGTATGTTTACCGCCACCAAAGCAAACACGAGAACCACTACCGCTGCCCATGAAAAGGGGGCAGCAGCAGCATTGATAACGGCCTTTAATGGCGGATCGGTAATGGGCCTAACGGTCGCATCGATGGGCTTATTTGGATTGGGGCTTCTTTATTATTTATACGGCGCCAATGCTGAAAGCGCTCATACTATTCATGGCTTTGGAATGGGCGCGTCTGTCGTTGCCTTATTTTCCCGTGTCGGTGGCGGAATCTTTACCAAGAGCGCCGATGTCGGAGCCGATTTAGTGGGTAAAGTAGAAGCCGGAATTCCGGAGGATGACCCTAGAAATCCAGCCGTAATTGCAGATAACGTCGGCGATAATGTTGGCGATGTTGCCGGTATGGGCTCAGATATTTTTGAATCCTATTGTGGCTCCATGATTGCAACAATAGCTATCGCCTCGACACTTAGTGTCACTGCGTTGGCTGCATTAGGTGGCAAACAAGAAGCATTGATGGGATTACCTCTAGCTTTATCATCAGTGGGCTTAATCTGTTCCGTTCTTGGAATACTGTTGGTAGCCTTGATGAGCGGCAATTCAGCGGAGAAGGCCCTCAGAGCTGGGACTATTGGCTCCTCAATTTTGTTTATTGTCGCGTCTTACTTCCTGGTAAATAAGTTCGGCATAGCCAACTCGGTTTGGTATTCAGTTGTGATTGGTTCTGTTGGCGGCATTATCATTGGACTAGTTACCGAGTACTATACCGCTAGCTCTCCAATACGTACCATCGCAGCATCGGGTGAAACTGGAGCTGCAACAGTCATTATTTCCGGTCTCGCAATTGGTATGCAGTCTGTGGTAGTGCCCATACTCACCTTGTGCGGAATAATTTACTTTTCTAGCAGCTTCGCTGGCTTGTATGGGGTAGCGATTGCCGCAGTTGGTATGTTGGCTACCGTCGGTATCACTATGGCAATAGACGCCTATGGTCCAGTGGCAGACAACGCTGGCGGCATTGCCGAAATGGCCGGCCTGGGAAAAGAGACTCGCGAAATAACGGATTCATTGGACGAAGTTGGGAATACCACGGCTGCCATTGGTAAAGGGTTCGCCATTGGGGCCGCGGCACTCGCTGCTTTAGCAATAATCTCTGCGTTTATTGAAACAGTATCTTTGAAAATTGACGATTTCAGCCTACAAATCAATAACCCAGAAGTGCTGGTAGGAATGTTTATCGGCGGTATTTTTCCATTTTTGGTCTCCAGCTTAACCATGACAGCCGTGGGTGACGCAGCATTTGACATGATCAAAGAAGTACGTCGACAGTTTAAGGAAATACCAGGTTTATTAGAGGGTGAAGCTGAGCCAGACACGGAACGATGTGTAGACATTGCCACCACTGCCGCATTAAAGCGAATGGTATTGCCTGGTGTGTTGGCAGTAGCAGCACCAGTAGTGGTTGGGTTTGGAATTGGCGCAGAAGCACTCGGCGGCATGCTGGGCGGCGCCTTACTTGGCTGTGTGTTATTAGCCATCACTATGGCCAACGCCGGTGGTGCCTGGGATAATGCAAAAAAATACGTCGAACGTGGCAATCATGGCGGCAAGGGCTCGGATGCACACGCTGCCGTTGTTGTAGGTGATACCGTAGGTGATCCATTCAAAGATACATCAGGTCCGTCAATGAATATTTTGATCAATGTGATGGCTATCGTAAGCTTAGTAATAGCACCGCTACTCACTTAGTGTTGTAGATAACACTCTACGCAAAGTCGTAGTATAAGGCTGGTAGCTCGCTAAGCTACCGGCCTTTGTTATTTAAATCTTATTTTTCTTACAGCATCCCTGCTTATTTAAAACCGCGATCACTTACCCGCGCTCACATACATCTCCAATCAACGAGATCGATTAATAGCAACCGGCCTCAGCTTATAACTAATTTTTTCTAGGTTATACGTGGAGTCCCTTAGTTGAGCATTTCCAACCAACTCTATAGGTCAGCTAAAAATTACCACCAGGCGGATACACCAGCCGCAAACAGTACTATTAATGAGAGCATAGATATACCAAATATTACTGAACGCATTAGTTGAAAATTGGCGTAGTAGCACACAGCATACAAAACTCTTGCCATCACATAAGCCGCTGCCGCAGCTTCGGTCACAAGCGTAGAGGCCTGCACAACAATACAAAATATGCTGGCGAGAATAAAAATTGCGATCGTTTCATTTGTATTAGCAAAAACCCTTGAAGCCCTAAATAAAAAGCTATCGTGATTTGCTGCAATCGTCGATCCTGGTTTGTGCTTAGTTATAATTCCACTGATATCAAGCACGATAAATTGAATGATATGCAGTAGCGTCAGCAGCCCTATAATGGTTATGAGGTTTGGGTAGTTTTCTAAGAGGCTCATATTTTTATAAAATACTTGATTAGATTGTTGGTAAAAAAGTGAGCGAATAGCGCTAGTAATTACATTTCAATACACCAACATCATTGTCGACGGTAAAAGCTGTCACTACTGTAACTCTGTAGTTCTAGCATTAGTAAGTTGACCCTACTCGACTACACTCCATGTTTTTAGTTTCGACATCGTTTCGTTACAGCTTGTCAGCAGCAATGGGCGCTTTACCCAAGGGCCTGCAGCTTGAGTCTTTGCCGCTACGCTGATACATCTAGATTGATCTTCAAATAAACGAAGTGTTCGATCATCAGATTTGTATACAAACTTTTGACGTGGATGATCATTGCACTCTAATAGCGCAAATACTGTTATCTCGTTCGCTATAAGCGCTTGCATACAAAAGCCGCTAAAAGCAAACGAAGTTATTCTTCCGGTATCGACATCATAGGAAAATCGGGTATCGTTATCTCGATCATTACGAGGTCGATTCGCTTTTTTGGGCTTACATGTATGGGTATGAAGTAGGTCTGTCTTACCGCGAGCGGAGGTATCAATACAAAAACCATAACCGTTGGGTTCATCTTGATTGTCACTCAGAACGATATAAGGTGGTGCACTTGGTACAACAGGAGGCGATGCATGTACAATTGATACCATGCAAAGCAGTAAAAATAAGAAAATTAGTTTAATCACAATAACAAATAGCCTCCCCTGTAGTTTTAGTCTGTTGACAACTAGTGCAATGATCTACACACTTTTGTACTTTCGGTGTTTTGCCGCATATTGCATCTTAACCTTTTTATTTAAAAGGCAAAAACACGGTATCGTTATGGACTAATTTTTACAGCTTTCGCATTGCAAGTAGCTGAGGCCCAACAGCTTTTAGCCCAGTTCACCCCTTCTCGAAAACATTCCTCGCCGATAACAGCATCTGCTTCAAGCATGGCGGCTTTGAATCTTAAATCATCTTGAGCTGATTTCATGATTAAAGATTGCAGCTCACTAGCATCGGCTCGCTCGAGCTTATAAGTATTGCGAAAACAAAAGTACCCTTCAACATCGCCAATTACCCTATATCTCTTTTCGTCTATCAATACCCCGTCTATATCGTTTGAGATTATGTTTTGATATGAATCTTGTTCAGTAGGAGTTAAATCTGATAACTTTAAATGAGTTGTGCACGCTGTCAGACCTAGAAGAGATATAAATAGCGAGATATTGATTTTCATATTTTTTAATTTAACATCGTCCAAACGAATCTTAAACGTCTATTAAAGGTAGTTTTGGTGACCTACAACAAAGGCAAAATACTTATTTTTGTCAGAGAAAAGCGACGGTTATTTGATCAAAACGGATATTGGTTTATAGAAATTCAACCAGTCCATCCAAGAAAAATTCATTTACCAAGATTAAGCCTCCCTCATACTCATAAGGAGTTCGTCGGCCATAGATCCCTTCGACACAAGCAAATTCTCTTCTAGACTTTTTCATTATTCCATCTTTAAAAAGCAAATGCCCCAGAGGTTTAGAGCCTAAGCTAGCTAAACCTGTTTCTGTTCTCTTGGTGAGATCATAGGGAATCACGCTTCTGGCAAACACAACAGGCTTTTCAAATATGCATAATTGGACCTGACGAACGGTGGCTTCTTTACTTTTATCAAGGCCAAGTCTGCTTGACTCAGACAAATAGGGCACCTCCAGTCGCTCTTGGATAACTTCGACCTTGAAACTAGTGCTTCCGATATTTTTTAATGCAGTAGTTAGAGATCCCCTGTCGGACATTATAGTCAAGAGCTCAAGAGGCAAACTCTCAAGCACTGTTTCAGACTCTTCTTCCCAGTTCGCGCGCTCAATAGCAGCACGCCATTGGAGTGAATGATTATCGATCAAAACTTTAGACAGCGGTTTGCAACATTGGAAGGGGCACATGAATCAGAGCACAGATTACTCGCATCATTTCCTGCTCTTCAGTGATAAACTGTTTATCGTCTAAAACGGTAGTAGCTAAAGCTTTAACTACGGTCGCTTTCTCTGTGGCGGATAGCTCGTCTAGTTCACCCAAAGCATGATCAAGCTTTTGTTGCCAATCATCGTCAAAGCTTAAATTTTTATGTTGAATACCGGCAGAAGCCATCCCGGCTTTAAAAGCTTTTTGAGCGAATTGTAAGCCCTGTGCGCTTATTGAGTTTTGTCCATGGGAAGCAAGAATGCTCACCACCATGGCTAGTTCATCTATGCAATTTTTGACCTTTTTGTTGCCATGTATCCGCGTACGATTCGGTATATGAGATTCCCTCATGTATTGTTGGATCAATCTCGAAAGTAAATACTCGAATGAGTCTATTTTATTATCCACTTTAGACATTTTTTCTATGGTGGATAGTAATTTTTCAACATCAGATACCGGACGTCTTTTTAATGACGGATACGCTATCTCCATTAAAGGTAGTCTGTGATCGACCTTGATTAATCCATTAGTAGTTAAAAGGTGACGTATCTTACCCTCGCTAAGATCTCCCATTTCCTGTGTAACAATCAGCAATTGTTGCTCGCGAAGTGTTTGATCAGAATCCAGCAAGCAGTACATCAATACCTCGGGTGACCACTCTGTACTATGAGCTGCGTGTCTAAGACCATCACCGATTTCTTCAGTAAGTAAAGCAGCTGCTACGATCCTCCCCGTGCTTGGGCTTCCTATATTACTGACGATATCATCTACATCAAATATAAAATCGCGCTTTTTGCTCACCTTTGGGGTATCAAGCTCTTTGGCCGCTTTGTCTGCTTGGGCATGCTCGCGACGCTCCTGTGCCTTTAATTTTTTCGCTAATTGTTCAATTTCTCCAGCATTAAAGCTCTTTTCTATGCGTTGAATTCGTTGTTCTAACGGAGGGTGTGTGGCAAACATTAAGGACTTAAAACCAGACCCAAAGAGCATATGGCTCACTTCTTCTGAATCAACATGAAGATACGAGGCGTGGCTGTAAGCGGCAATTTTTTTTAGGGCGCCAGAAATACCCTCCGGGTCTCTGGTGTATTGGACAGCGGAAGCATCGGCTAAGTATTCTCTCTGCCTAGATAGTGCTGCTTTCATCCATCTTGCAAAGAAAAGACCAACGTAGCCAACAATCATCAACGCTCCACCAATGACTAGAACGGCTCCAGCATTATTGTTCCGACTCGAAGAACGAGCATATCGAGTGGAATGAAGAAAACGTCGGCCAACGATGGCTATGACCATTATCCCAAAAATGATGCCCATCAAACGAATATTGATGCGCATATCCCCATTAAAGATGTGGCTGAACTCATGAGCTATAACACCTTGTAGTTCAGCACGATTCAATCTTTCTAGGGTTCCTTGCGTTACAGCCACCGCTGCATCGGCTGCTGAATAACCAGCGGCAAAAGCATTGATACCTGGTTCACTTTCCAATACAAATACATCTGGCACAGGTGTGCCAGATGCGATAGAAATTTCCTCAACCACATTGTAGAGACGTCTCCTTAATGGATCTCTAGTATCCGCTGTGACAAGTGTACCACCAAGACTGGCGGCCACTTTTGCACCCCCAGATCGTAGGCTAGCAATTTTAACTAAGCTTGATAGACCAATTACCGATGCTGTTCCTAGGCTTACCATTGCCAATAAACCAGCATTAGCGGATATACTCTCCACACTAAATAAGGATAGTGCTTGCTGTGGTTCCATCGAAGAAACACTGGTGGACAACGGTATCTGAGTTCCGATAGCTAGCAAAACAATTGCATCGATAACTAACACTATAAGGAGGGTAACACCTACAAAAGCGGCAATTAACCACTTAGACTGTTTGCGTGCTTTTTCTTGTTGTTGAAAAAAGTTCAAAGTTTGCTTCTACCGTTAGAAAATTAGAACTGTACTTTAGGTACTTGTTTTATAGATGCGTCCTCAAGTTCTAAAGGAGCCGCTTGTGTAAAAGTAAACCAGCCTGCTATTAGGTTGCTTGGAAATTGCTCTATTAGATTGTTGTACATCATCACACCGTCGTTAAACGCTTGTCGCGCAAAAGACAGCTTGTTTTCAGTAGTTGTTAATTCTTCTGATAACTGCATCATGTTTTCGTTTGCCTTCAGATCTGGATAAGATTCAGATAGAGCGAATAACCGACCTAGAGCTCCCGATAGACCACGCTCGGCCTCTCCTAGTTTTTGTAGAGCAGCTGGATTAGTCGGGTCAGACTTAACATCACCCAAACCTGATACAGCCGAATTTCGAGCTTGAATAACAGCTTCCAAAGTTTCCTTCTCATGGGCCATATAGCCCTTAGCCGTTTCGATCAGGTTTGGGATTAAATCATGGCGACGAGTAAGTTGTACATCGATTTGAGCAAATGCATTTTTATATCCGTTTCTTGCCGCCACCAATCGGTTGTATAGCGATACTCCATAGAAGATCACGCCAAAAAATACTATAAGTAAAACGGTGCCTGTTCCCATATTAAGGACCTCAGATTGGTTATATTTCGCTCATTGTAACTCGGCGAAACCATTCCCGTCAGCTTATTATTTTGCTGTTAATTATCAATGAGATTAGTAAATTAGAGTAAATCTAGGGTTATAAAAGGGGGAACTCATGTCTAGTTTTGTTAGCGTATTAGCCAATTTCAGGGCTCTAGATATCTTTAATTCCGGACCGCTTAGCGCGCTTAATGGAGCTGTCACTGGTCACCCGCTTAAGGAGACCACAGTTAACGACGAAAGATAGTTAGTCCAGTCTCGAGTATTACCGATGAGGACCAAAATGGGTGATAGACACCTGCACAGAGTCTGTTTTTACTCGTCTTGATAGACTTAGTTAAAATCAATACTGAACACGATTTAAAAAACACAAGGATCTACTAAATAAGTCCTACTTAACGCGGACTTAAATAAATGATTGGCCACATGGCCTTGTTCTATGAGGTTGATAGGTAAGGCTTTGTGTATTTTTGCCTTAGGTGATCTGTGCAAGCATAAAAAAGCCCGTTGATCAGTAACCAACGGGCTTGTATCTCTGATCAATAGGACGCTTACCGACCTTTTTTAACCATTTTCTTTAAAGCTTGTAATTGCGCAGCGGCCTGAGCTAATTCAGCTTTAGCACGCGCATAATCTATATCAGCCTTACTATCTTTCAATGCTTGTTCAGCCTTGCGTTGCGCCTCTAAAGCGGCGGCTTCGTCCAAATCGTCAGCACGAATAGCCGTATCAGACAGGACAGTCACTTTCTTTGGAGTTACCTCTAGGATACCGCCAGAAACATAGATTACTTGCTCTTCACCGTCAGCAGTTTGCACCCTAACATCACCAGGCTTCAGATTTGTCAACAGGGGAGTATGATTTGGGTATATACCAAGCTCTCCGTTGATGGCTGTGGCAATTAACATTGAGGCTTGGCCAGAGAACAATTCGTTTTCTGCACTAACCACTTCAACTTGCATAGTACTCATATTACTTTCTCTTTATTCGTGCCAGCCGCTTTTTATCAAAGCTGGAGCTGACAAATAGCGCTACATCTGACGTTCTTAATGAGGCAGATTTAGTTCAGAACGAGGCGCCAGCTTGCGCAGGGGAGGAAGCGTATAATAATACGTGACCGACCTGAGCAAGCTAGCAACGAAGTCTCTGGACTAAATATGTCCCTTAAGACATAGATTTCGCTTTCTCGATAACCTCATCAATCCCACCAACCATATAGAAGGCCTGCTCTGGGTAGTCATCCATCTCACCACTTAGGATGGCTTTAAAGCCAGCGATGGTGTCTTTTAATGAAACGTATTTACCTGGTGCACCGGTGAACACTTCCGCAACAAAGAAAGGTTGCGACAAGTAACGTTGGATCTTACGAGCACGAGCAACGATTTGCTTATCTTCCTCAGACAGCTCGTCCATGCCTAAGATCGCGATGATGTCACGAAGTTCTTTATAGCGTTGTAAGGTGTTTTGTACACCGCGCGCTACTTGGTAGTGATCTTCACCAATCACTTGAGGATCAAGCTGACGTGATGTTGAATCTAGTGGATCTACCGCAGGGTAAATACCGAGTTCAGCGATTTGACGTGACAATACTAGTGTCGCATCCAAGTGAGCAAAAGTCGTTGCTGGCGATGGGTCAGTCAAGTCATCCGCCGGTACGTATACCGCTTGGAAAGACGTAATTGAACCAGTCTTAGTAGATGTAATACGCTCTTGAAGCGCACCCATCTCACCCGCTAGTGTAGGCTGATAACCTACCGCTGAAGGCATACGACCTAGCAATGCTGACACCTCAGTTCCGGCAAGCGTGTAACGATAGATGTTATCGATAAACATCAGCACGTCACGACCTTCGTCACGGAAATATTCAGCCATCGTCAAACCTGACAGAGCAACACGAAGTCTGTTACCTGGAGGCTCATTCATCTGACCGTATACCATGGCTACCTTGTCTAGTACGCCAGCTTCTTTCATCTCGTAGTAGAAATCATTACCCTCACGAGTACGCTCTCCTACACCTGCGAATACTGATAAACCTTCTTGTGCAACCGCGATGTTATTGATCAATTCCATTAGCGTAACGGTTTTACCTACACCCGCACCACCAAATAGACCAACCTTACCGCCTTTGGCGATCGGCATAATCAAGTCGATTACTTTTACACCAGTTTCAAGGATAGATACATCTGATGCTTGATCAGCGTATGCTGGTGGTTCACGGTGAATTGGATCACGTCGCTCTGCAGCCACTTCACCAGCTTGGTCAACTGGGTTACCCAATACGTCCATAATACGACCTAGAGTACCTGCGCCAACCGGCACAGAGATAGGAGCACCAGTATTGGAAACGTCTAGACCACGTTTAAGACCATCGGTTGCGCCCATCGCGATTGAACGAACGATACCGTCACCTAACTGAGCTTGAACTTCAAGCGTTAGGCCTTCACTATCGACGGTCAATGCGTCGTATACATTTGGCACTTTGTCAGCAGCAAACTGAACGTCTACTACCGCGCCAATGATTTCTACAATATTTCCGGAACTCATAATCGGTTTCCTCTTAATACCAAAATTTAAATTTTTTTCTTGCCTTGTTTAAACAAGCCTATACAGCTGCTGCACCTGATACGATCTCAGAGATCTCTTGGGTGATAGCGGCCTGGCGAGCTTTGTTGTACACCAACTCCAACTCACCAATGAGATCACCGGCGTTGTCACTCGCTGCTTTCATCGCAACCATTCGAGCGGATTGCTCGCAAGCGATGTTTTCAACCACAGCTTCGTATATCTGTGACTCAACATAACGTTTAATCACAGTATCTAATATCGGTTTAGCTTCAGGCTCATAGATATAGTCAAACAAAGCTGGAACTTCGTTAGCCGCTTCTTCATCTGCTGTAATAGGTAATAACTGCACAGCTTGCGGAGACTGAGTCATTGTGTTCACAAATTCGTTAGACACAACGTATAAACGATCAATGTCACCGCTTTCATAAGCTGTCAACATAGACGTGATCGCGCCCAGCAAATCGTTTAGATTTGGCTTATCACCGTAGTGAGAAGCTTCTGAAATGACATTGCCACCGGCTCTACGGAAGTAGGCTAGTGCTTTTGATCCAATAGTAGCGATATCGATTTCTACGCCTTTGGCATCCCATTCAGCTAGTTCCGTAACCGTTTTGCGGAACACGTTCATGTTCAAACCACCACATAAGCCACGATCAGAACTTACAACGATATAGCCAACACGTTTGACTTCTCGCTCGACCGTAAATGGGTGTTTGTACTCAAGATTAGCTTTAGAGATGTGAGCAACCACAGAACGGATCTTCTGTGCGTACGGTCTAGCCGCCTGCATGCGATCTTGCGCTTTACGCATTTTACTCGCCGCCACCATTTCCATGGCTTTGGTGATTTTTTGCGTGCTCTTTACGCTAGAAATTTGATCACGGATTTCTTTTCCGACTGCCATCTTTCTTTCTCGTATCTAGTTTAGTTTCAGCTTTAGGGCTCTCGCTATATTTCGAGAGCCCTCAGCGCGAATTAGAAGCTGCCGTTCGCTTTGAAGTCTTTGATAGCCGCGTGCAAGCCTTCAGTAACTTCATCAGTTAGCTTAGGCGTTGCGTTGATGCCGTCCATCAAGTCAGCAAAATTAGCTTTCAAATGAGCTTGCATGGCTGTTTCACAGGCTACAACTTGCTCTTTTTCAACATCGTCGAAATAGCCTTCGTTAGCTGCGAAAAGCGACGCCGCGATTTGCGCAGTCGACATTGGAGCGTATTGTGCTTGCTTCATTAGTTCAGTGACTCGCTCACCACGTGCAAGTTGAGCACGAGTGGCTTCGTCAAGATCAGAAGCGAACTGTGAGAACGCCGCTAACTCACGATACTGAGCCAAAGCAAGACGAATACCACCGCCTAGTTTTTTGATGATATTTGTCTGTGCTGCACCACCAACTCGAGAAACTGACAAACCAGGATCTACCGCTGGACGAATCCCTGAGTTAAACAAGTCAGTTTCCATGAAGATCTGACCGTCAGTAATCGAAATTACGTTAGTTGGTACAAAAGCCGATACGTCACCTGCTTGCGTTTCAATGATTGGCAAAGCAGTCAAAGAACCGGTTTTGCCCTTCACACCAGTGCGGCGCTCTACTTCATCAGCATTGATACGCGACGCGCGCTCTAGTAGACGCGAGTGCAAATAGAAAACGTCACCAGGATAAGCTTCACGACCAGGAGGACGGCGCAATAGAAGCGATACTTCACGATAAGCCACCGCTTGCTTAGATAAATCATCATAAATGATCAAAGCGTCTTCCCCGTGGTCACGGAAGAATTCGCCCATTGTGCATCCAGAGTATGGAGCAATGTACTGCAACGCCGCTGAGTCAGATGCGTTAGCCGCAACAACCGTGGTGTATTCCATTGCGCCGTGTTCTTCTAACTTACGAACAACCGCTGCAACAGAAGATGCTTTTTGCCCAATCGCTACGTAGATACATTTAACGTCAGCGCCTTTTTGGTTGATGATGGCGTCAATCGCAATCGCAGTTTTACCTGTTTGACGGTCACCAATGATCAGTTCACGTTGACCTCGACCAATTGGAACCATCGCATCGATTGATTTGAAACCAGTCTCTAGTGGTTGGTCAACACCTTGACGCTCAATTACGCCCGGTGCAATCTTCTCAATAGGAGAAGTTTCAGTTGTTTCTACGGCACCTTTACCGTCGATTGGTCGACCCAATGAATCAACAACACGACCAAGTAGCTCGCGGCCAACTGGCACTTCTAAAATACGACCAGTACATTTAACTGTATCGCCTTCAGAGATGTGTTTGTAGTCACCCAACACAACCGCGCCGACAGAATCTTGCTCTAAGTTAAGAGCTAAGCCGTATACGTCGCCTGGGAATTCCAACATCTCACCTTGCATGGCTTCACTTAAACCGTGGATACGGGCAATGCCGTCGGTCAAGCTTACCACCGTACCTTCGGTACGTGACTCAGCGGATGCTTCAAAGTTTTTAATCCGATCTTTAATCAGGTTGCTGATTTCAGATGGGTTCAATTGCGTTGTCATGACTGTAAGTCCTCAACGTTAATTACTATTTATTCGCTACGCCTGCATCGCCGTTACTCGGGAGTAGGGCGATTTAAACGCAGTGTGACATTAGCGCATCAGCGCCGTAGTCAGCTTCTCTATACGACCTTTAGCCGAACCGTCGATCACCAAATCTCCCGCCTGAATAATGGCGCCGCCTACAAGGCCGGCATCAACATTTTCGTCGATTTCCACTTTCATACCGAGGCGCGCTTCAAGCGCGGAAGTAAGTGACGATTTTTGGTCTTTGGTGAGCGGAAGAGCCGTCGTTACTTTAGCGTGTACTAAAGCTTGGGCTTTTGCCACCAGATCACCGTACTGCTGTTTGATGTCTTCTAAGGCGAGTAGACGATCGTTTTGCACCAATAAATTAATAAAATTGGCGCCGCCTTCAGGCAACGAGTCTCTCGCGACATCAGCGAGTAATTCAGCCGCCCTGGATCCTTCAACACGAGGGTCGTTGACCAACGCTATGAAGTCCTCATCGTGGCTGACCGCGGCTAACTGCTCTAACGCAATTGACCAACCGTCGAACGAGTTGGTCTCTTGAGCTAGTTCAAAAACCGCTTTGGCGTAAGGTCGAGCAATGGATGCATTATCTGCCATTCTTCTTACCTGTCTGTGCTACTAAGCTTCAAGACAAAACCTGACTTAGCTTGCTTTCAATTGCTGAACTAAATCTTCGATTAATGCCGCATGTGCACTTTCGTCGATTTCTTTTTCAGCAATTTTGGAGGCCGCTGCAACAGCAATAGAAGAAACTTGACCGCGTAACTCTTCTCGAGCTGCGAATACTTGCTGATCCACTTCAGACTGAGCTGAGTCTAGGATGCGAGTCTTTTCGCTATTTGCTGTCTCTTGCGCTTCTTCAACTACCGCGTTACCGCGTTTTTCAGCACTTGCAATGATCTCAGCAGCTTGAGTTTTTGCTTTCGCAACCAACTCGGCGGCTTCTTTCTCTGCAACTTCCTGAGCCTTCTGACCTTGTTCTGCTGCAGCTAGACCGTCAGCAATTTCTTTCTGACGAGCTTCGATGGCATCCATCATAGGAGGCCAAACGTATTTTTTGCAGAACCACACAAACAAGAAGAACGTAATAGACTGCCCGAGTAGGGTTAGATTAATGTTCATTAATACATTCCTCTTTATTGTTTATACAGGGAGATCGAAGAGTCTTACTGACCCATTAACGTTTTTACGTTTTCGATGTCGATCAAGCCTGAGGCGAACAAGAAGTATAGAGCGATCGCTACTGCGATAATTGGCAGTGCGTCGATCAAACCAGCAAGAAGGAACATCTTAGTTTGCAATGAGTTTGCCATTTCAGGTTGACGAGCAACACCTTCTAGGAAGCGGCCACCCATCAAAGCAATACCTAGAGCGGCGCCAACAGCGGCCAAACCTAGCATAATTGCGATAGCAAGAACGGTCATACCTACGATAGTTTCCATTTGGAACTCCTGTTTTTAAAAAATAAATAAAAAATTAAAATTAAAAATCGTTATTGCATCACTACTTAGTGATGCTCATGCGCTTGGCTTAGATACACAATGGTTAACATCATGAAGATATAAGCTTGAAGCGGAATTACAAGAATGTGGAAGATAGCCCAGCCCATCTGAGCAAACCCACCTAACAAACCGACCCCTATGCCAGCACTGAAAGTCATCGCAATCAAAATAAAGATTAGCTCTGCAGCATACAAGTTTCCGAATAAACGCAAGCCAAGAGATAACGGCTTAGCGAGAAGGGCAACGGTTTCCAATAGCAAATTAAAAGGCAAAAGTTTTGGACCAAAAGGCTGGAATGCCAACTCTTTGACAAACCCACCCGCACCTTTGACCTTGATGCTGTAATAAACAATCATAACAAGGACACTCAAAGCCATGCCGAGAGTGATGTTGGGGTCAGTAGTTGGCACTACTTTCATATATGTGTGTGCGCCAGTACCGCTAATCTGTGACCAAGATTCACCGTTTAGAACCGCGGCAAGCAATGGCAGCCAATCAATCGGCACAATATCCATGAGATTCATAAATAGAACCCACACAAAAACAGTCAAAGCGATTGGCGCTATGTAATTGTTTTTTGCGTGTGGAGTAAACGAGCTGTTTTTGCTGTCTTGTGCAAACTGGAAAATAGATTCGACCGCCACTTGTGATCGTGAAGGCTGCTCTTTCTTAAAGCCCTTAGCAAACCTTTTGAAAAGAAGTAGGAAAACCAAACCTAATCCGATAGACCACAACATACTGTCTACATGGATGGCCATAAAGCCCATTTCTTTTGCTTCTGCTGCGGAGTGAGCAAAACCCCAAGTACCATCAGGGTGTTGACCAAAAGTCAGGTTGGTTAAGTGGTGCTTAATATAACCAGCGCCAGTTAGTTCGCCATTTCCAGATGCCATTTTTTATTCCTAGAGAGGGATATCTCAAACAAAATTTTAAATTTGGTCTTACGCTTGGTCCCGCAGCTTAATTAAATAGCTTTAGGCCTATTTCGTGGAGGGGAGCGCGCTCAACCCCACACCCCTAAATTTAGGGGCACTACTTTAACTTACAAACCGAGAAACTTAAAACGTTTAGTTTAGGTTTTAGCCGTCTAAACTAAGTTTAAGCATCAGTTATTAGCAAGAAGCATAAATTTACGAGCACTGCCGCAATCAGGTAAGCGATTATAAACGGCAGCATCGACACTTTTATGACAACAATGAGTATGCCCATCATCATCAATGTAAATACTACTTTCAGCAAGGCGGCGGCATAAAAGCGAGCCAATCGCTCATTGGGGGCCATATCACGCGAAGAAGCCAATCGATGCGTTGTAAACATTCGACTCGCCAAAAAAACACTCATTAGTGCCGCGATAGAACCACCAAATAATGCTGATAAAGCTTCAGCCACACCAAAGCAATAAAACATGCCACCACTGAAGGCTAAAGTGCTTATCATTTGCAACAAAGCAAGTTTCAGCATTGCGCCGGCGTTTGAACTTCGATTGAAACTATCTAACAGTTTCTTTCGATTTACCTTATTGGAGGGTTCAAACTGTTGCGGTGAGTCTGTCATGTTTCCGCCTTTCTGATTCGTGCGCGAGTATAAAGGCTTGCAACGACATCCGCAATGCTAGAAATCCCTTTTATTGCCTACATATACAAAGGATTCTTCAGTTGTCTTTTCAATGGGTAAACTAGCGCACTGACCATATAAACAGTGCGATCACCTCTACTGGATCAGCAGTGTGAGAACAAAATGGATAAGGCTCTCTATCGAGAGCCTAATTTATATGCTCAAGAATGCCGTCTAATATGTCTAAATTCTTGTATTCGATCACCAACCTGCCTTTACCGTCTTTGTCATCAATGGTTACCTTGGTGCCCAATTTTTCGGCCAGTGAATCTTCTAGATTTTGGATATCAGACGACTTCTTTACTTTGGTTGAAGGCTTGGTTGGAGACAAGTAATTTCGAACCAAGGCTTCAGTTTGTCGAACCGACAACTTCTTTGCATAAACTTCTGTGGCTGCTGCATCTTGCATTTCCAATGGCAAACCAAGGAGCGCCCGTGCATGTCCCATTTCAATATTGCCTTGCTCTAAATGTTGTTTAGCACTCGAACTAAGTCCCAATAGTCGTAAAAGGTTAGTAACTGCCGTACGCGATCTACCAACACTCTTGGCCATTTCCTCGTGGGTGAGTTCAAACTCATCCATCAACCTTTTAAGGCCAACCGCCTCCTCTACTGGGTTTAAATTTTCTCGTTGTATGTTTTCAATCAACGCAACAGCTAGGGTAGCCTCGTCGGGAATATCTCTAACTAGTACCGGAACTTCGTCTAGTTGCGCTATCTGTGCAGCTCGCCAACGACGTTCACCAGCAATAATTTCATACTGATCGTCACTCACTGGCCGCACCAAAATCGGCTGAATGATACCTTGAGACTTAATAGAAGAGGCCAACTCCTCTAAAGATGCCTGATCCATATTGGTGCGCGGCTGATACTCCCCTCGTTGTAATTTTTCTACGGGCAAGGTGTTTGGCAGCTCTGACTTTGCCAGGGTAGTAGTAGCACCGCTATCATTATTCAACGGCTCAGTCCCACCTAGTAGAGCATCTAAACCACGACCTAATCTTTTTTTCTTTTTAGCATTCATTATTAAGACAAGAAATCGATTTATTACGCCGTTTTTGCCGGCTTTACAAGGTTAGCTTTCTTTAATATTTCGTCAGCCAACAATAAATAAGATCGAGCACCCCTAGAACCAGGAGCATATACTATGGCTGGCTCTCCGTAACTTGGCGCTTCTGCTAACCTGACGTTTCTCGGCACAACGGTGTCATATACTTGGTCACCGAAATGGGATTCCAATTGCTTACTCACCTCACCAGAAAGTGAGTTTCGTTTATCAAACATGGTTCTCAACAAACCCTCGATTGAGAGTTTAGGGTTCAATGTTTCTCTTATTTTTCGGATGGTTGAAATCAGAGCGCTTAAACCCTCTAGCGCAAAATATTCGCATTGCATGGGTATCAACACAGAATCGGATGCAACGAGCGCATTGATGGTCAACACGTTAAGAGCAGGAGGGCAATCAATAAAAATATAGTCGTAATTCTCTAGCACACTGGCCAATGCTTTTTGCAAGCGCATTTCCCGGCCAATTTCATTCAATAGCTCAACTTGTGCCCCAGCTAACTCGCCATTTGCGGACATTACATCAACACCACAGTCACTGGTTGTTATTGCTTCAGCAGCTGATGAATCATCAAGCAATACATCGTAAATCGTATTGTCTATCTCATCTACACCAATGCCACAACCAACCGTAGCATTTCCTTGTGGGTCCATGTCGATTAGTAATATTCTTTTTCCGCGCTTTACCAGGGAGGCTGACAAATTGATGCTAGTTGTGGTTTTACCAACACCACCTTTTTGATTAGTGATTGAAATTACTTTTGCCATGGGTTTAAAGTTTGCTTCCAAGGCACTATTTAAGAGCCCTTGTGTTGATCGATTAAGTAAGGTCTGCTGACACCAATAAAAGTGTCACTGCCCATCTTGTTAACAGTGTTATTACTTTGGTGCGTTGATTACCACTAAGTTACGTTGCGCATCTAGCTCGGGTACTTTAAGTGCAAACGTATCAAATTTTAAGCCCATCTTTTTAATAAGTTTAAGTTCTTCCTTGGGAACAAGACCTTTCATTGCCAGCCAACGGCCGTTATCCGCGATAGTTTGCTTGGAGCCATCAACAAACTTGTCCAAACTTGAGAACGCCCTAGAGGTAACCATAGCGAACTTCTCTTTTGGCTCAAACTCCTCAATTCGGACATTTTCGACGACAAAATTTTTGAGGCCGAGCTTATTAGCTGCAAACATTTGAAATTGAGCCTTCTTACCTCGAGTTTCAACACTAGTCACTTCCAGGGCCGGAGACAAAATAGCTAGAACCATACCGGGCAGGCCTGCACCACTGCCCACATCAAGTAACGAAGAACCTTTGATATAGGGAATGATTGACGCGCAATCAAATACATGAATCGACAGCATTTCATCAATTTCATCTACTGCAGTAAGATTGTGAGTCTTGTTCCACTCGGACAATAGCTCTAGGTAGTTGACCAATTTATTGATAGCTTGTTCTCCATAAGAGACATCAAGCTGATCCAAGCCCCGCATTATTTTGCTTTCTAACGAAGCTTCTAAATCTTGTTTTGCATTCATGAGTTTCATTCTCCAACCTTTACGGCCATCTAAATTGAAACCTATGTAAGTAAGTAGGCTAAGTCAGTTTTTGACTTTTAGCACTACCCATACCTAGGACTCATACTAAACTCGATGGGTGATTATATGAGAACGATTCGGAAAATATCACGCCAAACGCCATAGATTTGCGAAAAGGCCATAAGTTTGCCACTTTTTCTTTCTCGTAAAATGTAATTTTTAAGCTGCTCGACCTTGTTTTTTTAAATACACCAGCAATAAGGAGATAGCGGCAGGAGTTATTCCCGAAATTCTCGACGCCTGTCCAATATTGTCTGGTTTGTGCTCATTCAGCTTTTGCGCAACTTCATTTGATAAGCCTGTAACTTTTGCATAATCCATCTCTGGACTTAGTTTGGTCTGCTCACTTCTCTTTTGCTTTTCTATTTCCGCTTGCTGGCGATCTATATATCCTTGGTATTTCGCTTGTATTTCTAGTTGCTCTGCCACTTTTGAATCATCCACCGGCTCACCAGCCCCTGGCAGGGTCATCAAGCTTTGATAGGTAACCTCCGGGCGACGTAAAAGCTCCAGCAGATTCGCTTCTTTTTTCAACACGTTGCCGACCACTTGGTTTGCTACCGCATCAGGCACGGTGCCAGGTCGCAACCAAGTGGTTTTGAGTCGCTGCTGCTCTTTTTCAATTAATTCACGTTTGCGATTAAAGGCTTCCCATCGATTATCGTCTACTAAGCCCAGTTCACGACCAATCTCTGTTAGTCGTAGATCGGCATTGTCCTCGCGTAACAACAAACGATACTCTGCTCGAGAGGTGAACATGCGATAAGGCTCTTTGGTACCCATTGTTATCAAGTCATCAACCAGTACACCGATATAGGCTTGATCCCTGGTTGGGAACCATGCCTCCTGATCTCTCGATTGGCGCGCTGCATTGAGCCCAGCCAATAGCCCTTGCCCACCAGCTTCTTCATAGCCAGTAGTTCCGTTTATCTGACCAGCAAAAAACAAGCCTTCTACATGCTTTGTCTCTAAGCTTGGCTTCAATCCTCGTGGATCAAAGAAGTCATACTCGATAGCGTAACCTGGTCGAGTAATTTGAGCATTTTCAAACCCTACGATTGAGCGAATAAAGTCTATTTGTACATCGTATGGTAAAGACGTTGAGATACCATTCGGATAGACCTCATAAGTTGATAGGCCCTCAGGCTCGACAAAGATTTGATGAGAATCTTTATCAGCAAAGCGCATTATTTTATCTTCGATAGAGGGGCAGTAGCGCGGACCAACTCCCTCGATCACACCACCGTATAGAGGAGAACGATCTAAACCACCTCGAATGATATCGTGAGTTCGCAGATTGGTATGAGTGATATAGCAATTGACCTGCTCAGGGTGATGAGAAACGTCGCCTAAAAATGAAAAAACAGGTTCCGGGGTATCTCCAGGCTGTGCTTCCATTTTACTAAAATCCAAGGTGCGAGCATCTAAGCGAGCAGGCGTGCCGGTTTTCAAACGATCGACGGTGAATGGCATGTCTCGTAAGCGTTTAGCCAAGGCATTTGATGGCGGATCGCCAGCGCGACCACCTTGAAAATTCTCAAGACCAATATGCAGAACGCCACCTAAAAAAGTCCCTGTAGTCAAAACCACGGTTTTGGCTTTGAACTTCAAACCCATTTGGGTCACCACACCGGTAACTCGCCCATTTTCAATGATTAAGTCATCGCAAGACTGTTGAAACAGGGAGAGGTTGGTTTGGGCTTCTACAATTTTACGAATTGCTGCCTTATAAAGAGCTCGGTCTGCTTGTGCTCGCGTGGCACGTACCGCAGGACCTTTACGTGCGTTAAGTGTTCGAAATTGAATACCACCGCGATCAGCTGCTTCAGCCATAGCGCCACCTAATGCGTCTATTTCTCTAACAATATGGCCTTTGCCGATCCCTCCAATGGCGGGATTACAGGACATTTGTCCTATGGTCTCAATGTT
>JAKVBA010000003.1:0-43335 GCA_022447525.1 Gammaproteobacteria bacterium
GAATCAGGCAAACTTACTACAAGTTGTAGACCCTACGGTAATGTTTGGGTTGGTTGTTTACTAGTTAGATAATCAGAACGAAGGCTTTAAAGAATTTTTTATTCATCGCCAATTATGGGAGACATTTAATGAGCAAGCGCGAAGAACTGATTGCAAAATATGCAAGCGATTTGGAAACGAAGTGTGGAGAAAAAGTTGATATGAAATTGCTGACCGCGGTAACGATTGGTTGCGGTCCATCAATTTACAATAAGGATTCAAGCACGGTGTCAGCAGGAGATCCAAAGGAATTGGAGCGAGTCAAAAAGAACTTTTTGATCAAGAAACTAGAACTTAAAGACTCGCCAAAATTAGACGAGGGGATCCAAGCCGTTATCGAACAGTACGGGCGTTCGAATCGCAATAAGTATCGCGCGGTGGTTTACTATTTGCTGGTTAAGCATTTTAGAAAAGCATCTAAATTTAAATAATTTGGGCATTTTCTTACAAAAAAGGCTGCGTTTTCATGCAGCCTTTTTTGGTATTGCACTGCACTGGCCTTCACTGCCCAAATATAATTTGGACCACGATCTGACTCTGGTGATTCGTTAATCTCGCCAAAATGTGGCTGTAAAAAGGACTAGAAGAGTAAACAACTCTAAGCGACCAAGTAGCATTGCAAAAGAGAGAATCCACTTGGCTGCGTCATTTATCTGCGCATAATTATCTGCTACCAGTCCAAGACCTGGGCCTAAATTATTTAAGCAAGCTGCCGCAGCAGAAAAAGCGGTGATCCAATCTAGGCCAACTAAGCACAATGAAAACCCAGTGACGGCGAAACTGAGCATATACATTGAAAAGAAAGCCATCACGGTATTGATGATTTTCTCACTGATGACTTGACCTCCTGTTTTAATCGACAGCACCGCGTTGGGGTGAACTAGTCTCACTATTTCCTTTCGTCCCTGTTTGTACATTAGTTGAATCCGCATGACTTTCATGCCGCCTGCGGTCGAGCCAGCGCATCCTCCCATGAAACTGAACAGTATCAACATTACCGGTAATGCCCCGGGCCACCAGTCAAAACCGCCCGCCGTAAACCCGGTTGTCGTAAAAATCGAAATCATATGGAATAGTCCAGATCTCAATGCAGCTAGATTCGAATCAAAAACGTTTTGACTCAGTAAAAGTATGACCGTAAACAGTGAAGCACCTAGCATTACTATTAGAAAAAAACGATATTCACTATCGCCTAAATATGGATTGATACTTTTTCGTCTCCATGACAGGAAATGTAGGGAAAAATTCGCTGAGGCGATCAGCATAAAGATCATCGCGATACTTTCAATCAAGGCGCTGTCAAAGTAACCTAGGCTAGCATCGTGTGTTGAAAATCCGCCTATGGCTACGGTGGAGAACGAATGGCCGATTGCGTCAAATAGGCTCATTCCCGCTGCCCAATAGGCAAGCATACAAGCCGCAGTAAGACCCAGATAGATATACCATAGCGCCTTTGCGCTCTCGGTGATGCGCGGGGTTAGTTTGGTGTCTTTCATCGGGCCTGGAGTCTCGGCTCGATAAAGCTGCATGCCTCCTACCCCGAGCATGGGCATGATTGCCACGGCTAATACGACGATACCCATGCCTCCTAACCATTGTAGCTGTTGCCGATAGTAAAGAGTTGATGCAGGAAGCTGATCTAGATTCACCAGAATCGTTCCACCGGTGGTGGTGAGCCCTGACATTGATTCAAAAAAGGCATCGGTAACACTTAGTGAGTTGGCGCTTGAAAAAATAAATGGTAGAGCCCCAAAGGTGGCTAGAACCGTCCAAAATAGAACCACGACCAAAAATCCATCGCGGTAACGAAGGTCTTTCCTCAGTTTTCGATTGGGAGCCCAAAGAATAAGACCAGTAGCTAAGGTCACTGAGAAGGAAATAACAAATGGAGCCGAGTTCCCATCTTCGTATAAAACTGAGACCAATAAGGGAGTTAAGTGTGTAACACTAAACATCCCGAGTAATACGCCGAGTATTTTTGCGACTGTTTGGTAATGCATAGGTAAATACTAGGTCGGAACCTAGATAAAAGTGACCCCTACTTGAAAAAGTGCTTCGACATCGCTAATACATGATTTGTTATCCATAAAAACGACCACATGGTCTTCTGGCTCAATCACGGTGTCTACATTAGGAATGATTACTTCGCCGTCCCTGACTATTGCTCCAATACCAGTGCCGGCGGGGAATGGTATCTCTCTAACACCTCGTCCTATCACTTTAGATGAATTGGCATCTCCGTGAGCTATTGCCTCGATAGCTTCTGCTTTACCACGTCTGAGTGAATGCACTGCAACCACATCGCCTCTGCGGATGTGTGCTAGAACACTGCCTATGGTTGCAACTCTTGGAGACACAATAACATTGATGTCTTTATGATCTAGGTGTTCAACATACGCTGGCTTATTAACAAGTGCCATTACTCTTTTGGCACCCAGTCGTTTTGCTAAATTTGCCGAGAGAATATTGATTTCATCTTTTTCGGTAACTGCGCAAAAGACATCGGCGTTCTCAATATTTTCCTGCAGTAATAGGCCTGCATCGGCCGCATCGCCATTAAGTACAACGGTATTGTTAACCATATCGGCGATTTTATCTGCTCGTTTGGGGTTGTACTCGATTAACTTGACGCTGTAACCCTTACGTTCCAGGCCTCGGGCTAAATTGAGCCCGATATTACCACCGCCGGCAATAAAAACTCTTCTGGTTTTATTTGTCTCGCCACGCATTTCTTGCATTACCTTGGCGATGTGTTCTTTGGCTGCGACAAAAAACACTTCATCGTTCACCTGAATTTCTGTCTCAGATTTGGGGGTAATTACTTCTCCGTCTCGATAGATTGCCGCAACTCTAGTTTCAATAGATGGCATATGAGACTTAAGATCCGATAGTGGAGAATTTATCAGGGCTCCACCCTCGACCGCTTTGACGCCGACTAGTTGCACAAGACCATCGGCAAAATCTAGAACTTGTAGCGCTCCTTGAAATTCTATCAGTCGAGTGATGTGGTCCCTGACAATGACTTCAGGAGAGATCACTACATCGACATAGAAGCCTGATTCATGATTAAAGAGCTCTTTGTTATTCAGGTATTCTTTCGATCTGAGTCTCGCTATTTTAGTTGGCGTCGAGAAAAAGGCTTCCGCGATTTGGCAAGCTACAAGATTTACCTCGTCATTATTAGTGACAGCGAGTATCAAAGAGGCATCCTCGGCTCCTGCGGCGCGAAGTACTGACGGATGCGCAGCGTTTCCCGCGACAGTGCGGATATCAAGGCGATTTTGCAATTGTTGTAACGTACGTTTATCGATATCTACAATTGTTACGTCATTTTCCTCGCCAACAAGTACCTCGGCAATCGAAATACCAACTTGACTAGCCCCAAGAATAAGGATCTTCATATCTAATTAGTCAAACCCAGTGATCGTTTTATTCATGTTGCTGTACCTTTGGTATTGAGGCCTAAACTCTTTAGCTTACGGTAAAGATGAGTGCGTTCAAGGCCAATTTTTTTAGCCAAAGCACTGACATTGCCATCAACCGTTTGTAAATGATGGCTAAGGTACGATTTTTCGAATGATTCCTTAGCGGAGCGCATGTCATGGCCGAAATAGTCTGGCACGCTGCTGGAACTCTGTTCTTTTTCGATATTAGCGTCGTCACCCACGGCACGTTTTACATGCTCAAGATCAATTTCACTCTCCCTGTTTAATATCATCAACCTCTGAACTATATTTTGTAATTGACGAACGTTGCCCGGCCAGTGATAGTCATTCAGCCACTGTAAAGCCTCCTGAGTGACTTTGGGTGATGGCGTACTGGTCCTCGTGGCCATATCTTGTAAAAACATGGCAATCAGTTCTGGCAGATCTTGTTTGCGCTGCCTTAGAGGCGGGACTTCGATCGGAATTACGTTTAGATGATAGTACAAGTCCTCTCGAAAGAGCCCTGAGCTAACGGCCTTTTGTGGATTGCCACTGGTCGTCACGATCACTCGGACATCCAGTTCAACATATTGGGATCCGCCAAGTCGTAGAAATTGCCTGTCTTGCAGTGCACTAAAGAGCTGATTTTGCGTATCGGCAGTTAAATCAAGCACCTCATTGATGAATAAAGTCCCGCCTTTTGCGGCTTCGAACCTACCCATGGTTATCTTGCTGCCCTTTTCACTCCCAAAAAGGGCTTGAGGAACGTTTTCTGATGGCATTGCGGCTAAGTTAAGCTCGACAAAGGCATGTTTTTGTCTAGGACTATTTTCATGAACATGCTTAGCCACAAGATGTTTTCCTGTCCCTGCCTCACCGGTAATAAATACCCAGCTATCGGTGGGGCCAAGCAATTGCACTTGACGCATTAGTTCACGACTCGCGTCACTGTTTGCAATCATTAGATCGTTGTTGCTGAGGCGCGATTTCAGCTCTTGGTTCTCTGAGCGCAGCGAAGCGTTCTCCAAACCTCTCTCCACACTCAGAAGTAGTTTGCCCGTGGAAAGCGGTTTCTCTAAAAAGTCATAGGCTCCGAGGCGCACAGCCTCCACCGCATTTTCGACCGTTCCATGCCCCGAGATCATAATCACCGGAGTGGTTTTCAATAGGTCTTTTTCTACCCAGCTTTTGAGCACACTGATCCCATCTTCGCCCGGCATCCATATGTCCAGTAGAACTAAATTCGGTTTAACTTCTCTGAATTGAATTCTAGCTTGCTCTGCATCCTCAGCTAAGCTAACGATGTAGCCTTCATCTTGCAAAATGTCTTGCAGAATGTCCCTTATATCGGGTTCGTCATCAACAATTAGAATGTGTGGAGGATTGGCTGCCATAACTCAAAGCGTTAGCTAACTATTTCGGACTTTACGGCATTTTGACTTCGATTGCCACGGTAGGTTTGTAGAGCGTTGATCGGCAGCCTCAGGTGCATTGCCGCGCCGCCTAATTTACTATTTCTCGCCCAGACTGAACCGCTATGCTCTTCGACAATACGCTTGACGATGGCCAAACCTAAGCCTGAGCCTTTAGCTTTTGAACTCACATATGGATCAAATAGAGATTCTCGGATTTCCTCAGGTATACCGGGGCCGTTATCTTGAATAACCAGATCTATGTACTGGCCAGTCACCTGAGCCGCAGTACTCGTGGTCATAATAATTTTTGGATCTTCAGTCTCGTTACCATCAATCGCATGGAGTGCATTGATTATTAGATTATTCAAAACCTGTCTGAGCGCAGATGCATTTGCTTTTATCTCGGGTAAGTCTTCATCAAGATCAAGCTTTAGATCGACAGTGGTAAAGCTTGATGCGTGCAGCTCTACCACATCTCGGATCAGTTGGTTTAAGTGCAAGGGAGCCAATTTAGCTCTTACAGGTTGAGCATAACTAGAGAAGGCATTCACCATTTCTTTCATAGACTCTACCTGATGAACGATGGTGCGTGTGCTTCTCTCGAGCATTTCTAGGTTTTCATCCCTAACTTGACACGATAGTTTGTTCTTGATGCGCTCGGCTGACAATTGAATTGGTGTTAGTGGGTTTTTAATTTCATGAGCAAGTCGCCTAGCTACTTCCCCCCAAGCGGCATCGCGTTGAGCCTGAATTAAGTTAGTGACATCGTCAAAAACCACCAGATATGTCTTGGAATTACCGTTGGCGGAAGCTTGTTTGAGCAGGTTTCCCCTGACGATTAGCATTTGCCGACCGTGATGGCCTAGTAGGTTTATTTCGTCTTGCCAATGGTCTCTGTTTGATGATATTCCATTGTTGACTACCTCAAAAAACCGACCACTGTGGTCTTTGTTTTTTGCCAGACTGTCGATCGAAAGGCCAATGGCATCGCTTAAGTTCATTCCTAAAATTTCAGCTGCGGCACTGTTTGCCATTTCGAGATTTCTGTCACCGCTGAAGGAAAAAACCCCTGATGATAAGTTGGTCAATACGGCTTCTAAATGACCCTTTTGCTGTTCTGTTTCTGCTTGACTTGCTAATGCCGTTTGCTGAGCTTCTTGAATCTTTTGGCTCATGTTGTTGAAGGAGCCGGTTAAAATCCCAAGCTCATCCCTGGTGGTGATCGGTAGTTGAGCACCATAATTGCCCTCAGCGATATTTTGAGTCCCAGCGGCTAAATTCGAAATAGGTGCTACTAATCTTCTGGAAACATAAACGGCAGTCAAAATGGAGAATAGTAGGCTGACTAGCGATATAAGACTGAGTGTCACCATCAAGCTGAATTTAAGAGGCCCTCTAGCAAAAACCATTTGTTTGTATTGCTTATTGGCTGACTCAACGCTATTGGCTAGGGTTGCGTATCTTAACGGTAAGATTTTTATTGCTTGCAGCCCATAAAACTGACGACCAACTTCATTTAGAGTAATGGGGGCAACTACTCTAAATTGTTGAATATCTTTCGTAAGTGTTTCTAATTCTGTATACGTTTGATTTAAACGCAGTTGATTAAAGGCTTCCTCCGAAGGGGTGCTTGGTAGTATGTTGGCGGCATTTTCTCTGGAGAACGCGATGACTCGTCCATCGTCGGCATACAAAGATAGCTCGGAATAACCTTCTACTTCTCTAATATTGTCAAGCGTTCTAAGAACTCCACCTGCCGGAAGGGCTTCTCGTAGATTGTTCGCATAATTCTGAACATCCGCGGTAATTTCTTCTTTAAGCCCTTCAAGCGCCGATTGGCTTAACAGTAAAGAGTCTTGGACCGTTTGCTCAATTCTAACATCGAACCAGCCGTCAACACCTTTGTTTAGGAATTGGATTGAAAAATAGTAGAGTAGGGAAAAAGGGATTAGGGTAAGAAATAGTACAATGACGACGAGCTTGGTGGCTAATCGTGAGCCCATTTCTCCTCTCACGAATTGGCGCAATAAGCTGAATAAATTTATCGCAAGAAAAAGAGAAAGAATAACAATGCCACTGATTCCTAGAGATGTGACCCAAAACTGGACCTCCCCTAAACTATCATCGCTAAATGATCTCACGATCAGAGCGCATAGCGCGAATAAAAGACTGGTTCCGATCAGTGTTATCGGAATTGGATGAGTCAGAGCTTTGACTAGTTTGTGCTTATCCATTGGCCCCACCCAGAGTCGTAATCCCATTGAGATGATGCAAATGCAGTCATACGTAATGGGGCTGGTAATTCGGTTTTGCTTAGGTAAACCCTGAGCACTAGGCTAGGCTTGCCCTCAGAGTAGTCGATAAAATGTCTTTTAATAACTTTAGCAACTTGAATGACGCTCATCGAGCTGGATCTGAAGATTTTAGGCGTCGGGCTACCGTTTTCGTAAAGATGGTAGCGGTCTGAAAGTGCGTGTTTGCTGATAACAAATCTATGCGTCTCTTTTTGTGTTTTCCAGTTAAGAAATCCCCATTGTTTAGGTACAGCGAATTCGCTAATAAAAGTTAAGCTGACGCCATTATCAATAGCGGATAGCGCTTCTTCCGACAAAGTTATGCTGATTTCATTGTCTTGGGGTGAAATGCCAAAGCTAGCCGTGGCAACTGCATGCGCAATGACGGCTGATGAAAACACCATAGTCATGACGCATGTCTTTGTTAAATTACGCAACAGTGATGGCAAGCTTGGTTTTCGAACAGGCATATATCTTAGTATTTGGTTGTGCCGTATTCGTTAACTTTAACACTTTTGCAGTAAACAATAATAAAATCCATCCATATTGTGCACTCCCGGAAGTGTTTGTAGTCCGTGTTTGAGTTCCAGTGCGTTGGGGTGTTTGACGTCGCAAATAATCAGATTGTTCTTTTTGGCGATGAATTGCTCGATTTGATTCTCATTTTCAGAGGGAAGAATTGAGCAAGTCATGTAAAGTAACTTCCCCTGCGGTTTTAGCAGTCCCCAAAGGTTTTCCAGTAAAGCCGCTTGAGATCGATTGAGAGCGGCTATGTCGCTTGGCCTTCTATGATGTTTTATATCAGGATGTCTTCTGATAACCCCTAATCCCGAGCAGGGCGAATCAACCAATATTCGATCATAACCGTCTTCGGGTGCAGGCCAGCTTACTTCGGAGGAGGCATCACCGACAAAGCGCTCGGCCTTCAAGTTCAGTCGCCTTAGCGTTTCGTCAAGCTGTTGGCAACGCGCCTCCGAAATATCCACTGCGTGTAATAAACCGGTATTGTCTAGGCGCTCTAAAATATGCGCTGTTTTGCCGCCTGGAGCTGCGCAGGCGTCGAGAATATGATGACCATGGCGGATGTCTAATATGTCAGCGGCAAGTTGTGCAGCGGTGTCTTGAACTGAGCACCATCCGAGGTCGAAGCCAGGTAATAGTGAAACATTTACCGCTTTATCTAAGATGATGCCATCCTGTGAATACGGGTCCGAATTAGCCGCGATACCCACGTCCTTGAGTTGGTTTAGGTAGTCATCTCTTGTATTAAAGCCTCGATTGACTCTAATACACATAGGTGGTCTTTGATTATTTGCGTGCTGGATGGCGAGGGCGTGATTCGGCCAAGCTTTGGATATTTCCTCTCGTAGCCATTTTGGGTGGCTGGCCGAAGTGGCATCGGCAACCTCTGCAGGGTTTCGTTGATAGTTACGAAGGCATCCATTGACTAATTTTTTCGCCCAGATCTTATTCAGTTGTTTGCAGGCTCCAACGGTCTCTGCAACGGCTGCGTGTTTGGCGGTCTGAAGATGACGTAATTGATAAAAGCCCACCAACAGAAGAAAGTGAATAACCCTATCTTTTTTACGTATAGGCGTCTTAAGATATTTGCTTGCTACAGAGTCTAATTCGCCATACCAACGACAAACCCCGTAAACGACTTCTTGCACAAATCCTTTGTCTTTCGGATTTGGTCTGTATTGTGAGACGTAATCGGCAAGTGCCCCATCTAACGATCTGCCTTGGTCAATGACTTGCCAGCAGATTTTTGCTGAGTGAGCACGAGTATTCAGTGATTTGGCCATAATTTACGTTAGCCTTTCGCCTATTTTGATGGGAAAGCCATTGCTGAACTCTTGCCAATCTAGTGATTTGCCACCATCGCGTTGCAGTGTCTCAAGCCTAAGTTGATCTTTACCACACTGCACGGTTACACCGTTTACAGAAACGTCTACTATTTCGCCCGGTGAGACATTATCTTTTGCTTCATTTTCTATTACCGATGCTTTCCAAATTCTTATTCTTTTTCGGTCATACATACACTGGGCTATAGGAAAGGGTATGAAAGCCCTGATTTTTTGATTTATCTGTATAGCGCTTTCAGACCAGTTGATTTGAGCTTCTTGCTTAGTTAATTTTTTTGCGTAAGTTGCTAAGGCATCATTTTGGGGTTTTGGTTGCAATTTTGGATTCTCTGCTAACATAGCTAATGTCTCGACGATACCAGTAGCGCCGAGCTCAGATAGTTTGTCGTGAAGAGATGCGGTTGTATCCTCATCAGAAATTGGCATTTTTAGCATTTGGAAAACCGGCCCTGTATCAAGACCTAATTCCATTTGCATGATGGCAACTCCGGTCTCTTGGTCACCAGCCTCTATTGCTCTATGAATTGGAGCTGCCCCGCGCCACCGAGGGAGAATTGATGCGTGGATATTGATACATCCCAGTCTCGGTGTGTCCAAAATCGACTGTGGAAGTAACATTCCATATGCAACGACAACCATGACGTCTGGCTTTAAATCGCTAATGATCGATTGTTGATCTGTTAGCGAGCTAGGTTGATAAATCTTTGCGCCGATACCTTGTCTATCAATAATTGAGGTGGCCGCTATTTTGACAGGCGGAGGCGTAACTTTTTTGCCGCGTCCGGCTTTACGGTCTGGCTGAGTGTAGATACCAATAATTTCATGATTGCTTGATAAAGCTTGCAATGCAGGTACTGCAAAGTCTGGTGTTCCAGCGAATAAAACTCTCATTTTTTACTTATGGGGTCTTTATCTTTGTGTGTAATGAATTAGCTAGACTTTGCTCGTTTCACTAGTTTTTTCTTTACTCTATCCTGTTTTAGGCGAGATAAATAATCAACAAATACTTTGCCAGCTAAATGATCCATCTCATGCTGAATGCATACCGCCTGCAATCCTTCGGCTTCAAGTTCATAAATTTCTCCCTGTTCATCAAGAGCGTTTATCTTAATTTGCTCTGCACGTTTAACTGGAGCATAGTATTCCGGCACTGAAAGGCAACCCTCATCGTAAACTTGCTCTCCGTTTTGTTCGATTACTTTTGGATTTATTATTACCAGTGGTTCATTTCGATCCTCGGAGAGATCCATAACAATGACCTGTTCATGCACATCAACTTGGGTGGCAGCAAGCCCAATACCGTTTGCACTGTACATAGTCTCTATCATGTCTGCGACTAACGTGCGTATGCGTTCGTCGACCTTCTGCACGGGCTTGGCAACTTTGCGAAGCCTCTCATCTGGGTAAACTAAAATATCTAATATGGCCATACTTAGACCTTCTATTCTCTCGTTTGATTACAGTTTCTAAAGTAAATAACGTAAACTATATTCTACATTATTGACGTAACATGCTAAATTAGCTGTGATTATTGAAAAAATGCAGCTATCATGATGACTCTTTGATGAGTCAAGTTTGTGTCTCGTTGAAGGGTAAAATTAATGCGTCTTACCAAGCGTTCACGGCCCCTAGTTTTAAACGATGCAGAAAAAATCCGTGATGTAAAAAAGGCAGAGGGCCTAGCGATTAGTTAAGCCCAAATCGGGCTCATGATCGGGTCCCATGTTGCAGGAGCTTTACTTTTAGTCTAGAAATAAAGCACCTATATGTAAAAACTAAAGGCTGGATTATGAAGTAGCTGAAGCTTGTAGCCAACCTCTCAATCGATTTTAGTTGAACTGAATTCGATTTTAATAAATGGCTTATAGAGTTGTAATTCTAAGCGGATAACAAACGGTCTGTAGTAATTATGTTGTTACTGATCTATGTTGTCAGTGATCGCTAGTAACAAGAAAAGGTCAAGTTGCATGGTGGTGCCGTGTGGTGAATATAAATAGAATAATTTTTGGCTAATATGAAATCTCAAATTACAGATTCTGAATTTGCAAAATGGTTTGCTGGGAAACTTATTGTTTTTTGCCTGTTTGTTGGTTTAAGTGGTTTGGCGTCGGCCCAGTCACCTGAACTAGCTGATGATTATCCCGATCGTTACACAGTTGTCGAGGGAGACACTCTGTGGGGAATTTCATCTAGGTTCTTGAGTGACCCTTGGCGCTGGCCTGAGGTGTGGCAAGGTAATCCTCAGGTTAAAAATCCTGATTTAATATACCCTGGTGATGTATTAGTCTTAACCTTTATAGACGGTAGGCCAGTGTTAAGAGCTTTGAGGCGAGAAACTGTGAAGCTATCACCCACGCCAAGGGCGACCCGTTACTCAGATGCTATCCCGCCAATCGACCCTGCTGCTATTCAAGCCTATATCAATTCTCCTTTGGTAACGAATCAAGAAGAATTGAGTGACGCTGGTTATATCGTTCAAGGTATGGACAATAGGCTTGTCTCGGGAAAATACGATCAAGTTTACGCTCGCGGAGTTTCTGAGGAATCGGAAGAATTTAGAGTATTTCGTCCAGGGAGAACTTTCAAGGATCCGCAAACTGGGGAATTGCTTGGTTACGAGGCAGTCCATGTAGGGGATGCAAACATGCTGAGGCGAGGAGAAGATGTTTCACGACTTGTGCTGACAAAAACATACACGGACGCAGGGGTTAGAGACCGTTTGCGGCCGATTCTGAAACAACAGGCACTGCCTTTCTACCATCCCAAGCCAACGGCTAATGACGATGTTACTGGGTCGATATTGAAGACTGAAAATGAAGCTACAGAGTTGGGAGCGATGTCGGTTGTTGCTATTAATTTTGGCGAGAGAGAAGGCGTCCAGGCCGGAGACGTATTTCGAATTTTAAGTCAACAGGTCACTCGGAAAGATCCGTTCGATGGCTCGAAGTACGTAATTCCCGAAGAAAAAATTGGTCTGGCATTAGTTTTTCGAACCTTTGAAAAAGTGAGCTATGCCTTGGTGACCGATTCTTCTAGACAAGTTACCCCTGGCGATAAATTAGTCAGTCCAAATAAAGACTAACTGAGTCTTGTACCTCCGACCATGAATGGAATCATGGTCTTGGCCTCGGTCTATTGTTATATTTTGTAGGCGAGGTGTATTAACACTAGTTTGTGAGCCATAAATTTTTTATTTTTAACTAACACAAGGAGCGTGTTAAATGTCAATCAATACCACAACATCCACCACGGCAAATGTTTGTCACAAGAACACAGGTCATGCTAGCTCATCGCTTTCGGATTGGCTGCAGTTGATTCGCAGTAGACGTTGGTCGAGACGTCAAAAATATGGTTTGTTGAATCTACTTAGATCCCCATTAGAAGTGCTTAGATTAAGTGGATGCGCGGCCGACAAGTTATTGACTGAGATTGGTTTGGTGGATTCTGTGAAACGAAAAAAAGTACATCAGCAAGAATCCCGTTTTGATATTGCTCAAGACATTGATTTGATGCATCGAGAAGGCATCAAATTGATTACAATTTTAGATTCGGCGTTTCCTCCTTCACTTAAAGAGATTTATGACCCTCCCATAGCGCTCTTTTCAAAAGGAAATTTAACCTTATTGCAGGAGCCGATGATGGCTATTGTGGGGTCTAGAAGGCCAAGCCCTGTAGGAAACTCAACAGTATATAAAATCTCCGAAGAATTAGCTTCAATGGGTATCGTTATAGTGAGTGGTTTGGCGCTGGGTATTGATGCTACAGCTCATCAAGGAGCGTTGGCTGTGGATGGCGGAACAATCGCTGTACTGGGGTCTGGGATAGACATCACTTACCCCGCGAGAAATAGTCATTTGTTTGCTCGAATTGAACAATCTGGTTTGATTTTGTCAGAGTATCCACCTGGCTTTAAACCAACAAGGTATTCATTTCCCGACCGCAACAGATTGGTCAGTGGTTTATCTCTGGGGGTTGTTATCGCTGAAGCCGCCGAGAAAAGTGGCACACTTATTACAGCGAGGCTAGCGCTGGAGCAGAATAGGGAAGTCATGGTGATGCCCGGACCAGCTGTCAGTCAACAGTACATAGGCTCGCATCGTCTGGTAAGAGAGGGTGCTGCCTTAGTATCTTCAGCCACAGACGTGCTTAACGAGCTTTACTCTGGACTAGGATTTCATATTGATCGAAACCTCTCTCATTCATCATGGAATTGTACCAATGTGGGATTGAATGAGACACAGTTGTTGATTTTCGAACTTTTAGACTATGTGCCTATATCGATCGACAGCATTGTATTGAATAGCGGTTTACCGCACTCGATGGTAATCGAAACGCTGTTGGAGCTTGAGTTGGAAGGAGCGGTTGCCAGTTCCCCAGAAGGGGGTTACATTAGAAGGGTGTGAGATGTTTTAACAGGTTTAACTTTGTGGGGGTATCATGAAAGAAGACATGTTGGAAGTGTTGGTATATCTATTTGAGCACTATATGGTAGAAGGTCAGGATTTTGATGCTGATCAAGAGAACATAGAAGCGGAGCTCATCGGAGCAGGTTTTGAAGGGGTTGAAATTGACAAAGCATTTTTGTGGTTAGAAGAACTATTAATTGTTTGTGAGCAAAATGCCTTCGAACCATTTGTAAACGGGGGAGACAACTTGGTGCGTCACTACCTTCCTGAGGAAACTGGCAGGTTGACTGTCGAAGGGCAGGCGTTATTGGATCGTCTGGTTGTAGCGGGAGTTCTCGCCTTAAATTCGCGAGAAATGGTAATAGACCTAGTAATGGCGCTGGATTCAAAGGATGTGAGTCTTGATCACATCAGATGGGTTGTTCTATTGGTTCTGAGCAACCAGCCTGGTGGAGACGAAGTTGCCGAGTGGGCAGAGCCGATAGTCAATGGTGGCTCCGTGATGAAATTACACTGAGCTGGTTTTGACTTAAAAGATCTCAGGCACAAACGTTTCTTTAATGTCAAGATGATAAGCTTTAAGGTCATTAATCGATGTGTCCAGCAACTAAGTTAGTCAGTTTGGAAATAGCACAAAATGATGCGTAAAACTTGCTGCGCTGGCTAAATCAGTGGATACTCGCGACCAAATAGACACAAGCATTAACAATTATTAGGTTGTCATCTTCTTCGCGGCTCGGCTATTGTGCAGTGAGAGTGTTGAGTAAGTGACTCAATTTTAATAATTTAATATCGAGAAAGCGTACAACGAGACATGGGTAAATCTTTAGTGATTGTGGAGTCGCCGGCCAAGGCGAAAACGATCAACAAGTACTTGGGTAGTGATTACATAGTAAAGTCCAGCGTTGGGCATATTCGTGATTTGCCCACAAGCGGCAGCGATAAAAAGCCGATAGATCCGAAAGAAAGAGCAAGGCAAGCGGCGATAACTCGAAAACTCTCCCCTGAAGATAAGATCATACACAAAAAGAAAAAGGCAAAAGAACAGCTTATTCGTAGAATGGGAATTAACCCTGAGCAAGATTGGGAAGCCCGCTATGAAATCTTGCCTGGCAAAGAAAAAGTGGTCGATGAACTCGTGTCGTTAGCAAAGAAAGCCGACACTATATATCTCGCTACGGATATGGATAGGGAAGGTGAGGCGATTGCCTGGCATCTACAAGAGGCCATTGGTGGAGATCCATCGAGATATCGTCGTGTCGTCTTCAATGAAATTACCAAACCGGCCATTCAAGCGGCCTTCGAGAACCCCGGGCCTGTAGATATGGCTAGAGTCAACGCTCAGCAGGCACGTAGGTTCTTAGATCGGGTGGTGGGATACATGGTTTCTCCTCTTCTATGGTCAAAAATCGCAAGAGGATTATCCGCGGGTCGTGTTCAGTCTGTCGCGCTGAGATTGGTCGTTGAGCGCGAGAGAGAAATCCGAGCTTTTATACCAGAAGAATACTGGGATTTATTTGCGGACCTGAAAACCTCATCTGATAATTTAACCAAATTCGAAGTTAAAAACTACCGAGGGAAAGCGTTCAGACCTGTTAACGAAGGACAGGCGCTTGCAGCGGTTGCTGATCTCAACAAGGAGCAATTCAAAGTCGATGAGGTCAATGAGCGCCCCACCTCAACAAAGCCAAGCGCGCCATACATAACCTCTACTCTGCAACAAGCGGCTAGCACCCGTTTGGGTTTTGGTGTCAAAAAAACCATGATGCTTGCGCAACGCCTCTATGAAGCTGGTTATATCACCTATATGCGTACAGACTCTACCAACCTTAGCAAAGATGCTGTCGCTGACTGTCGAGAATATATAAGTAAAGAATATGGTGGTAGATATTTGCCGGCTGCCCCGATTTCATATTCTAGTAAGGACGGGGCCCAAGATGCGCACGAAGCGATCAGGCCCTCGAATGTGAGTGTAAAACCGACGCAGCTTAGTAATGTTGATCGAGATGGTGAGCGACTCTATACGCTAATTTGGCGTCAATTTGTGGCTTGTCAAATGACACCAGCAAAGTTCTTGAGCACAAGAGTGACAGTTCAAGCAGGTGATTATGAGTTAAGGACTCGCGGGCGAGTAGTTGTATTTGATGGTTATCAGCGAGTTCAACCACCCATGAGTAAAGGTGATGATGACGGTGTATTGCCGTCCATGAAAGTGGGAGAAGTGCTAAATTTAATCAAGCTTTCCCCCAATCAGCACTTTACAAAGCCACCAGCTAGGTACACTGAGGCTAGCTTGGTAAAAGAGCTAGAGAAGCGAGGAATTGGTCGACCATCTACCTATGCCTCCATAATATCGACGATTCAAGATCGTGGGTATGTACAGGTCGAAAAGCGTCGCTTTTATGCTCAGAAAATGGGAGATATTGTTACCGAAAGGTTGGTAGAAAGCTTCAGCGATTTGATGAGCTATGACTTTACTGCCAATATGGAGGCGGCGCTCGATGACGTCGCAAAGGGCAAAAAGCAGTGGCGTGATCTCCTGGATAGTTTTTACTCGGATTTCACCCACACTCTCCTTAGGGCAGAAAACGATGACGATGGGGGTATGCGCCCCAACCTGCCGACTGAGACAGAAATAGAGTGCTCTACATGTGGTAGGAATATGCAAATTCGAACCGGCAGCACTGGTGTATTTTTGGGGTGTTCCGGATATTCATTGCCGCCAAAAGAAAGGTGTAAGACCACGATGAATTTGGTCGCTGGAGATGAGGCAGTCAACGTTGATGAAGACGATGAAGCTGAAGCAAAGCTACTGATTAAAAAACGGCATTGTAAACTTTGTAATTCAGCGATGGATGGATACTTCTTGGATGAGAGACGAAAGCTTCACATCTGTGGTAACAATCCAGATTGTTCGGGATACGAAATTGAAGAGGGAACTTTCAAAATAAAAGGTTATGAGGGTCCCGTACTTGACTGCGATAAGTGTGGCAGCGAAATGCAGCTTAAAAATGGTCGATTCGGAAAATACTTTGGGTGCACGAACGACAACTGTAAAAATACTAGAAAGCTCTTAAGAAACGGTGAGGCGGCACCCCCTAAGATGGATCCAGTGCCGATGCCTGAACTTAAGTGTCTAAAAGTGGACGATCACTATGTCTTGCGGGATGGTGCCTCAGGTATGTTTTTGGCAGCAAGTGGCTTTCCCAAGAACCGAGAAACTCGTGCGCCCTTGGTGGCGGAGATTTTACCGTATCGGGCTGAAATCGATAAAAAATACGACTACTTGTTTTCGGCGCCGGTGGCCGATTCCGATGGGATACCGACTGTTATAAGGTATAGCCGTAAAACCAAGGAAATCTACGTTCAATCAGAAGAGGAGGGGAAAGCCACTGGTTGGAAAGCTTTTTACGAGGGTGGTAAATGGATAGTCTCAGATGGCAAAAAGCCCATTAGAAAAAAGGCAAAAAAGAAAGCTAAGAAAAAAGCCAAAAAAAAGGCGAAAAAGAAAGTGAGTAAAAAAGCCTCTTAATACGCTTTATAAAGCTTAAGAGGTTTCGCTGTTGAAGCGCCAGTGGCTCCGTAATAATGCAACGCCGAGACGCTTGCCGTAGGTAATTAAAATAATCCCTCGGTGTCTTCTTCGGTCTCTATGATGCGATCCTCTAGTTCCTGCTCCTCTATCAACTCATTGTCCTGTAGATCAATTTCTGTGAGAGCGTCGGCGTTTCCCTTTTGATATTCAGTTAGGTCTTCTAGGTCGTTGATATTTTGCAGATCGCTCGGCAAGTTCTTCATATTGAGTAATGAGTGCTCTGGGGTGAGTCGGTCTATTACAAATAATTCTGGTTTCGTATCTATTCTTTCTTCTGTGGTTCTCTCCCCCGAAACGCTGTCAACAAAGCCTGCCTCGATATAGGCTGGGAGAGTATTTGAGTCCTGTGGTATGTCTTTAACCCCAGTCTGCATGTAGTCTACCCAAATTGGCAGTGCTGCCAAGCTCCCTGACTCACCGTCGCCCATGGTTTGAGGCTGGTCGAAGCCAATCCAGACTGTGGTCACAACCTTTGAGTTGAATCCAGAAAACCAAGCGTCAACGTAATCATTCGTTGTACCGGTCTTTCCTGCCAGATCCAGTCTATTAAGTGTTCTAGCTCTTTTAGCAGTTCCTCTGTTGATGACATCCTTGAGCATGTTAACTGTCAAATAGTTATTGGCATGTGTCATGATTCTTGGCGCTTCATAGGTTGCATCTTTGGCGCCGTCATCTTCGGCAGCCAATGTGTCAGTCGCTTGAGGTAAATCTTCAATATTTTCTGAGGCTAAAGTCTCGGTGTCTTCACTTTCTGCGGTGTCTTCACTTTCTGGTATTGTCGATGCCGATTGTTCGAGGGCAGATGACTGTTCAGGTTTTGGTAGATAATCTAATAAGCATGCGTCGCAAAAAACTGGAGTCTGGGCCTGATAGACCACTTCATCATTTCGATTTGTTATCCTTTGTATAAAGAAAGGTTCTATTTTGTAGCCACCATTTGCCAACACTGCATAGGCAGAAATCATTTCTATTGGTTTGACGCCACCGGAGCCCAAAGCCATTGTGAGTGATCTAGAAAAGCGCGTCATGTCTAATCCAAAGCGTCCTGTGTACTCCCTCGCATACGGAATGCCAATTGCCCGTAACAATCTGATTGAAACCAAGTTCATCGATTTGGCCAACGCCTCTCGTATTCTTGTCGGACCGAAAAATTTGCCGCTGTAATTCTGCGGCCGCCATCGCGTGCCATGAGCGGGATCAGTAAGAACTATGGGTGCTCCACTAACCATGCTAGAGGGGTTAAAGCCCTTCTCCAACGCCGCTGAATATATAAAAGGTTTGATATTAGAGCCTGGTTGGCGAATGGATTGCGTTGCTCTATTGTACTTATTGAGGAAAAAGTCATAGCCTCCTACCAGTGATATAATACCCCCGGTCTGAGGATTGAGAGATATTATCGAGCCGCTTACCTGCGGTATCTGTGTTAATTCCCATATTCTTGCATTGGAAGTTTCGTCTTCACCTTGCTGTTGATCTGTTATTGTGCTCTTGGGTTGTATGTAGACAACATCGCCGACAGAAAGTACTTCTGAGATATTTTTGGGACGATCTCCGCGACGATTTGCATCGATATACTTCCTAGCCCATTTGGCATCAGCAAATTTGATCTCAGTGAAGCCTGAGTCACGACCCCAAACTTCGGCCAATCCGCCTTTGTTGGTTGCCTCAGGTTTGCTATTGACCGTTAACACAATTGCTGGCGTTTGCTCTCGGCTCCCTGGATAATCCTTTAATAGATCCTCAAGTTTTTCCTCATGGTTAAAATCTTCGACTTTATAAGTATTAATGAGCGTTTGCTCAGATATTTTTGCGATTGGCCCTCTAAATCCATGCCGTTTGTCGTAGTTTTTTAAGCCTTCACGAAGTGTTTTTTGAGCCGCTATTTGCTTGTCTGACTGGATGGTTGTGAAGACGTTTAGACCTTGCCAGTACGCCTCTTCACCCAGTTCAGATATCAATTGTGACCTAACCATTTCAGCAATATGTGGGGCGTCGAGACCAGTGTCTCGAGCATGTAATGTAGCCGTCACCGGTGATTCTATCGCTTTCTCATATGAGATCTGATCAATCCACTCTAGTGTCCTCATTCGCTTGAGCACGTAGTTTCTGCGTACTGTTGCGCGTTCAGGATTTCTTATCGGGTTAAAGGTTGAAGGTGCTTTAGGGAGTCCTGCAAGCATTGCTAATTGTGCCAAACTGAGCTCGTCTAGATTTTTACCGTAGTAAACCTCAGATGCAGCGCCAAAGCCGTAGGCTCTGTGCCCCAAAAAGATCTTATTTAGATAAAGTGAAAGAATTTCTTCTTTCTCGAGGATTTGTTCCAGCTTAACTGCTAGCAGTACTTCTTTGATTTTTCTCGTATAAGTCTTTTCGCGAGTAAGATAGAAGTTACGCGCCACTTGCATGGTAATGGTGCTCGCTCCTTGCCCTGTCCGACCGCTTTGAAGGTTGGCTAACGCCGCTCGTATAAGCCCCATCGGATCAATCCCGAAATGATTAAAAAAGTTATCATCTTCACTCGCTAAGACGGCGTCTATGAGTGCTTTGGGGGTCTCATCATAGTCGACTGGGATTCTTCTCTCGTTCCCAAATTCGCTAATTAATACCCCGTCAGCAGAATAAACCCTAAGTGGAATCTTCAGCTCTATTTCCTTTATCGTTGATGCATTTGGAAGTCCTCGACTGAATTGCAAAACTGCAAATGTACCCACTACCAACGCAAGGCAGATTCCAAAGCTAGCTAAATTTAAAAGAGTTAACCAAAAGGGATATTTGTTCACGATGATAAAGCCCATGAGGGATTTTCTACATGCGGATAATATACGAATTGTTGGATTTCCTAAATAGAAGTGTGGCATTATTGCGTCGGGTTGGTTAGACTTTAAGGTAAGTGATTATAAAAACAATATAAATATCGGTTTTTTATGGAGGTTTCTTGAAACTTTTTAACCCAAAATCCAAGGCGGTCGTTGGGATAGATATCGGAACACACTCTATCAAAGTGGTTGAAACTGCGGGTACAAGAGCTAATCCCCAGGTCGTCGCATGGGGTGTTGCTCCTCTGCCGGTAGGTGCTTTTTCTGAGAACTCCATAGCTAACGCAGAACTGATAGCCGACACCTTATCCGGGTTGCTAGTGAGTTCAGGCGTGAAAGGCACTGATATGGCTGTGGCAATTTCTTCTTCCCATGCGATTACCAAAGTATTGGGAATGCCGTCAACACTTAGTGAGGTTGATTTAGAAGAGCAAATAAGTATAGAAGCCTTGCACTTTATCCCCTATCCGATCGATGAGGTCAATTTGGACTTTGAGGTTCTAGGTCCGTCTACTAGCAATTCGGAAGAAAACGAGGTGCTGTTGGTAGCTTGTCGTAGATCAATCGTTGAGGACTACATCGACTTGATAGAGGATCTGGAACTGAATTTGAAGTACGTGGATATTGACACTTATGCTCTAGAAAGGGTTTACCGGTCACAAGGAAGTATGGCGGCTGGTGCGAACGGCCCAGTTGCAATCTTTGATATCGGCTCAGCGAGCAGTCATCTTATGATCCTAGACGTTGAGAGAGTATTGTATTCCAGACACCAAAACTTCGGGGCTGCTCAACTGGTTAAACTTGTGCGCAAGGAATACGGAGTTTCAGCAGAGGAAGCAGAGGAGATTTTAAATTCGTCTCAACCTCCTGCAGATTTCGTTCAGAGCGTACAGGAGCCATTTGTTGAAATGCTTAGACAAGAAGTGAGTCGAGCGCTGCAATTTTTCTACTCTTCAAGCTCTTTTTCTAATATAGATAGCGTCATTCTATCTGGTGCTTGTGGTGCTTTGGTTGGTATCGGTGGTGACTTAGAGGTAAAGCTTCGTTCCAAAGTCACCGTAATTGATCCATTTGCTGAGGCTACTGTGTTAAGTCGAAAAGACGCCATTATAGCTAAGGCTCCAAGTTTGGCTATTGCTTATGGATTATCTTTGCGAGGACTTAAATAATGGCAAATATCAATTTACTGCCGTGGCGTGAAGCCGAAAGGCAAGAAAGAAATAAGATGACGCTTGTCATGTGTGTCGGGATGTGGGCGGTAGCAGGCTTAATTGTTTTTGCCGCGAAAAGTGTAATGGATGCGAAGATCGATTATCAACAAGATAGAAATAGGTTTGTTCAAACCGAAATAAATAAACTATCAAAAATAATCAAAGAGATAGAAACTTTAAAAGATAAGCGCGACGCTTTGCTAGCGAGGATGGAGGTTATTCAAAATCTGCAACAAAACCGCTCTCAAATAGTCCATGTGTTTGATGATCTAGTAAACAAGCTTCCCAATGGTGTGTATTACGACAATATTAGTAAAACCACATCCGGATTAAACATCAATGGCAAAGCTCAATCTAATGGCCGTGTTTCAGCCTTAATGAGAAGTCTAGACGCGTCCGACTGGTTTGATGCAGCTACTTTGAAGGTAGTTGATGTGGTCGATGAAAATGGCGCTTTGGTGAGTAAATTTGATTTGAGTGTCAAAGAAGAGCGTAGAACTAAGAATGACGCCTTTAACGATCTTTAATGGCTGGGTCCACTCTTGTATGAAAAAGTTATTGGTAAATTAAAATGGGACTACTTGAAGAATTACAGGGTTTAGACATCAATGACATCGGCTCTTGGAGTAGGCGAGTCAAGTTGGTGATGGCGGCATTTCTGGGCGTCGGACTTGTTTTTGCCGGCTATCATCTTGTCATTAAAGACCAACTCAAGGAGTTAGACAAAGTTGAAATGAAAGAGCCCCAGTTGAAGAAGCAATACCTCGATAAAAAAGCGCTTGCTATCAATCTAGACGCATACAAGCAGCAAATGGTAGAGGCAGAAGAAACTTTCGGTGTTTTGTTGAAGCAACTACCTAACGAAAGCGAAATACCTGATTTATTGATAGATATGACCCAGGTAGGGTTGTCCAGAGGGCTGCAGTTTCAACAAATTAAACCAGGAAAAGTAGTCGAAAAAGATTTCTATGCTGAAAAATTTGTCAACGTAAGAGCGTCGGGGACTTATCATCAAATAGCTGGGTTTGTCAGCGACATTGCAGGTCTGCAACGAATAATAAATGTAGATAATTTTAAGATCACTCGGAAATCTGGAACCAACGAGCTAACGTTGAATGCGGTCACCAAAACCTATCACTATCTGGATGAAGCAAATGTTGAGTAAGCGTCAAGTCACTACAAGAGCACTCTGTCTGGTATTGATGGCTTTGTTGTTACAAGGCTGTGTTGGTTCGGAAATGGCTGATCTTAAACGGTTCGTTGCCACTGCGCACAAGGATAAAAAGCCTGAAATTGAGCCGCTACCAGAAATTCCACCCTTTAAAGCCTTTGAGTACAGTGACGATTATGAAGTCGATCCCTTTAGTTCCTCTAACATCATTTCAAGTGAGGACAGAGGCTTGGGTAACGGAAATATTGCAAACCGCCCTCAAGCCGATCGTAGAAAGGAGCCACTAGAAAACTTTCCCTTAGACGCGCTGAGGTTTGTTGGCACTATAACTAAAGACAGTCTTTCGCATGTGGTGGTCAAGACCAACGAAGGAACAGCAATGTTAGCCACCATTGGTAACTACATGGGTCAGAACGATGGAAGGATTAAAGAAATTGTTCCCGAAGAACAGAGAGTGTTATTGGTGGAAACGGTGCTGGATCCAACGGGTCGCTGGATAACCCGCGATGTTGTTATAACAATAGATGAATAAAAATACTTAGGAAGTAAGACTATGAGAGCAAGCCAAACCAATAACAGAGTGCGTTTCAAGCTCATGCGTATCTTGTCGGTAACTTTTTGTTTTTTGTTCGCCAATACGTATGTTGTCTATGCGCAGGAATCAAACCTAACCGATATTGTCTACAGTAAATTGGCTGGTGATGATGTCCAGATAAATATCGTTGCGGATACAGCATTAGACAAGCCCGGCGCTTTCAGCACCGATACGCCGGCTAGAATTGCATTAGACTTCTTCGGCATGAAGAGTCAGCTTCCGTCAGCTCAAACCATGGTAGAGTCGGGAAAAGTCAAGAGTGTCGTCGCAGTCGAAACTAGTGATAGAACAAGAGTTATCATTAACCTTTATGAGTCCGCACGATTTAAACTCAATGAAAGCGAAAACGGTTACTCAGTTACGGTTTTTAAAGAAGAAAGCGATGTAAGCGTTGCTGTCAGACCTAAGCCGTATGCCAAGAAGCCCGATATAACACCTGAGATTAGTGTCTCGAATATTGATTTCCGAAGGTCTGAGGCTGGCGGTGGTACTTTGATCGTTGATTTGAATGACGATGAATTTGCGGTTGATACACGCCAAAGAGATGGAGAAATCATCGTAGATCTTTTGGGAGTAAGTTTGCCCGCTGAATTGGAACAAAGTCTCGATGTGAGAGACTTTGCGACACCTGTTAGTAAGGTTGATTCATTCCAAAGCTCGGACAACGTTCGATTGGTTGTTGTCCCGCAAGGTAAGTTTCAGCATCTGTCGTTTCAATCTGGCGGAAGATTTACTTTGATTGTAGATCCGATCATTGAGACTGAAGAAGATGTAAGAAATCAAGAGGATCTGGCATTAGGCTTTCAAGGCGAGCGACTATCGATCAATTTTCAAAATATTGATGTGCGTTCCGCATTGGCTGTAATAGCTGACTTTACCGGAATTAACTTTGTTACCAGCGACTCTGTTCGAGGAGAGCTTTCTTTAAATCTTAAAGATGTCCCTTGGGATCAAGCCCTGGATGTAATCTTAAGAACCAAAGGATTAGCGCAAAGACAAACTGGCAATGTCGTTTGGATAGCGCCCAGTAGTGAGATTCAAAAATATGAAGAAGAGGAATTAAAAGCGAAGCAGATTGTTGCTGAATACGCACCACTGACTACCGAGGTAATTCAGATAAACTACGCCAAAGCGTCCGATATTGCCGCCGTTGTCAAGTCTGTAAAGGTTGTAGCGCAAGGGAATATTGCCTCGGATACTCAAATTCCAGATAGCGCCGCAGGTGCATTCAACGCCACTGAAACCGATAAAAACTCACTTTTGAGTCCCCGAGGCAGCGTGACTGTGGATGAGCGTACTAATACCCTGCTAGTTCAGGATGTGGCTGAGTACATTGCTGATTTACGAGAGGTTATTAGTCGCCTAGATAAGCCAGTGCGACAAGTTTTGATAGAGACCAGAATCGTCGAAGCGAATGACAACTTTAGTCGTGAGTTAGGCGCTAGGCTGGGATTTCAAAGAGTAACCGAAAACGCTCAGTTCCCTGGCTCCAATAATAGTAATATTGGAACCGTGGTTGGAAGTGGTACAACCGACGGTGTTACCACATTATCAAACTCTCTTAATGAGCGGAATAGGGCGCAGCAAGAGGCCGATCTAAATGGCGAAGACATTGTTCCACCTAGTCTAGTTTTTGATACAGGTCCAGCTGGACTTGCGGTTGATCTTGGTGCGAATGCCATCGGTGGAAGCCAAGCTGCTTCCTATGCGATCGACATTTTAAAAGCCGGTGCCGGTTACACTAATCTAATTACTCTTGAATTGTCTGCACTTGAAGCCGATGGAAGAGGAAAGATAGTTGCAAGCCCTCGCTTGGTGACGGCAAATCAAAAAGAAGCTAGGATAAGTCAAGGTCAGGAGGTGTTTGTTACTGTTCCCGGGAACGGTTCTGGCGTTGGTGGCGGTGGTGGCGCTGGCGGCGGCGGTGGCGGCGGCGTAGAGAGGATCGATGCCGTTCTTGAACTTATCGTAACCCCACAAATAACGCCTGATGATAGAGTAATCATGGACGTCCGAATTACTCAAGATCAACTGATAGCGGCGTCAGCTGCGGTGACAACGTTGGGTACTAAAGAAATAGAGACCCAAATTTTGGCTGATAATGGCGAAACTGTGGTCATTGGCGGGATCTATCAAGAGACTGAATCGAGTGGCTCTACCAAGGTCCCATTTCTGGGCGATGTGCCAGTGCTTGGAAATTTATTTAAAAAGAAGAGTCGCGAATCACGTAGAACGGAGTTATTGATCTTTTTAACGCCAAAAATCATAAGCCCAAAATTGAATTTGGGCTAAGAAACACTATATTATAGGGCCATGGTCTGCTCTCGTTGTGTGAGAGTAGGGATAATCAATATAAAGGCAGGAGCTTTGCTCCTGCTTTGTCATTACTGGCTTATGTCGCACTCAAAAGAGTGCTTTATGGAATGTAAGCGACCGGGTGAAACTTTATATTCGATGGGGACTCGTTTCTTAAGTTTCTAAATCTACTTTTCTTTATTTTTACATATGCAAAATATTATTTTGATTGGGCCGATGGGCTCAGGAAAGACTACGGTTGGGAAGCAGTTAGCAAAGCGACTGCGCTTGGACTTTGTTGACTCTGATCATATGATTGAGGAGCGTTGCGGCGTTTCTATTTCGACTATTTTCGATATCGAAGGTGAAGATGGCTTCAGGAAAAGAGAAACGAAAATGTTAGGAGAGCTTTGTGAGCAAAATGGAATTGTCCTCGCTACCGGCGGGGGCGCAATCACTAAAGAAGAAAATCGTATCCTCTTGCGTAAGGGCTATGTTATCTACTTGAAAACTAGTATCGAAACACAGATCGCTAGAACTCAGAAGAATTACAATAGGCCGCTACTGGACAACGTTGACGCTGAAGAGAAGCTTAGGCAGCTTATGGAAGAGAGAGGCGCATTATACGAACAAGAGGCTGACCTAGTGGTTGTTTCTGGCGAGCGTATTGTTTCGAAAGTAGTTGATGAAATCGTTGAAGCGTTAGATAAATAGGTTCTTTGAAGGCTACGGTTAGCCGAAAAATTCTCTGACAACCTACTATTGATAAAATAAATGCCCAGATATAAGGGTTCTCAATAGTTTCAAGTAGTCTAGAAGGATGACTTAGGAGGTAAGTTGCAGTATAATTTGCCTCCCATTGGAGTAAGGCAGAATAAAGTTCTGTTAATTTGGGTTATATAAAATAAAATTCAAAAAGGCGTAAACGCGTCACTAAGCTTTAGCAGTGGTTGGATTCTGTGCCAACTCCATGCAAGGCTTTCACTAACTCACGGAGATCCCATTGGGTTCTGGCTGAGTTTCAAAATGAAACAAGCTTACAGACTTGTATCGTATTCCTCAGTGGCATACGAGGGTGCGGTTCGGCACCTCTAAAAGACGAAGTGGTTAGGATCAGAGACTAACGCATTCGTTCTTTGTGATTGGTTTTTAACCATGGCGTTGTGCCTATTTGCTCTCGCCAATGATTAAGTAAGGTATGACTCATGACCAACATGTACCATAAAGAAGGTGGCCTATATCGGCCAGAATTCGAAAGAGATAACTGCGGCTTTGGATTGATCGCCCAGATGGATGGTAAAGCCAGCCATTGGTTAATAAAAACGGCGATTAGTGCTCTAGCTCGTTTGACGCACCGTGGTGCTGTTGCCGCTGATGGTAAAACTGGCGATGGTTGCGGAATCTTAATGGCAATGCCGGATTCGTTCATGCGAATAGCCGCGCAGGAGACCGGGTTAACTCTGTCGGACGACTTTGCTACGGGACTGGTCTTTCTCAATGCGGTAACGTCTGAGAATGCGAAAGCTGTTTTAAATAGCGAATTAGAAGCTGAGGGTCTATCGGTTGCTGGTTGGAGGATTATTCCAACCGATGAATCTGCTCTGGGTGAACAAGCGAAAGCATCGGTGCCCTTGATCGAACAAGTATTTGTTAACTCTCCAGACGGAGAGTCGCAGAACAGTTTTGAAAGAAAATTATTTCTCGCTCGACGCAGAGCGGAAAAAAAGATTTGGGAAACGGATCCTGACTTTTATATTCCAAGCCTTTCATGCAAAGTGATTTTATACAAAGGGCTGGTGATGCCAGAATACCTGCCTGTTTTTTATAAGGACTTGAATGATGAGCGCATGGAATCTTCTCTTTGTTTATTTCATCAACGCTTTTCCACAAATACTCTGCCACAATGGAGACTCGCTCAGCCTTTCCGCTACTTAGCTCATAATGGAGAAATAAATACCATTCAAGGCAACCGAAATTGGGCAATTGCGCGTGGAGCCAAGCTGAAATCTCCAGTTCTTCCAAATCTGAGTGATGCCGCTCCGTTCGTAAATAAAACGGGGTCAGACTCCATGAGTCTGGATAATATGTTAGAGGTTTATTTGATGGGAGGCATGGATATATTTCGTGCAACTCAATCGTTGGTGCCTCCTGCATGGCAAAACGCAGAGCACATCGACCCAGATTTGAAAGCATTTTATCGCTATCAAGCTATTCATGCCGAACCATGGGATGGCCCTGCCGGTATAGTATTGACTGATGGGCGATATGCCTCGTGTGCGTTGGATAGAAACGGGCTGAGGCCCGCTCGCTATGTCGTAACTAAAGACAGAGTCATTACCCTAGCCTCTGAGGTGGGGGTTTATGATTATGACGAGCTCGACGTCATAGAAAAGGGTAGATTAAAGCCGGGTCAAATGATGGCAGTGGACACGCAGACTGGGCAGATTATTAGTCCAGACCATATCCATGAGAGGATTAAAACTCAGCACCCATACAAGGCTTGGTTGAAGAAGCACGTTGTGCGCTTAAAGTCAGGGCTGACCGAGCAAGAGGAGACAGTAAAGCTTAACTCCGCGTCTTTGAAGATCTATCAAAAGCTTTTCCAGATTACTAACGAAGAGTGTACCGACGTTATTCGTGTGCTTGCTGAATCAGCTCAAGAAGCTACTGGCTCGATGGGCGATGATACGCCAATGGCCGTCTTATCTATGCGTCATAGAATGCTGAGCGATTATTTTAGACAACAATTTGCCCAAGTAACTAATCCTCCTATCGATCCACTTAGAGAACAGATCGTGATGTCGCTAGAGACCTATTTTGGCGCAGAATCTGGTTTGTTTGAGCCTAGTGAAAGGATGGCTAAATCAATCGTGGTGGATTCACCTGTTTTGTCGACGGCAAAATATCAAAAGCTAATTACTCATGACGATCCTAATTTCAAAAGCCATATCATCGACATTACATATGGTTTGAATGAGTCTTTATCTAATCGTGTGAAGGCCATACGCGATGAGGCCGAGCAAGCGGTCAGAGAAGGTACAAGAATGATTGTTCTCTCTGATCGAAATATTGCTAAAGATCGATTACCTGTTCAAGCACTGTTGGCAACTGGGGCTGTGCATCATGTTTTGACCGAGTCTGGCTTGCGTTGTAACGCAAACATCCTCGTGGATACTGCTACCGCAAGAGATTCGCATCAATTTGCGGTGTTGATCGGCTACGGTGCAACTGCGATACACCCTTATTTGGCGTATGAAACGATCAACGACATGCACCGCGCAGGTAAGACCAAAGGTGAATTAACCGTATTGTTGAGGCAATACCGCAAGGGCGTCAACAAAGGGTTATATAAGATCATCTCAAAGATGGGAATATCCACGATTCACAGCTATCGCGGTGCTCAATTATTCGAAGCTGTTGGCTTAGCAGATGAAGTGGTCGAGACTTGTTTTAGTGGCACCACGAGCCGAATTCAAGGCAGTACATTCCAACACCTGGAAAATGATCAAAGAGTTTTGGCATCATTTGCATGGGATGCACAAACTGGCCTAGAGCAAGGCGGTCTGCTTAAGTTTATTCATGGCGGTGAGTATCACGCTTACAACCCTGATGTTGTCAGAACAATGCACGCGGCGGTTGAGAGTGGCGATTATGATCTCTACAAAGACTATGCCGATACGGTAAATCTTCGTAAACCGATGGTACTTCGTGACTTGATGAAATTGCGCGAGGATTTGGACCCTGTCTCGATTGATGAGGTTGAATCATGGGAAGATATCGTATTACGTTTTGATAGCGCTGGTATGTCATTGGGGGCATTGTCTCCTGAAGCTCACGAGTCGCTCGCTGAAGCGATGAATACCCTAGGTGGGCGATCTAATTCAGGCGAGGGTGGCGAAGATGCAGCACGCTACGGCACGCCTAAGATGTCTAAGATTAAACAGGTCGCGTCAGGCCGTTTTGGTGTAACACCGCACTACCTGGTTAATGCTGAAGTGTTACAAATCAAAGTAGCACAAGGCGCTAAGCCCGGTGAGGGCGGTCAGTTACCCGGACACAAGGTCAACAGCCTTATAGCTCGCCTTCGATACTCGCGTCCTGGTGTGGCTCTGATTTCACCTCCACCACACCACGATATTTATTCAATCGAAGACTTGGCACAGCTCATTTTTGATCTAAAACAAGTTAATCCTCAAGCCTTGGTGTCGGTCAAATTGGTAGCCGAGGCGGGTGTTGGAACCATTGCTGCTGGCGTTGCTAAAGCGTATGCAGATTTAATAACAATTTCTGGCTACGATGGCGGCACGGGGGCAAGCCCTTTGACCTCAGTTCGATATGCTGGATCGCCATGGGAATTAGGACTTACTGAAGCGCATCAAGCCTTACGCGCTAATGATTTGCGTGACAAAGTCAGACTTCAGACTGATGGTGGCCTTAAGACCGGCCTTGATGTTGTCAAGGCGGCTATTTTAGGAGCAGAGAGCTTTGGTTTTGGCACTGGGCCAATGGTCGCATTGGGTTGTAAATATTTAAGAATTTGCCATTTGAATAACTGTGCGACGGGTGTTGCAACACAGCACAATGTATTACGCCAAAAGCATTATGTGGGAACCGTTGATCGTGCAGTGAACTACTTTAAGTTTATTGCAATGGAAACGCGTGAATGGATGGCGAAACTTGGGGTAACTCAGTTAACCGATTTGATCGGTCGAACTGACTTACTCGAGGTGCTTGAAGGTGAAACTGAAAAGCAGCGCGGTCTTGATTTGAGTCAAATTTTATCAAGCGACTACGTTTCTGACGAAAAACCACAATATTGCGTTGAGCCTAAAAACGATCCTTTTGATAAGGCTGAATTGGCCGAGCAGATGGTTGCTGAAATGCTGCCTGCTATTCAGTCAAAGTCTGGTGGTGAGTTCTCATACGAGGTTAAAAATATCCACCGATCTATCGGTGCTCGTCTATCAGGCGAAATTGCTAAAGCGCATGGGCATGATGGTTTGATAGATTCCCCGCTAACCTTAAATCTCTATGGTAATGCTGGCCAAAGTTTTGCAGTATGGAACGCAAATGGCCTGAACATTAATCTAGAAGGCGATGCTAACGATTACGTCGGTAAAGGTATGTCGGGAGGCCGAGTTTCGATCTATCCCGCGAAGGGATCAAGAATCGTAGCGGCTGAGTCGACAATTATTGGTAATACTTGTCTTTATGGTGCTACTGGGGGTGAGCTATTTGCTGCTGGTAAAGCTGGTGAACGTTTTGCGGTTCGAAACTCGGGTGCTTTTGCTGTTGTTGAAGGGCTTGGTGACCACGGTTGTGAGTACATGACTGGCGGAGCCGTCTGTGTGCTCGGCGAAACCGGCGTAAACTTTGGTGCGGGTATGACGGGTGGTGTGGCTTTCGTTCTTGACGAAGACAGACGATTTATTGACCGCTACAACCATGAGTTGATCGATACCTATCGTTTGATGCCAGAAGCCATGGAATCTTATGCGTTGTTCTTGCAAACCATGATCGAAAAGCACGTCGCTGCTACGGGCAGTGTTCGCGGAGCTGAAATTCTAGAAGACTTTGCCGACTATATGCCGAGTTTTTGGATGATCAAGCCCAAGGCGAGTGACCTCGAGACCCTAATTGATTCACTGAGCGCCGCTGCATAGCTCGCTCTTAGAAGGTTTACTATGAGTAATGATTTTCAGTTTTTAGATTTGCCTCGCCAAGATCCTGAAAAGGTTCCAGCACAGCAGAGAAGTAAAGAATTCAGAGAGATATACGGAGATTACGATGCGGATCAAGCCGGAGCTCAAGCTGAGCGCTGCCTTGGTTGCGGCAACCCGTACTGTGAGTGGAAATGTCCGGTTCATAACTACATACCGAATTGGTTAAAACTTGTATCCGAGGGAAATCTTTTTGAGGCCGCAGAACTGTCTCATCAGACAAACTCTCTACCAGAAGTATGCGGTCGCATATGCCCACAGGATCGACTCTGTGAGGGTGCTTGTACTCTGAATGATGGATTCGGCGCGGTTACCATTGGCTCTGTTGAAAAGTACATTACCGATGAAGCGCTTAAGCAAGGCTGGCGCCCTGATATGTCCAAGCGAGTCTGGACCGATAAAAAAGTTGCGGTGGTTGGTGCTGGACCCGCAGGGCTTGGTTGTGCCGATATTTTGGTTCGTAACGGTGTTAAACCAGTCGTGTTTGATAAGTACCCAGAGATCGGTGGTCTGCTAACTTTCGGTATCCCGCCATTCAAACTTGAAAAAGAGGTGGTACAAACCCGTCGAGCTATTATGGAAGAAATGGGAGTAGAGTTTGAGTTAGGCGTAGAAATAGGCAAAGACATCAAATTCAAAACTTTATTAGATGAATATGACGCTGTTTTCTTAGGCATGGGTACTTACACCTATATGAAAGGTGGTTTTGCTGGTGAAGAATTCCAAGGTGTCCACGAGGCGCTCCCATTCCTAGTTTCGAACATCAATCGATTAATGGGCTTTGAGAAAGACGCCTTAGAATTTGTCGATATGAAAGACAAGAAGGTCGTTGTTCTCGGGGGTGGTGATACAGCGATGGACTGTGTAAGAACGTCTGTTCGTCAAGGTGCTACCTCTGTCACCTGCGCGTACAGGCGTGATGAAGCGAACATGCCAGGTTCTATGCGAGAAGTGGCTAATGCCAAAGAAGAAGGTGTTGAATTCCTTTGGAACCGTCAACCCATAGAAATCGTCGGCGAAGGTGGCAAAGTTACGGGCGTTAAGTTAGCAACGACGCAACTTGGAGAACCTGATGAGCGTGGTCGAAGACGACCTGAAGTCGTTCCTGGTTCAGAAGAGATCGTTGAAGCAGACGACGTCGTGATCGCTTTCGGGTTTAGACCAAGCCCAGCCGATTGGTTTAGTGAGTTTAATATTGAAATTAATGATTGGGGCGGCGTGAAAACCTCTAGTGACCTTTCAGTTCAATTTCAAACCACTAATCCGAAGGTTTTTGCCGGAGGAGACATGGTTCGCGGCTCCGACTTAGTTGTAACTGCTGTGTTTGAAGGTCGTGAGGCGGCTCAAGGTATATTAAATTATCTCAATACGCAGTAAGAGTAAGCTGCTAAAAAATTGACGATGGTCACTAAAGAGATCATGCTTAATTTAGTTTAGTCCGTTGCCAGTGCTATGGATGGCACTCAGTTGTCTCTTAGCGGCTTCCCCTTCACCTCTGCGAGAGTGCTTTCCTATGTCCTATATCATTTTTGGTCCCAGATCATTTTTGTATGTCTAAGGGTGCATTTCCTAGGGTAGCTACTTATGCCATAGGGGTTTACTCGATTGTAGCGATTTCTATAGTTGTCTCCTTATACTTTGATTGGATTGAATGGTGCTTTTATCAAACTGAGTATTATCATGATAGTTGATGCATCAATATAGTTCTTGTTTGGTACTGTCTGGCAAATACGTAGGCATCGACCCATAGCTAGTTATTTTGCGTTTAGTAAAGCACTGCGCTGAATGAATTTAGGAAGGCATTTCTGTCCGATAAATAAATAGGCAGTTTGTAATGTAACTGAAACGGATAGGTATTAAACTCCACTCCAGCTTGATCGGCTCTTAGTGCTCGTCTTGCGATACCCTAACCACCGAATGCTCTGTTATAGAAATAGCTAATTACTTATCTCTCACAGATCTTTAACACATACCTTACCCAACAAACCCTATGAAAACAAAACTGCTATCGGCAGCGTTATTGGCGATCTTTTCGGCTACTGTTAATGCTGTCCAAATAAACGAAATTCGTATTGATCAGCCAAGTTCTGATGTTGATGAATACTTTGAATTAAAAGGCGAACCCAATGAATCTTTGAATGGCCTGAGTTATATCGTAATTGGTGATGGTTCCAATGGCGACGGCAACTTGGATGCCGCTGTAAGTTTAGACGGACTTAGCCTGAATTCAGATGGTTTGCTGTTAGTTGCCAAAAACTATCTGACACTTGGAACGCCAGATGAAATACGCTCATTTGCTTTTGAAAACAGTGACAATGTGACTCACGCTTTGATCCGCAATACCTCATTGTCCGCCAACGACGATTTGGATACAGATAATGATGGTGTGTTAGATGGAGACTTTAATAGCCAAATCGTAGATTCCATTGCATTGCTCGAAACACCTGATTCGGGTGATGCGTTCTATGGCTCTAACACAGTAGGACCCGCAGGTAATTTTGTTCCTGCTCATGTCTTTCTTTGTCCTGAAGGCTGGCAGATAGGAGAATTTGCACCCGAGGACAGCAATGACTCGCCTGGTGCAAATAATGACTGTCAAGGTGGCGGCGGTCCTGTCGACCCTGTTATTTCGGTGGTGAAAATTTATGATATTCAGTCTGACATGGACAGCAGCCCTCTAGAGGGTCAAGTTGTGAAAACAACCGGTGTGGTCACTGCCGATTTTCAAGGCAATGATGAGTTGCGCGGCTTTTATCTTCAAGATGAAGATGGTGATGACAATGAGTCCACTTCAGATGGAATTTTCGTGTTTACGCCGTCTTTGTCAGATGAACTTGATGTCAGTGTCGGAGATCGAATTGAGGTAACTGCTGAGGTCGATGAGTTCTTTGGTTTGACCGAACTGAAAAACGTAAGCCAAGTAGTGGAGCTGGGAACTGGCACAATTTTACCTACTCCGTTAATTCTGCCTGAGCTAGAGGACGGTGATCTTGAGCGAGTCGAAGGAATGTTAGTTGAGACAACTGATACGATGACGGTATCTCAAACGTTTTTCTTGAGCCGCTTTGGTCAATTGACTCTTGCTTCCCCGAACGATGAAGGAGGTGCGGGTCGTTTATTTCAACCTACCAATCTGTTTGCAGCCAATTCTCAAGAGGCTCAAGAGCTTCGTGATAGCAATGCACGTCGAAAGCTGGTGATCGATGATGGAAGTCGCCTGCAAAACCCCGCTGTAGTTCCCTATTTTACGGCTCCTGAAGATCCAATCCGAGCAGGGGATCAAATTACCTCGCTTGTGGGTGTGATTGATTATGGTCGCGTTGATGCAAATAGTCCTGCTACAAGTGATTATATTCTTCAACCAATCCAAGCACCGATTATTCTAAAGTCTAATCCAAGAACCAATACTCCAGCTAACGTGGCTGGTTCACTAAAGGTGGCTAGTTTTAATGTTCTCAATTTTTTCTCTAATATTGATAGTGGACAAAGTGTTTGTGGGACCGGGAATCAAGGTTGTCGTGGAGCCGATAGTGAAGAGGAATTGGAGCGTCAAACTGACAAGCTAGTGGCGGCTATCGAGGCTATTGATGCTGATGTGTTGGGTGTGATCGAAATAGAGAATAATGGTTTCGACGAATCCAGCGCGATAGCTCAGCTAACCTCAGCCATTAATTCTGCGTATGGCAGTGAGGTATATAGCTTCGTAGTGCCAGAGGGGACCCAGTTTCTTGGCACTGACGCGATTGCCGTTGGATTTTTATACAAGCCAAATTCCGTAGAAATTGTGGGGTCATCTGCGACGCTTGCAACTGGTGCATTTGATCAAACTTTGGAAAATGGTCGTTCACGTCAGCCATTGGCTGTGAGTTTTAGAGATCTTGGTGCCAACGCCATATTTACTGCGGTAATTAATCACTTTAAATCTAAAAGGCCCTCGAGCACTCCACTTGGTGACCTAAATGACGACCAAGGGGATGGACAAGGCGCATTTAACCTCAGAAGAACCGAAGCTGCGAACGATTTAGTAGCGTGGTTAGCCAGTTCTCCAACGGGTGTTGAGGAGAGCGATATTCTAATAATGGGTGATTTAAATGCCTATGCGGAAGAAGATCCAATGTTGGCATTAGGCTCTCAGGGTTATGCCGATTTGATTCAAATCTACAATGGAACAGAAGGCTACTCCTTTACCTTTGACGGTCAAGCGGGCTCACTTGATCATGCTCTTGCTTCAACAAGTTTAGTAGATCAGGTAACGGGAGTGACTGAATGGCACATCAATACAGATGAATCGCCAGTGTTTGACTACAACTCTGAATTCAAGCCAGAGGGATATCATTTTAACACCCCCTTTAGATCTTCAGACCACGATCCAGTAATTGTGGGATTGAGCCTCGTGCCAGAGTTTGTGGATTTGGACGGAGACCTGGTAGACGATCGTGAAGACGATTTGTGTGTTGCAACACCAGCTGGTGCATTGGTTAATTCCCAAGGGTGTAGTGGCCAACAATTGGTCGATTTAAGCTGTGAGCCTGTCTTCGCTGCTACGCCTTATAAATATAAGCGTTGCGTTATTAAACAAGTGGTCTCTGCCTACTCAGAAGGGCTCCTTACTAAGCGAGAAGCCCGATGGATTTATTGGAGAGCGGTGATTAGAGTATTTTTTCACTACTTTAAGAAGCGCCACTAAATTTGATTTAAACAGGTGTAGCGATGCCGAAAAGCCGAGGCCATGCCTCGGCTTTTTTATAGGCTGTATCGCAATGAAATAGTTGCTGTTGTGTCATTTAGGTTTATCGGGTCAAAAGCCACAATATCAAAACTTTGATCCTGATGATTAATCCCGAGGTTTAAGCTGAAACCGCGAGCTAGGTCCTTGCTTAGACCTATTGAGTAAGCATTGCTACTGCCGTCTTCTAACTCACCAAAATATGCCTCTACTGATCCACTCCACGTGCCTATTTTGCGTGTCGCCCCTAGAGCGATGAATTTGCGGTTTGCAGTTAGTTGATCAAATGACAAACTTTCCAGACCAATACTCGCATCGATTACCAAGTCACCGTAGGTCATTTCAGCGGTGAGGATGCCTGATTCGGACTCAATATCAAAGCTCTGCTCAGCAATTTGTATTGACTCGGTGTTACGAAAACGAATCGAAAAACGATAATCCTTGTTGCCGAGTGGACGCTGATATCCGGCTCCAACTTCAATGTTTCCATCTTGATCAGCCAGCGTGAAAATCTGACTGGGTCCAAGTCTTACGGTGTATGACACACCGTAATCGGATAAGCTTCCAAAACTATTATCTAGGTTTAAATTGGCGTTCCCCACGCCTCTTTTACGCCGAGTATTTTCTCTTACTTCCCCAGTCACATTGCCTAGAGAAACGCTACCCCAGCTACTGCTCAAATAAATGGCTACATTATCGGTGTAATGATCACCTTCCATATCTTCTGAATCGAGAACTCCCAAGTAGGCTGCCCCCAAAGTCCATGAGTTATCTAATTGGGTTTCAGCTCCAAGTTGAAACACGGAAGAGACAGACTCTATATTATCTCTCTCATTTGAGAGATCGAAACGAATATCACTTATCGAGCTCAACGTGAATGTTGTATCAGCGATGTGGGTAGCAATAGGTTCTTCGAATTTTGAGAGGCCTTCGTAATTTAAGTCTAACGAATGAGCGACCTGGCTCATACAGGCGAAGGGTAGCAAGGATAAGCAGCCTAGTTGATGTAATGATCTATCGAGTTTCATAGCTAAACCCTTCTTGTAAAGAAGTTTGAAAACGACTGTCTAGCGATTGATCTCCCAGCCTTCATGGCTTGGGTATGATCTAGCTCCCAATGCACGCCACCATATAAGCGGCTCATGCCGTTTTCCTCGGCGATTTGATCCAAGCTGTACCAGCGCCTAACTATATTTCTCAGCTGCGGCCAGATAACTAAATCAGGTGACTGTCCTGTAATATCTATCTTGTCAGTATCGATGATGAGTTTGATTAATTCCGTACCCGCGGCACCGAACGTTGAATGACCAGATGTATAAGCGGGAAAGGAAGGAGTTGGAATATAACTACGCCAGTCAGGCTGTAATGTGACTTCAGCGGAGGCATTATTAAACTGAGCCGCTCTCTGACGAATCGCGCTTTCTGGTCTGAGAATATCATGATGGTATTTGCTGTCCCAAGCTGAGATTGAGGCATCACACTGTGTCATGCCAATCAATGCGAAGTACTTTGCCAGCTCAATAAAATCAAAACTTCTATCCTGTAAAATTTGCATTGCCAGATAGATAAAATGACCTGGTGGTGTAACTCCCCAAGGGCCGTCCTCCCAAAACAGCGCTATTTCGGACTCATCCTCTGTTCTTTCTGTGCTGTCGGCACCGCCCAGAAGTCGAATTCGATTGAATTCATCCGCGAACTCTTGACTTCTAGGGTCATAAAAGTCGACGGCGCGAAACTGGTCCGAACTGCTCATTGTCCAAGGCTGAATTTGGCCGTGACCTGGAAACAGGCCTCGCTCGAAACTTCCAAAAGCAGGTCCAGGGTTGGCACTGTAAAAGGGTCCGGTAGGACTCCACTTCAATGTATCTTCGCGACGGCTATATCGATCAAAATAAAAATTAACTTCGCTCGGTTCAGAGCCATCATCATTCCTGTGTCGAATAAGAGCTTTACCTACTTTTTTACCCCAACTAACCGCAGCTTGTTTTGCAGTCGAGTCAGCGAATTGATTTAGGAACCTTCTTTTTTCTAGCAAAAACGGTTGTTGAAAGACTTCGGCGGCCGCAGTGGCAAAGGCAACACCGTAGGCAATCTCAGGGTTGGCATCCTTTGGCCCTTCACCAATCTGGAAGTGTTCTGAAAAAGTCTGAGTAATGCCGTTGGCAGCTAGAAAACCCGCTACCATTGGCATGGCAAAATTATATGCAGCTCGCGGAGGCGTGATGCGCTGATCACGTACCTGTTGCAAAGCGGTATCTATCCAAAAAAATACGGTGTTTTGATTTTCAGGAAGAAGAAATTGACTAAGATATGAGTGCTTGCTGCCATAAGGTTTAGTAGAGCATGCAGCTAAGTGCAGTAAAGAGATGCCGGCGGCACTCTTCAATAATTGTCTGCGATTCATGTTGTTATGTTAGGGCTCAGTTAAGATATATTCTGCAGTTGAATTGCATGGTCCGATGATTATACCGCTCACTACTGCAATCGCATCAGTTTATAGTACCTAAACCGAACTTACCAATACCCAACTTGTTACCAGCTAATTTCGGTTCCGTCCCAGTTAAGAAATTGGCCTGTTCTGCTTGGTTCTAATCCATTGATAATGTTAATGATTCTCTCTGCGGATTGCTCAGGGCTGTAATACTTGTCTTTTGCTACTCCTGCAGCAAATGGTCTGGAGAGATTGCCTTGGGTGGTGCCTGGGTGGATTGCGCAAATCGAAAGATTTTTGTTTGTCCTTGATAATTCGATTGAAGCGGTTTTGATCATCATATTTAGCGCGGCCTTAGAGCTTCGGTAGCCGTACCAGCCCCCTAGCTTGTTGTCGCTGATGCTACCTACCATTGCACTTAAAACGGCGAACTTTGATGGATATTGTTTGCTCAGGAGTCGGCTAAAAGCACTAACACACAAGGCGGGTATTATCGTATTGATCCTGAAATATTCTTCGAGGGCTTCGTGATTTAGTTGGCTTAGCCTTTTCTCAGGAGAAACAGTCGAATTGTGGAGTACTCCGATGCAGCAGATTATTCTCTCGAAATCGCCAAAAGATCGCATCTCTTTGGCAATAGACGCGAGCGAAGGCTCACTGTAGTCAGTATCAGTTTGTGTTAATTTGTACACCGAGTGTGTATTTTCGAGCTGCGCTGCTATTTCGGCTCCGATGGTGCCGTTTGCGCCGATGACTAGTGCGTTTTTCAAGTTAAACTCCTCTCCCTTTTAAATATTGATTAAGGATTACATATCGATGGTGATTTAAAGGTCGTAGTATTCACCAGAGACGAGTTGTTTTAGCTATAAATTAATTCAGCCATTCAACGGAATTCTTGATCTAAGTTTGAAGTTTTGACGTTATACTTCGCGGCATGAAAAATTTAAAGAACGATTTGTATTTACGCGCATTGCGCGGTGAGAAGGTAGAGAGAACTCCAATCTGGGTTATGCGACAAGCTGGCCGATATTTACCAGAATATCGAGCTACTAGGAAGCAGGCCGGTGATTTTCTGACCTTGTGCAAAACTCCGGAGCTAGCGTGTGAGGTCACCATGCAGCCGATCGATCGATTTGGTTTGGATGCTGCGATTCTTTTCTCTGATATTTTAACCATACCAGATGCCATGGGTCTTGAGTTGGTATTGGAGGAGGGAATTGGACCTGTATTCAATAAGCCAATACGAAGCCAAGGCGACATTGACGCTTTGGGTGTGCCAGATGCGGAACAAGATTTGGGCTACGTTATGAACGCGATCAGAGTAATTCGGGGCGCGTTGGATGGCAGAGTGCCACTGATTGGTTTCACTGGCAGCCCCTGGACTCTGGCCAGTTATATGGTCGAAGGTAGTGGGAGTAAGGAATTTCGTCGAATCAAGGGGCTTATGTTTGAGTCTCCTGAGTCGGCTCATCAGTTACTGCAAATCGTAACTGATTCGGTAATTCAATACCTAAAAGCTCAAGTTGCGGCTGGTGCACAATCTTTGATGGTCTTCGATACCTGGGGTGGGATGCTCTCCACTCAAAACTATCAGACTTTCTCGTTGGCTTACATGCAGCAAATTGTATCGGCGATAAAAAACGATGAAGCTTGCAATGGTGTTCCAATTGTATTGTTTACAAAAGGCGGTGGGCAATGGCTTGAATCCATGGCCGACACTGGTTGCGATGGTTTAGGGCTCGATTGGACTGTTGATATCTCATCTGCAAAGCAGCGTGTCGGTGATCGGGTAGTATTGCAAGGAAATATGGATCCGGTTGTGATGAATACCAGTCAGCAGCAGGTCGCAGACCATGCTCTTGAGGTTTTGCATGGCTACGGCCAACATCAAGCTCAAGATAAAGGGCATATTTTCAATCTTGGACATGGCATCCAACCTTTTGCTAAGCCAGAGAATATGCAAGCTTTGGTCGAGACAGTGCAACAACAAAGCGGTCAGTTTCACGAGTAAGTAGGCCGTCGAATGATCAATTTTAGTCGTATCGAGACCGATTTATTTGTAGGTAGCGCCCCCCAGTCTGAATTAGACGCTTCACGTTTAGCGCAGATGAAAATCAGCGCCGTCGTTTCTCTACAAAGCGATGCTGACATAAAGGCACACAAAATAGATTGGCAACAGCTTCAGCAGGCATATACTGCGGCTGGTATATCCGCTCACAGATTTCCAATTATCGATTTCGATGAGGTTGATTTAGGAAGACGTTTACCAGAACCAGTAAAGAGCCTCAACAAACTATTGGCTGTTGGTCATAGAGTGTACGTTCACTGTAATGCTGGTATCTGTCGAGCCCCGGCAACAGTATTAACGTATTTCTGTCATTACAGAGGGATGAGTGTTGATGAGGGCCTAGCTAAGCTTAGACAAGAGCGCCCTCAGGTTCATCCTTACATCAGTGCCGTTGAATTAGCCCTGGAGGCACTTGGCTCCAACTAAACAGCTCGTTTATTGAGCAGCAATCTAAGTGCATGATTGCATGATAGATAATTCCGGTGGAGCTGCCAAAAGAGGCCCAAGCTCATTCCCAATCGAGCGGAAATGCTCAGTTTCTCTGTGAGCTTCGAGTGCTGCTTGATCAACATAACTCTCCAGTACCACATAAGTATCTGGTTCTTCGCTATGTTTATAAATTTTGTAAAACTCACAACCGTCTTCATGCTGGTTTACCTCCGTCGCAAGACGAGCAAAGGCTGCCTCGAAGGTTTGATTTTTTCCGGGTTTAATTACTAATTTTGCGGTTACGCCAATTGCCATTTTCTAGCCTCCTCAGAAATTTCGTGTTTTGAACCAGGTGTTTTAAGTTTTTAGCAGAAATCTAGTGCCCTTTTTGCCGCTGGTCTGGAGTACATCGTGTCGCGATAGTCTAGGTACACTTTAGGAACGTCAAATTTAAATCGATCAGCCCAGTTAAATGTTTGTGCTAATAGTATGTCTGCAAAACTGAACTCGTTCCCTAAGGCAAAGCCTCCTTGTTGGTTTGGTGATGCTGTGACTGCGCAGAGACTTGGGAGAGTATTAAGTGCTTTCTGGAACTCCCATTTCGCTGTTGCTAGCACCTCTGGAACCCTGTATTCCGCTGGTATTGCAAACTTATGTTTGCCAGTCGTCCACAACGGTTGTTCCAATTCGGTCAGTACGAAAAATGCCAATTCATCGTATTTTGCCCTGTCTTGAGGTGCCTGTGGAATGAACGATTTGTCAGTGCATGCATTGATGTAATTTACGATCGCTGCACTTTCAATCAATACAAAATCGTTGTGTACCAAAGTCGGTACCTTTCCCTGTGTATTGAGTTTCAAATAGGTAGGAGATTTGCTGCCATCGTCTTCTGCGCTGGCGAAATCTAAGTTCACAAAATTGTAATCCAATTTGGCTTCTTCCAGGGCCCAAAGACATCTGAATGAACGAGAGTGCCCCATTCCATAAAGCGTCATCGTCATTTTTATTTCTCCAAAAAATTGTTGTCCAGTAAAAAATTAATAACAAGGTCTTTGATGATTGGCTGTGTGATCTCGGTTGGGTGTAAGCCATCTTCCTGAATAAAACCGGGAGTCTCGACAAAGCTCGGTTGGTATAAATCCAAGAGAGGAATTGTGTGTTCTTCAGCAAGCTCAAAATAGACTTCGCGAAAGCTGTCTATGTATCTCGGGCCATGAGTTGGAGGCAAGCTGATAGCAGCAAGCACCAATTCAGCCCCGGAAGTTTTGGTCGCCACGATCATTTTTTCAAGATTCTTTTTTAGCAACTCTGTCGAATAGCCACGAAGACCATCATTTGCACCAAGCTCCAAAATTACCAAATCTGGCGCTATTTCTTCCAAGGTGATTTTGAGTCGAGCTAGTCCGCCGGAGCTCGTTTCTCCGGAGATGCTCGCGTTAGTGACTTTAAGATCATGATCCGCTGTGGTTGCAAGCAAATTAACCCATCCTTTTTCTTCGTCCATGCCATACGCGGCACTCAAGCTATCGCCGTAAACTAATATATGTTTGGCGGAGGCCTCGAAACTACTGAACAGAACAATTAGCAATGTGGTCGCGACAAATCTGAAGCGTAGTTTTAATGTGAATAAATTGAAAAGTCGTTTGAGTATCATAACGTGTCTCTTTGAATGCTTGGTCTTTGAGATTTTGCCCCTATCAAATAGAACTAAGTTGTTACACATCAGGCGGCAAGGCGATGGCGTTCAAGTTCTAAACGCCGAATTAACATACCCGTATGGCCTTGGTAACATTAATCACAGTCCGACTAAATCTAATTATATAAATGTCCGAAACTATTTTACGTGTACGTTCTGTTAATAAGACCGTTAATACCGCAGATCAAGAGTTAACGATATTACAAGATATCAATTTTGACCTGGAAGCTGGCCAAAGTCTTGCAATTGTTGGGCCTTCAGGGGCAGGTAAGTCAACATTGTTGGGGTTGTTAGCTGGGTTGGATGAGCCCAGCAGTGGGGATATATGGCTGGCAGACCACAAAATCACCGATATGAACGAAGAAAGCCGAGCAAGTGTTCGTGCGGAATTAGTCGGCTTCGTATTTCAAACCTTTCAACTGCTCGGAAGTTTGACGGCCCTAGAAAATGTCGCTTTGCCAATGGAACTTGCTGGGACCAAAAATGCTCAAGATAGGGCGAAAGAATATCTTGCCAAGGTTGGTCTGGCTCAAAGGACCAGTCATTATCCCAAGCAACTTTCTGGTGGAGAGCAACAGCGTGTTGCCGTTGCTAGAGCTTTTGCATGTGCGCCAAAGCTATTATTCGCCGATGAACCAACGGGTAATCTCGATCAAGCTACAGGAGCCAAAATATCCGATCTGTTGTTTGAGCTTAATGAACAAGCTGATACTACATTGATTCTAGTCACGCATGAGCAACGGTTAGCAGAGCGCTGTCAAACCACAATAACAATAGATGGTGGTCGGTTAACTAAAACCAGTGCTAGCCGACTCTTATTGACGCGGGCGAGTGCATGAATTTTGTAGATATAAAGCTGCTGTATCGTGATTGGCGCGGTGGGCAGTTAAACCTCGTTGTATCCGCGTTGATTTTGGCCGTAACGGTGGTAACTGCGGTCAGTTTGTTCGCCGATAGAGTCGAACGTGGGATCGTACAGCAGATCAGTGCATTTTTAGCCGCTGACTTAGCAGTCAGAGGAAATATCAAGATCGATGACAGGTACAGTCAAGCTGCAGAGCGGTTTGGCATAGAGCAGGCTCAAACGACCTCTTTCGGCTCAATGGTTTTTGCTGGAGATAAAAATCATCTAGCGGCT